>CANHNH010000001.1 GCA_947461995.1 Candidatus Nanopelagicaceae bacterium
ACTGCACGGGTGACCTTGTGGGAGAGTAGAACGTCGCCGGACTTCTTTTATAAAAGGGGGCACTTTAATTAGTGCCCCCTTTTTAATTTCTTAATAACATTTCTTAAGTGAATAATAGTTTTAATCTATAAAAGACGTAGGAGGTATTTGTGAACGGTCGCGATAAAAAACCGTATTCAGATAAACCTTCGCGTTCCTCTGCTCCATCAACTAAGCGAGCAGGTTCACCTTCACGAGCGGGCGCGCCACGACAAGATGTTCGTGGATCACGTCCAGCGCCAGTTGATCGAGATATGACTCGCTTGCGTCCACGTATTTTTGAACCAGATATTCCTGAAGAAGTTACTGGTGAAGAGTTAGAAAAATCTGTTCGAGCAGAATTATTAAGTTTGTCAGCAGAAAATGCCAAAGTGGTTGCTCGACATTTGGTTTGTATAAATATAAATATGGATAGTGATCCTGAGTTGGCTCACAAACATGGTGTTGCTGCAGCGCATCACGCAGGTCGCTTAGCTGTTGTGCGCGAAAGCGCTGGTTATGCGGCTTATCGTGCTGGTCATTTCGAAATTGCATTAAAAGAATTACGAGCATCGCACCGGATTTCCGGTGATGTCTCTATGTGGCCGGTTATGGCCGATTGTGAGCGGGGCCTGGGAAAGCCTTTAAAAGCACTCGCTTTGGCGGGTTCTCCAGAGGTTTCACGGTTGGACAAGGCAGAAGAAATTGAAATGCGAATTGTTGCATCCGGGGCACGATGTGATCTCGGCGAGTTCGATGCTGCGGTTATTACCTTGACCTGCAAGGAATTGAAAGTTGAGTCAGAGGAATGGGCTGTAAGACTTCGTTACGCCTACGCAGATGCTTTAGATAAGGCTGGTCGTAAGGACGAGTCGAAAGAGTGGTTTGTGAAATGCGCTCGTATCGATCCTGAGCAGATAACGGATGCTCAAGAGCGTTCACTGCTCTAATTTTTTCTATCCACAAAGGTTTTTCTCTCAAGGTTTTTTGTCATTGCCTTAATTCATCATTACCGCTATCTGAATATTTCAGCGGTCCAGTATTTAGGAGTGTTTATGACATCTACAACTAAGCAGGCGAGCAAAAAAGTGAAAGAAAAAATCCAAAGTGAAGAACCTGATTATTCACTTAATGATGTCATGTTGCGCGGAAGGGTCTCTGATATAGCAGTTGAGAAGATTCTGCCTAGTGGGGATAAAGTTGTTGAGTTTCGATTAATTATTTCTCGGATCGAATTATCCGGCGTTGATACGTTAGATATCGCGGTGTGGAGTGCGAAATCACGCAGGAGCGCTCTATCTTTAAAACCTGATGAATGGATTGAGATTTCGGGTTCCATTCATAGAAGATTCTGGAAAGCCCCGACTGGGTTGGCTAGCCGGTGGCAGGTTGAAGCAGCCGAGATTTCACGAATTTAGGTACTCTTTAGCCTCGTTGTAAGCGAGATTAAGAGAGTGGTTCTGATGGCTAACGATCTGTTTTCATCCCTTCGGATATACCTAAATAAGGTGAGCGAAGGCGAACGAACTCCTGCCGAGTTAGCGAATGCTCTTAATCATTGGGTTAAACAAAGTGGCGATGTACTTAAATCTAAAATTGACGAAGAGGTCAATAACACCGTTTCACGGATGGGGTTTATCAAGCGTGAAGAGTTTGATGAACTGCGTGAAGAGTTAGAGAAATTGAAAAAAGTTACGTCGACCCACGCTCCCAAAAAGAAATCTGCACCTACGGCAAAAACGCAACCAACGAAGAAGAAATCTACTCCCCAGAAAAAGAGCAGCCGATGAATCAAGAAAATCAGGAAGTAGCATCGCAATCTTCGATTGTAGAAGAGGTTAAGACAGAGTTAAACGATATAGATGCGCGCGAAGTTTCTGAGCACTCTGAACGATACGAAGCTCTTCATCAAAAACTGCAAGAAACTCTTTCAAGTATTGACGGTCTATAAGAGTTTTTATGAAAACTAGATTGGATGCCGAACTTGTAAGGCGCGAATTGGCGCGTTCCAGAGAAGCGGCAGCTGATTTAATTGAATCGCGAAGTGTCTTAGTGAATGGGATTCCGGCAACCAAACCAGCTACGCAAGTTGATGCTCAAACATCCATCACTCTTCAAGGAACTAGAGATGATTTTGTTTCTCGCGGTGGGCACAAATTATCTGGCGCCCTCGATGCTTTTCCAGAGATTCATGTGGAAGGTGTACGGGCTTTAGATGCGGGAGCGTCCACCGGTGGATTTACCGACGTTCTGTTACGTAGAGGCGCACGTGAAGTAGTTGCGGTAGATGTTGGTTACGGGCAATTAGCCTGGGAGTTGCGTCAAGATCCCAGAGTTCTGATTTTGGATCGTACAAATATCCGTCATCTATCTGGCGATGTTGTGGGAGAACCAACGGGATTAGTTGTCGCAGATTTATCTTTTATTTCATTAACTCTGGTTTTGCCTGCACTTTCGGCAGTTTCTAAACCGGATGCGGATTTCTTACTTATGGTTAAACCTCAATTTGAAGTAGGCCGTGAAAAATTAGGTTCAGGTGGGGTAGTGAGAGACCCTGCTCTTCGTAAGTCTGCCGTAATGGAAGTTGCCATGAGTGCATACGAAGTTGGTTTAGGAACACAAGGAGTTGTAGCGAGTTCTTTACCCGGTCCCGCAGGTAATGTTGAGTACTTCCTTTGGCTTAAAAGAGGTGCGGGTGAAATTTTGGAGTCATCGCTAGATAAAGCAATTGAAATAGGGCCACAATAATGAATCAACGCTGCGTATTAATGTTAACAAATGCATCACGCCAAGAGGCTAAGGGTGCAGCAGAGCAGATAGTTTCAATTCTATCAAAAGCAGGTGTCGAAGTTGTCGATAACATCGATTCTGCTCAATCATCTATTGAACTCGTATTAGTTCTTGGTGGAGATGGAACGATTTTACGAGGGGCTGAAATCGCTCTGAAGTTAAATGTTGCTTTATTGGGAATTAATTTAGGTCATGTTGGTTTCATGGCCGAAGTTGAAACCTTTACTTACGCAGAAGTCGCACAATCAATTATCGAAAAAGATTACGTCTTAGATCAACGCATGTTGGTGAGTTTTCAAGTGAAGCGAAAAAATCAAATTATCGAAAATGGTTGGGCTTTAAACGAAGTTAGTATCGAACGTAAAAGCACAACCATGCTTGAGTTATTCGTTCAGATAGATGAAAGGCCTCTATCTCGATGGGGTTGCGATGGCATTATTTGTGCAACCCCAACTGGTTCCACAGCCTACGCATTTTCAGCGGGGGGCCCGGTTCTGTGGCCAGAAGTGCAAGCTTTAGTTTTGCTCCCAATCGCCGCTCATGCTCTCTTCGCACGACCAATGGTCATTGCTCCAACATCGACAATTGTTGTTGCTATCGAATCATCAGATGCATCTCTGTCGGCCGACGCGCTCCGAAAAATAGATTTACAAAAAGATGATCAGATATTGCTGACCAAGAATCCGGCTTTAGTAAAGCTTGCACACTTGAAATCTACAATTTTCACCGACAGGCTTGTTGCAAAATTCAAGTTGCCTATTGAAGGTTGGCGCAGTGAGTGAACGAACCTTACTAGAAGAAATCCATATCAAAAATATCGGTGTTATTACACAAGCTCAACTGGAATTCGATAAGGGTTTAACTGTATTAACGGGTGAAACAGGCGCTGGCAAAACCATGGTACTTACCGCATTAAATTTGGTTTTAGGTGGCAAGTCAGAGAGTTCATTAGTACGCAGCGGTGAGGAACGCTTATCGGCGAGTGCACTTTTCTCAATCCCCAAGCAAAGCATAGGAAATTTTGAAGAGTTGGGTATGGAGATTGAAGATGGTTCGTTAACGATTTCACGGAACGTGACAAAAGATGGCAAGAGCAAAGCGCTAGCAAGTGGAATTAACATAAGTGCCAGTGCGCTGTCAGAGGCAAGTACGTATTTGGTGGAAATCCACGGTCAGAGTTCAGGTTTAGCTATTACAAAAGGGGCCCGACAACGTGAACTGCTCGATAGATTCGCCGGAGAAAATTTCCGTAAATCACTTATAGGTTATCAAGAGTGTCAGCAAGAATATATAAATATTAAAACTCGTTTAAGCGATCTTAGAAGAGGAGCAGAAAGCAGGGACGAAGCTCTGGCGTCCCTTGAGCTTTTCAATCAGACGTTTAAGAAATTGGCTCCGAAAATAGATGATTTCAAAAACATTGATGATGAAATATCCAAATTATCCTCGGTTGAAGAGTTGCGAATCGCGATTACTCTCGCTTTACAGGCCTTAGAAGATGAAGATAAAGGAGCCATTAATGCCCTTGGGAATGCGAAAAAAGCGCTAGATGCTGTAAAAGGTAAGGACTCCCGTGTTGGGACATTTTCGGATGAATTTAACGATGCATTCTTCATTCTTGCAGACCTTATGCCCAACTTAACTTCCTATCTCGAATCCTTAGAAGCTGATCCAGAACGTCTCGATTATCTTCAAGTTCGAAAATCCGAATTAGCTTCTTTCGTAAAAAAATGGGGAGAATCTACAGATTTAGACGTTTCTCTTGTGGGACTGGTGCAAAAGCAGAGCAATATTGCATCACAGTTAGAGGACCTAAGCGGAGGAGAAGAACGAATTGCTGCACTAGAAAAAGATTTAATAAAAATTAAGAAGAGTTTGCTGGAACATGCGAAGCTGCTCACAAAGCTTCGAAATGAGGTGGCTACAGAATTAGCCGGAAAAGTTTCGCAAGAAATGCACGCATTATCTATGCCACATACAAATTTACGGATACAAATTGATTCACCAGATTACGAATCAGCGTTAAAGGAGAGTGATTTTACTTCATTTGGTTGCGACAGCGTGAACATGTATTTACAAACTCATCTCGACGGTCCGCTTGTCTCATTAGCTAAGGGTGCATCAGGTGGAGAAATGTCTCGAGTTATGCTCGCCCTCGAAGTTGTTATTGCGGCATCTAATCCTGTTGGAACCTACATATTTGATGAAGTTGACGCCGGAGTTGGGGGAGCAGCCGCGATTGAAGTTGGTCGCCGGTTACATGAACTATCAAAAAGTGCACAAGTAATCGTCGTAACACACCTACCTCAAGTTGCTGCATGGGGCGATGTGCATTACGTTGTTGAAAAAAGTGTTGATGGAACAGTCGTTTCAAGTGGAGTAAATCGAGTTGAAGGCGAAGAAAGAATTATCGAAATAGCAAGAATGCTTGCCGGTCTTCAAGAATCTGCTAGCGCGAAGGAACACGCGAGCGAATTGCTCAATATGCGTAAAAAAACCTAAACCTCTTTTTTAGTGATAGGTTGTCCTTCCATGGGCCAACCTCATGTAACCAAGCACTTATTCGTCACCGGCGGGGTTGCTTCTAGTCTCGGTAAAGGTCTGACAGCCTCAAGTTTGGGAAGATTACTGATTTCCCGAGGATTACGCGTAACAATGCAAAAACTGGATCCATATCTCAATGTTGATCCAGGAACAATGAATCCATTCCAACACGGTGAAGTTTTTGTAACTGATGACGGCGCGGAAACAGATTTAGATATTGGTCATTACGAACGTTTTCTCGATAGAAATCTACACGGATCGGCAAATGTAACAACTGGTCAGGTTTATTCGCGAGTAATTAGTCGCGAACGTCGTGGAGAATATTTAGGCGAAACAGTTCAAGTTATTCCTCATATAACAAACGAAATCAAAGAACGAATTCGCGCTATGGCAGCTGATGATATTGACATAGTGATTACTGAAATCGGTGGAACTGTTGGTGATATTGAATCTCAACCATTTTTGGAAGCGGCGCGCCAAATAAGACAAGAGGTTGGAAGAGATAACGTGTTTTATCTGCATATTTCTCTCGTGCCATACATTGGTCCATCCGGGGAATTGAAAACTAAACCAACTCAGCACAGCGTCGCAGCTCTTCGCAGTATTGGAATTGCGCCCGATGCCGTTGTATTGCGATCAGATCGCCCAATACCTGATGCGATTAAGCGGAAAATCTCTTTGATGTGCGATGTTGATTTGGAAGCAGTTGTTGCAGCAGTAGATGCTCCTTCGATTTATGACATTCCTAAAGTTCTATACGCAGAGGGTTTAGACGCTTATGTAGTGCGTAGATTGGGTTTAAAGTCTCACGATGTTAAATGGGGAGACTGGGATGATTTGCTGAAAATTGTTCATAATCCAAAGCATCACGTAAAGGTTGCCTTGGTTGGAAAATATATTGATTTACCAGATGCGTATTTATCAGTATCAGAAGCTTTACGTGCTGGCGGCTTTGCAAATAATGCCAAAGTGGAGTTGAAGTGGATAGCAAGTGATGATTGTGCAACTCCAGAAGGGGCTCGCAATGCGTTGCATGATGTAGATGCCATGTGCGTGCCGGGTGGATTTGGAGTTCGAGGCATAGAAGGCAAATTAGGTGCACTCACATTTGCTCGTGAAAACAAGATTCCTACCTTAGGGCTATGTTTAGGACTGCAGTGCATGGTTATTGAAGCGGCCCGAAATATGGCAGGTATTAAGGATGCGAATTCAGCCGAATTTTCGCCAGATTCTGGAACTCATGTTATTGCAACAATGGAAGATCAGAAATCAATAGTTGCGGGGAGTGCAGACATGGGTGCTTCTATGAGATTAGGTTTGTATAAAGCAGACCTTCTTGCGGGTTCAGTAGTTGCGCAAACTTATGGCAGCAAGGAGATTTCTGAAAGGCATCGCCATCGTTATGAAGTTAATAATGTGTATAGGGACAAAATTTCTGCTGCTGGAATGGTTTTCTCTGGAATTTACTCTAAGGAAAATTTAGTTGAGTTTGTTGAATTGCCTGCACAAGTTCATCCTTTTTATGTTGGCACACAAGCTCATCCCGAATTGAGATCACGTCCAACTCGCCCCCATCCCTTGTTCATTGGATTAGTCGCTGCTGCTATAGCTTTGAAAAGTGTTAAATGATAATCGGTGTTCCCCGCGAAATTAAAATTCAAGAGTATCGAGTCGCTTTAACTCCAGAAGGTGCTACAGAATGTGTAAAAAATGGTCATCAGGTTTTGATAGAACAGGGTGCCGGAGAAGGTTCTAGTATTTCAGATGAAGATTACATTCGCTCCGGAGCTCAGATTATAAAAACCGCGGATGAGGTATGGAAAAAATCAGATTTGATCTTAAAAGTTAAAGAACCAATAGAGACTGAGTATTCTCGCTTAAGAGAGAATCAAATTTTGTTCACATACTTGCATTTAGCGGCTTCAAAACCTTGCACGGACGCCTTGGTTAAATCTAAAACAACGGCCATTGCATATGAAACCGTCGAAGTGGATGGATCTTTGCCATTGCTTCTTCCAATGAGTGAAGTGGCTGGCCGTATGGCTACACAGGTTGGTGCTGATGTTTTACTTAAACCACACGGTGGACGCGGCGTACTACTAGCCGGTGTTCCTGGTGTAGCTCCCGGGAAAGTAGTTGTTATTGGTGCCGGAATCGCTGGTTTAAATGCCGCAGTAATAGCTATGGGAATGGGTGCTGATGTTGTTGTGATTGATCGATCTGCAAAGCGATTAGCACACATAGATGAAATTTATAAGGGTCGAATCAAGACTCTAATGTCTAGTACAGCAAGTATTCAGCATTCAATTAGTGATGCGGATCTTGTGATTGGCGCCGTTCTTATTCCTGGCGCTCGTGCTCCAAAGTTAATTTCCAATGCCGATGTCGCCAAAATGAAGCCTGGATCAGTGTTAGTTGATATCGCAATCGATCAAGGTGGTTGTTTTGAAGATTCCAAGGCAACTACCCATGAGAATCCTACGTATCCTGTACATAACTCAATATTTTATTGTGTAGCTAATATGCCGGGCGCAGTTCCGGTTACATCTACCTACGCTTTAACCAACGTTACTCTTCCTTTTGTTCTGCAGATTGCCAATCATGGATGGAAAAAAGCTTTAAAACTGAATCCGGATCTGGCTAAAGGTCTAAATACGCACGCAGGAAAAATTACCTATAGGGCCGTAGCCGAAGCACACGGTTATGAATTCTCACCAGTATTTTGATCTATTCCTTAATTACCAGCGCATAGAGCGCGGGTTATCTAACAATACGCTTGCAGCTTACGGTCGAGACTTGCAACGTTTTGATATTTTCCTGAAGCATAACAATCTTGATATTCCAAGTTTTAATGATGGTAATGCACAGGAATTCATCGGTTTTATTGATTCACAAAAATTGTCCCTGAGTACCTCCAACCGCATTTTGTCCACAATGCGATCTTTCTACGCATATCTAGAAAGAAATCACAATTTAACCAATCCAATGAAGGATGTAGTTTCCCGGAAACTACCTTTGCGTCTTCCTAAGGCGTTAACGATTTCTCAAATGAGTGATCTGATCAACTCTAGCTACAGGGAAGATTTAATTATTAGTTTAAGAGATAAGGCAATTCTCGAAATTTTATATAGTTCAGGTGCCCGTGTATCTGAAATTGTTGGTATGAATTTGGCAGATGTTTATGACATGAATTCAGATAGTGAGCAAATACGTATTGTAAAGTTACGGGGCAAAGGAGGAAAAGAACGAATAGTGCCTATGGGCAGTTTTTCAGTTAAGGCACTTGATGATTATCTTGTTCGAGTACGACCTATGCTTCTATTGAAATCTGATAAGAATAAGAGTGACGCGCTCTTCCTCAATCAACGGGGTACCCGAATATCACGCCAGAGCGCTTGGCAAATTGTTGTTGATTCGGCCGAGCGCGCTGGTTTGTCTGAAGGTATTTCTCCACATGTATTTAGACATTCTTTTGCAACGCATCTCTTAGACGGTGGCGCCGATATTCGGGTGGTTCAAGAAATGTTAGGTCATTCATCCGTTACAACAACCCAGATTTACACTCTGATAACGATTGATAAAATTCGCGAATCTTACGCGATGGCCCATCCAAGAGCCGTTAAATAATTACTGTCCGCGTAAACGTCGGGCAAGAATACTTTGATCGCCTTTGGCTTCAAGATCGGCAATGATTACCGCAATTGATTCGCGAACGATGCGTCCTCTATCGACACCCAGTCCTAAATCACCACGCAGCTGTAAGCGCGCTTGATCTAGATCGTAGAGTTCATCAGGTGACAAATAAACTGTAATTTTTTCATCATGTCTTTCGCGTCCTGACGGAGAACGATCGACACTGGTAACACGACGTCGCTGGATCGCACGGACACCTTTTTTAGATGGAGATGTTGTAGGTGCGGCTATAGCAGGAGCAACGAGAGGCTTAGCAGGTTCGATATCTGGTTGTTTTACTGATGTAAGTCCTGGTGAAGTGGAGCGGAACAATTCATCTGCACCTGGAAGACTTGCTCTGCGTGTCATTTTCCGCCTCCTCTGGCAATTAATTCCCGTGCTAATCGTCTGTATGAAGCAGCGCCCCCAGATGATGAAGCATAAGAAGTGATTGGCTCTCCAACGACTGTGGTTTCAGGAAAACGAATTGTTTTAGCAATAATTGTTTCAAATACATCTTGTGGATATTTCTCAAGAATTGCACCCAATACTTCGCGATTATGTAGAGTTTTACGGTCATACATAGTTGCGAGAATTCCAATCAATTTTAGTTCTGGGTTTAAAAAATTCTTAACTTTGTCTAAGTTACCTTTCAGCTCGATGAAGCCGTGAAGGGCGAAATATTCGCACTGCAAAGGCACAATAACTTCATCCGATGCTACTAATGCGTTGATGGTTAATTGGCCCATTGTTGGCTGGCAGTCAATCAAGATAACATCGTAGAATTCTTTGAGAGGAGTAAGCGCACGTTTTAAGTATTGCTGGCCGCCAATTTCTGCGCCTAAAGTTGTCTCTGCGGTTCCAAGATCTCGGTTAGCAGGTAAAAAATCCAACCCAGCAACGCTAGATTTCAAAACGATTTGATCGATATCGGCAGTTGGAGTCATCAATGCGTAGTAAACAGTTTGTTCTAACGGAAGAGTATGTGCATTGACACCAAGGCCGAGAGATAAACCACCTTGAGGGTCAAAATCTACGAGTAAAACTCGTCTGCCTAATTCGGCAAGACTCGCGCCCAAGTTAATAGTTGATGTAGTTTTGCCAACTCCGCCTTTTTGATTGAAAATCGCAATTACTTTAGCGCCGCCATGTTCTGTAAGGGGTGCAGGCGTAGGAAAACTTAATGGAGCTTTATTCAGAAGAGCAGAGGTCGTGGCAACATCATCTTCAAATGTCGATTTAGCGTTCAAACGAGAAACCTCTTTCTTCCATTTCGGGGACTCTACGCATTAGCCACCGAGTAGGCAAGTGGACTCCCTGTCTTATTTGTAGGGCAAAGTGAAGTACGGTTCGCTCGTGGAAACCCAAATGAACAATGGCGATGAAGTAATCACGCCTGAAAATCCTGGGTTTTCGGTACATCTGACTAACTTTGATGGTCCCTTTGACCTCCTCCTGCAGCTCATTTCTCGTCATAAAATGGACATTACGGAAGTGGCATTAAGCGCTGTAACAGATGAATTCATATCCTTTATTCGCGCTTTGGAGATATCGGGAGAAGGTTGGCGTCTTGACCAGGCCACAGAATTCTTGGTAATAGCGGCAACTTTGTTAGATCTTAAAGCCGCGAAGTTATTGCCTAGTGGTGAAATTGAAGATGAAGAAGATTTGGCCTTGCTGGAGGCTCGCGACCTACTCTTTGCTCGGCTGCTGCAGTACCGAGCATTTAAGGAGATCGCAGCAACATTTAACCAACGCATCGAGGCCTTTGATAAGACATTTGCTCGGGTTGTTTCCCTAGATCCGGCCCTTGCGGCTTTGTTGCCAGAGGTTCTAATTGGTGTGGGACCTGCCCGATTTGCCGCTATAGCTGAACGGGTTTTGACGCCCAAGAGCGCGCCAATTGTTGCGATAGAACATCTGCACTCGGCTCTTGTTAGCGTGAGCGAAGAGTCTAAAGTAGTGGTTGAAGCTTTGCGAAAGGGGCGAACCTTAAGTTTTCGTTCGCTCATAGCCGACGCATCATCAACCTTGGTAGTAGTCGCCCGTTTTCTGGCGCTATTAGATCTTTATCGACAAGGCGCCTTAAGATTCAACCAGGTAGTTGCCTTGGGGGATCTTCAAATAAGTTGGACCGGCGCCGAAACAGGTGAGATTGAAACAACCGATGAGTTTGATATTCCAGTAGTTTTAGAGGACGAAACCATAGAAGCCAAGGGCATCGAGGAGTAGCGTGGAAATCAGAGATATCCATAGGCATATTGAGGCCATTTTGATGGTTGTCGATGAACCAGTTAGTGAACTGACCCTGGCCACCGTATTAGAAGTGACTCAGGATCAAGTTAGCGAGGCTCTGGCTGAGCTCTCAGATAGCTACGGCGAGCGCGGATTTGCTCTTAAGAACGTGGCCGGGGGATGGCGTTTTTATAGTCATCCAGATAGTGCTTCGGTAGTTGAAAAATTCGTATTAGATGGACAGCAATCGCGTCTAACTCAAGCTGCTTTGGAAACCTTAGCGGTTATCGCCTATCGCCAGCCTGTCTCTCGAGCGCGAGTCTCAGCTATTAGAGGCGTAAACGTAGAAGCGGTCATGAAAACCCTGGTCACCCGTGGATTGGTCGAGGAGTACGGCCTTGAGCCTGAAACTGGGGCGATTCTTTATAAAACCACTAACTATTTCCTCGAGCGATTGGGACTTAGTTCGCTGGAAGATCTCCCTGCTCTTGCGCCATATTTGCCTGATCTCGAACATCTCGATGAGATTCTTGATTCCCTAGTTGATTAACCTGCCTGCGCAGGCGTTGTAAGAAAACCCTTAACTTCTGATGTAGAGTTCTACCTGCATCACCGATATTTCAGGTGATACGTTGACTGTCGGGAATGGATAGCCACACATGAGTGAAAAACGTTTGAATAAGATCATCGCCGAAGCGGGTATCACGAGCCGCAGGGGAGCAGATGATTTGATCGCATCTGGACGGGTAAGTGTGGATGGTTTAGTCATAAGAGAGCTCGGTGCCAAGTTCGACCCTTCACAATCTGAAGTAATGGTCGACGGTGAGACAATTACGCAATCAATGACCAAAACTTATCTTGCCCTTCATAAGCCTAAAGGTGTTTTGTCTACTATGTTTGATCCTGAAGGACGTCCTTGTTTAAGCGATTTTATTGACTTGCGCACAGAGCGTCTCTTTCATGTAGGCCGCTTAGATAAGGACTCTGAAGGCCTAATCTTGCTGACTAATGACGGGGATTTAACCTTTAGAGCTACCCATCCCTCCTATGGTCTAGAGAAAACCTACATTATTGAGTTCGAAGGCAAATTGCCTACAGGGGTAGAAAAGACTTTACTTAAAGGAGTCGAGTTAGAGGATGGAATCGGCAGGGTTCTCACCTTCAAAGAACTTTCACCTACCTGGGTCGAAGTGAGCATTCATGAAGGCAGATATCACATTATTCGACGGCTTATGGCTGCGGTGGGAATCGATGTGCTCCGACTGATCCGCACTAAATTTGGTCCTATCTCTTTAGGGGAAACAGCTGAAGGACGTTGGCGTGATCTCAATTCTGGAGAATTGCTAAACATACAAAAGGCTTTACAGCTTTAAAGATGTATTGCTTTATCGGTATTATTAATGAAAGTATATAAATCTATTTGTAGATAATTTATTTATAATATCGGTTTATCGATAAAATTCCAGCAAATCACGCGAAATTTTATAGATTTATCGATAATAAAAGATCTAGTCCGTTTTGATTTCGTTAGAGTCACAGAAGGATCTACAAATGTTAATGATAGTAAATTAGCAAATATATAAATGGTTTTATAGATATAAACATAACCCGTGAAATTCGTTCAAGGCGTTACTCTTTGCCTATGAATGTACGAGCGATTCGGGGAGCTACCCAGGTTGATTCCAATGATCCAATCTCTATTGGAGAAGGGTCCAAGGAGCTCTTGGCCGCTATTTTGGCTGCAAATAAAGTTGGAATTGATGATGTCATCTCAGTGCTTCTTACGGCATCACCGGATCTCAATGCAGCTTTCCCAGCAAGTGCTGCCCGTGAAATTGGTTTCCAATCCGTTCCTTTGCTGTGCGCTCAAGAAATAGATGTGCCTGGAGCTCTACCCCGGACAATTCGAGTAATGCTGCACTGTAATTCCGAGCGGACTACGCATGAAATCGAACATATCTACCTCCATGGAGCAAGCGTTCTACGTAAAGATTTAGCCCAATAAGGCTGTTGAAATGAGTATCTCCGCCGTAAAAATTGTCGGTTCTGGTTTGATCGGAACATCAATTGGTTTAGCGCTATCCGCTCGGGGCGTTCGAGTACTCATGGCAGATATAGATCCGGTTGCCAGTGCATTAGCGCAATCTTTGATAGGTAAAGATCATCAAGCCAGTAATTCTGACACTTTTGATGTCGTCGTACTGGCCGTGCCCCCGAGTTCTTTCAAAGAGGTCCTTGATGTGGAAAAAGAATTAAATCCCTTATCCACATTTGTAGATATATTGAGTATTAAAACTAAACCTTTACTAGAAGTTCAAGGTATGTCCGATGTTGCGTCTCGATTCGTCGGGACACACCCAATGGCCGGCCGGGAAATCTCAGGGGCGCAATCCGCGCGAGGCGATTTATTCGTAGGGCGCACATGGATAGTCACCACGGGGGAGTCAGTACAGAAGCGGAGTTCAGATTTAGCTGCCGAACTGATCTCATTATGTGGAGCTTTGCCTGTCTATATGGACGCCCAAGAACATGATCGGGCCATGGCGCTGGTATCTCATGCTCCGCAAATGTTGGCCAGTGTTTTGTCGTCGCAGTTAATAGGAGTTAACCCTGCCTGGCTAACTTTGATTGGCCAAGGCTTTCGAGATTTCACTCGTATCGCCGATTCTGACCCAATTTTATGGAAAGAGATCCTGAGCGAAAATTCTGCAAATATTCTTCCTGTTTTGAGTAATTTTAGGAAACGATTAGAAGAGATCGAATCTGAGCTTAGTGATTCTTCATTTGCGCAATCCGCTATTGAATTGGGTAACCGAGGTCGCAAGTTGATTCCTGGGAAACACGGAAATACTGCTCGGACATATATTTATCTACATATTGTTATTGACGATAAAGCAGGTCAACTAGCATCAATTTTTAATGATTGCGCATCGGCAAATGTCAATATTGAAGATGTTTCAATAGAACATACGCCCGGTCAAAATACTGGTTTAGTAACACTTTCAATATTGGATATGGATAATGCACGCCATTTAGAGGGTTTTTTGGGCGAACAAGGCTGGAAAGTGCATTTAACGAGTAATTAATTCCTCGCGCTGGCCGTAGAATTACGCCATGGGAATCGTGGTTGCAATAGATGGTCCCAGTGGAGCAGGCAAATCTAGTACTGCAAAGTTAATTGCGCATCGAGCCGGTTGGAATTATTTGGATACCGGAGCCCTTTATCGTGGTGTTACATGGTTAAGCATTGAGAAGAATGAGCAAGATCCATTCAAACTCATTGAGTTATTAAAACATTTTCCGTTGAAATTTAATTGTGATGCTCAAAATCCTGTTTTATTCGTTGGTGATACCGATGTCAATGTACAGATACGTTCACAAGAAGTTACTGACCGCGTAAGTCATATCGCAGCAATTCCAGAAATTAGGCGCGAATTATTGTCAATTCAACGTCAATACATAAAAATTGCACCACGTGGAATTATTGTTGAAGGTAGAGATATCGGTAGTGTTGTAGCTCCAGAATCTCCACTCAAACTTTATTTGACTGCTGATTTAGAGGCACGTGCGTCCAGACGAGAAGCCGAAATAGATGTCAATGTTTCTACTGAAGAAGTTAAGAGCTCTTTGGATGGCCGCGATTTCATTGATGCAACACGTAAAGCTTCACCACTGTTAATGCCCGCAGATGCTGTTTTAATAGATTCCACATTGTTGGATTTGGAAGAAACTGTTGAACGCGTTTGGGAGTTACTGCGTGAGCGTAATTTGCTCGGGCTACCTATCGTCGGAATCCTGGGTAGGCCTAACGTTGGAAAATCTACGTTAATAAATCGATTTATTGGTAGACGTGAAGCAATAGTCGAAGACACCCCGGGTGTCACACGTGATCGTGTGCAATACGAGTGCGAGTGGGGTGGACGCAGATTTATCGTGATGGATACAGGTGGATGGGAATCCAAGCCTGATGGAATTTCTATAGCCGTCAGTGCTGGCGCCGAAATTGCAATGGAGCAATCGGATGTTCTTTGTTTTGTTGTAGATGCTCAAATTGGCGCTCTCGATGAAGATGATGTGCTGGTTCAAGAATTGCGAAAGGCAAAGAAACCTATAGTTCTAATTGCTAACAAGGTAGATAGCGAACGTGAAGAATCTGATGCGCATTCATTGTGGAATCTTGGTTTAGGTGAACCTTTTTTTGTTTCTGCTTTACACGGGCGCGGTAGCGGAGATCTTCTAGACAAAATTGTTTCACAATTGCCCGAAGTAGGCAGAGCGCAAGTACAAGATGGTTATCGTAGAGTTGCACTAATTGGTCGACCTAACGTTGGTAAATCATCTTTACTAAACGCCTTAGCTGGCGAAGAAAGATCAATAGTCTCTGACATACCCGGAACAACACGTGACCCAGTTGATGAGTTAATTACATTTGGCGGATCAACATGGCGATTCATTGACACAGCTGGGTTACGTAAACGTTCAAATCAGGCCAGCGGCACGGATTACTACGCCTCACTTCGCACACAGGCAGCTCTGGAAAGATGCGAAGTTGCCGTGATTGTGCTCGACGCAAGTGAAGTGATTTCAGAGCAAGATTTGCGGATTCTTACAATGGCAGAAGAAGCAGGCAAGGCAATGGTTATCGTGATGAATAAGTGGGATTTAGTTGATGAAGACCGCAGAGATCAATTGGACAGAGAAATTGATCGACACTTAGATCAAGTTGAATGGGCTCAAAGAGTAAATGTTGCCGCTAAAACGGGCTGGCATAGAGATCGCTTAGCTCCTGCGCTTCGAACCGCAATTGATTCGTGGGAAAAACGAGTTCCGACATCAAAATTGAATGCATTCTTGGGAGCACTCATTGGGGCGACACCTCCACCTGTTCGCGGGGGAAAGCAGCCTAAAATCTTTTACGCTACTCAGGCGGGAATTGCTCCACCTAAATTTGTGGTCTTCTCTAGTGGATGGATTGAAGCGTCTTATCGAAGATTTATTGAACGGCGCTTACGTGAAGAATTCATTTTTCCTGGTACGCCAGTTCAGGTCGCAATTCGAGTAAAGGAACGCGAAAAAATTTAAGGTCGCTTATGAATAAAAACATAAACATTCCTAATGCACTCAGTATTTTGAGATTGCTAGGTGTTCCAGTCTTCATATATTTCGCACTCATCAGCGAAGAAGATGTCTTAGCTATTTTTACCCTGATGGTTGCTGGCGCCACAGATTATTTTGACGGAAAAATAGCTAGAGCGTGGAATCAGATTTCTACCTTAGGTGCTTTACTCGATCCTGCCGCTGATCGTATATATATTTTGGCTACGCTGATTGTTCTCTATCTACGAGATGCGATTTCTTTGTGGGTTGTAATTGCTCTGCTCGGTAGAGACGCAATGCTTGCTCTAGTCACTCTTGTCATGAAGATTCGCAAAATTGAGCTTTTGGAAGTTACCTTTTTAGGCAAAGCAGCAACATTTAATCTTCTCTATGCATTTCCGATGTTACTTCTTGCTACACATGAAGGTTTAATCGGACAAATTGCCTTCGTTTGTGGATGGGCCTTCGCGTCCTGGGGGATCGCGCTTTATCTCGTCACGGGCCTCACCTATTTCCACAATGGTATTAAAAGTATTAGAGTTCTATCCAATAACTCCTAGAAGTGGATGAAAAAATGTCTAATATTCCTGACTCGCTGAGATACACCAAAGAGCACGAATGGGTTGCACCAACTGATGCTGCGTTGGTTTATCGTGTCGGGATAACTGATTATGCACAGGCCGCTTTGGGTGACATTGTTTATGTACAGATGCCAAAAATAGGTGAAGCTTTAACTGCTGATAAAGTTTGTGGAGAGGTAGAGTCAACAAAGAGTGTTTCGGAAATCTTTTCACCAGTAACTGGCAAAGTAGTAAGCATAAATACTGAATTAAGTTCAACACCTGAAGCGATCAATAGCGATCCTTACGGTTCTGGCTGGCTCTTTGAAATAGCAGTTGAATCAGAGCCTGAGAAGCTTCTTTCTGCCTCAGATTACGCTGGAATTACGGCTTGACCCACAGGGTTACAGCCCCCTAGTGTCACCCTTAAGTTCAAGGTGAGCCCGTGGAAATCGACGGAAAGGGTAATTCGTGGCAGCAGCAGAAAACGAACGCGAATTGACCTCAACACTTAACCTAGGACTTCGCAGTATCGAAACGCTCGGAGAAATTTCGCCCGCTCAAGTTTTTTTGCAGCGAGCAGACGCGTCAATTCGAGCCATTATCGATGAAGTGTGCGCTCCAGGTTCAGATAAAGCCATGCTCGTAATTCATCGCGGTCCTGCCCAAGGCTCTCGTTTTCTATTAGATAGTGAAGTTACTTCTATAGGACGTTCCCCCGAGAGTCATATTTTCTTTGACGATGTAACAGTCTCTCGTAAACATGCACGTATTCAACGTTCTAATAATGAGTTTGTCATTGTGGACTCACAGAGTTTGAACGGAACATACGTCAATTCAATTTCCATAAACGAACAAACACTTCATATGGGCGATCAGCTTCAAATCGGTAAGTTTCATGCATTATTTTTTGGTAATTCACATATTAAGTCTCTGGGGGAGAAGTAATGAGCGTTCCTGCACGCGCGTATCTGAGCATCGGTGAAGTCCTTACAAAATTGCGAGGAGATTTTGCTGATATAACTATTTCAAAAATTCGTTTCCTCGAGTCAGAGGGTTTAATTGATCCGCAGAGAACACCTTCGGGATATAGAAAATTTACCGGTACGGATTTAGAACGATTGCGCTATGTTTTATTGGCCCAACGTGATCAGTATTTGCCATTACGTGTTATCAAAGAAAACCTTGATGCCCTAGACCGCGGTTTACAACCTGCTGCAACATCTGGAGGCACAGCAGCGCCTCGTCCATCTCTTGCGACTGTAGATGGCGAAATGGCGCCCTCCGTTTTTGCTGAGTCAAACGAAATGCGCCTTTCCCGCGAAGAGCTTCTCAAAGCAAGTGGATTAAGTGAAGGCGCTCTCGTGGAGTTAGAGTCCTTTGGTTTAATTGCCCCTCGCGGTCGCCACTACGACGGTGATGCTCTTGCTGTAGCCAAGGCCGTTACCGAGATGGGAACCTTTGGAATTGAGCCACGTCATTTGCGATCATTTAAATCTGCAGCAGATAGAGAAATCGGTTTGATCGAGCAGGTAATCACGCCATTGAATCGTCAGAAAAATACAGAATCAAAGGCTCGTGCGCAAGAAGTTCAAAAAGAAATTGCGTCACTTTCTATTCGCCTGCACGCATCCTTGGTGCGCGGCGGATTAAATCGCCTCCGATAGTTACTGATTCTTCATGAGCATGGTTGCTATGCAAGTAGTTGGCGTTCGAATAGAGATGCCTTCAAATCAACCGATTGTGTTGCTCAAGGAAATCGACGGAGTTCGTTTTCTACCTATCTGGGTTGGCGCAGTTGAAGCAACAGCCATTGCATTTGCTCAACAAGGAGTAATGCCTGCGCGGCCTTTAACTCATGATTTGATGCAAGATATTGTCGAATCATTGGATGCAACGCTTACGGCTGTGCAAGTAACAGCGATAGAGGATGGGGTTTTCTTGGCTTCCTTGCTGCTCAGAGATCCAGATGGTAAAGCAATTAGTGTTTCATCTAGACCATCGGATGCAATTGCTTTGGCCCTTCGAACTCATAGCAACATCTTGGCTGATTCGGATTTGCTCGACAACGTCGGTATAGAGATCCCAGAAGATGTAGCCGATGATGCTGCAGCCGCTTCGGGACAAAGTTCGGAATTAGAGAGATTTAGAGAGTTCTTGGACCAAATCAACCCAGATGATTTTGCTGGATAGTCAGATACACCGTGAAACTCTCAACCTCAAGTATAGGTTTTGGGAGTGTCGCTGCCGGGTTACCTGCATCTTCGGTTCTATCCTTAGACACTCCCCAAGAGAATTGAGATTCCCCTCATGATGTCTACGCCCGACTTCGAACTTATCGGCTATCGCGGTGCTACTGCTTGCTCTGCTGCTGGAATAAGTTATCGCCAACTCGATTACTGGGCGCGCACTGGTTTGGTTGAACCGAGCATCAGACCAGCTGGGGGATCTGGATCTACGCGCCTTTATGGATTTCGTGACATTCTCGTTCTCAAAATTGTAAAACGTTTGCTCGATGCAGGAGTTTCACTGCAAAACATTCGAACCGCCGTAAATCACCTGCGTGATCGTGGTGTTACTGAACTTGAACGAATCACGTTGATGAGCGATGGTGCATCTATTTATGAATGCGCCAGTGCTGATGAGATTATCGATCTCTTGGCAGGAGGTCAGGGAGTCTTCGGTATCGCCGTAGGTAAGGTTTGGCACGAGGTTGAAGGATCGCTATCAACACTTTCTGGTGAAATAGATGGTCACACAGTAGGTGGCGAAAGTAACGATGAATTGTCCCTTCGTAGGAAGCGCAAAGGCGCCTAAACAGGCATATTCTTTCTCTAGCACTTTCTTTTCTTTCAGAGCTAGGGGTTTGTAAGATGTCTCGCGAGGAGCACTTTTCTTCTTTTGAAGAGTACGCATCTTTTGAACGTAGACACATAGGCCCAACATCAGCCCAAGAAAATGAACTCTTAAAAGCTCTTGGTTATAAAGATCTGAATTCTTTCATATCCGATGTCGTTCCAAGCAACATAGCTATGTCCAATAAGTTGCAAGATGTGCTTCCAGAACCATTAACAGAAGTAGAAGCTATTGAAAAATTGCGCGAAATGGCAGATAAGAACGAATTATTCGACTCTTTCATTGGTTGCGGATATTACGGAACTATTACTCCACCAGTAGTTCTACGAAATGTTTTACAAAATCCCGCCTGGTACACCGCATACACGCCATATCAACCAGAAATTTCACAGGGAAGGCTCGAAGCACTCTTCGCTTTCCAAACAGCAGTGTGCGACCTAACGGGTCTGCCAATTGCCAACGCTTCAATGCTCGATGAAGGCACGGCTGCTGCTGAAGCAATGACACTGGCTAGGCGAACATTTAAGGGAAGCGATGATGCAGTTTTCCTCATAGAAAAAAATGTTCATCCGCAAACTCGGGCGGTAATACTTACACGCGCCAAACCGTTGAACATTGTGATCGAAGAGTTCGATGCATCCATCGGTATAAAAACAAGTTCATCATTTTTTGGGGCTTTAGTTCAGTATCCAAATACCAATGGTTCGGTTCAGGATTACGCAGAGATTGCTAACACCGTCCACAAGCACGAAGCGTATTTAATAGCTGCAACAGATTTACTTGCACTTACACTGCTCAAACCACCAGGGGAGTGGGGAGCAGATGTAGCAGTTGGATCAGCGCAACGTTTTGGTGTTCCAATGGGATTTGGCGGACCGCACGCAGGGTTTATGGCAGTTAGAAATGGGTTAGAACGTTCAATGCCTGGACGACTTATTGGGCAAAGTGTTGATGTTCACGGCAATCCTGCCTTCAGATTGGCATTGCAAACTCGCGAACAACATATTCGTCGAGATAAAGCCACAAGTAATATTTGTACCGCGCAAGTTCTATTAGCTGTTATTAGCGCCTTCTACGCAATGTGGCATGGTCCAATGGGGCTGAAATTGATAGCACAACGCATACATTGTCAAACACATGCTTTTGCATTGGCTCTGAAAGCATCTGGTTTTACTCTTGTTAACGATACTTATTTTGATACTTTATCGATTAAGGTACCTAACGCTGAGATTGTTCATAAGAAAGCAGCAGAACTCAGAGTAAATCTACGACACGTTGATAATGAACACGTATCGATTTCAATCGATGAAACAACAACTTCTGAATCACTTAAGAATCTTGCAAAGGTATTCGAAATTTCTTTAGGCGAAATTGTTGATGAATTGATAATCGAACCACAATTAGTGAGAAAATCTTCTTATCTACAGCATCCAGTTTTCAATATCAATCATTCAGAAACAGCGATGTTGCGATATATACGAATGTTATCCGATAGAGATTTAGCTCTAGATCGCACAATGATTCCACTTGGTTCATGCACAATGAAATTAAATGCTACCACTGAGATGGAATCTGTCACATGGCCGGAATTTTCATCGTTGCATCCATTTGCACCAATTAATCAAAGTATTGGTTCACGCCAATTGATTCAAGAATTATCTGATTGGTTAATCGCTATTACAGGCTATGACGCAGTTTCACTGCAACCTAATGCGGGTAGCCAAGGTGAATTTGCAGGGTTGTTAGCAATTCGCAATTACCACGACAGTCGCGGAGATCAGGCAAGAGTCATTTGTTTAATACCGTCTAGTGCACATGGTACAAATGCTGCAAGTGCTGTGATGGCTGGCATGCAAGTAGTGGTGATCGCTTGCGATGATCATGGAAATGTAAGTTTAGAAGATTTACAAGCAAAAATTTCGGAGCACGGTTCACAGTTGGCAGCGTTGATGGTTACTTATCCATCCACTCATGGAGTTTTCGAAAGCGCGATATCTCAAATTTGCGAATTAATTCATGACGCCGGCGGTCAGGTTTATGTTGATGGCGCTAATCTGAATGCGTTGGTTGGTTTAGCGCAACCAGGTAAGTTTGGTGCTGATGTTTCACATTTGAATTTACATAAAACTTTTTGTATTCCGCACGGTGGTGGGGGACCAGGCGTTGGTCCAGTAATTTCACGCGCTCATCTATCTCCATTTTTACCAAATCATCCATTTGATTCACTAGCAGGACCTTCAACTGGTCCAGGCCCAGTTAGTTCTGCGCCGTACGGATCGGCAAGCATCCTTCCGATTTCATGGGCTTATATTCGAATGATGGGGGGAGCAGGGTTAACTCACGCTACTCAAGTTGCAATTTTGTCCGCTAATTACATAGCAATGAAACTCAACCCTTATTACCCAGTTTTGTACACCGGAAATAATGGACGAGTTGCACATGAGTGCATTTTGGATCTGCGAGAAATTACGAAAGTCTCTGGTGTTACCGTTGATGATGTCGCAAAACGTCTCATTGACTATGGATTCCATGCGCCAACTATGAGCTTTCCGGTGGCTGGAACGTTAATGGTTGAACCAACTGAGAGCGAAGATATTGCCGAAATCGAGAGATTCATCTCCGCAATGATTTCAATTCATGGAGAGATTATGGATGTGCAAAACGGAATAATTTCACATGAGGATTCGCCTTTAGCTCACGCACCTCACACAGCTGGTGATGTCATTTCGAGCCAATGGGATAGAAAATACCCACGTGAAATAGCAGCATTTCCTGAAATGTTAGATGGATTTATACCTGGCGAAATCATTGGAATGCGCAGCAAATATTGGCCAACTTCCGGGCGTATCGATGGGGCATTTGGTGATCGCAACTTGATATGTTCTTGTCCGCCAATAACGGCCTTTGCTGAATAACCTGCGCGGGGAGAGATTTTTAACTCTGTTTTAAGTCACTTAACATAATGTGCATTATCGGCGTTAAACCTAAGCATACGCTTGAATCCCCACAGGGTTACTCTTAAAAAGGCCTCCGCAACAATGTTTTGGCTCATTTTAGAGACACCTTCACGACGTTCGATAAAGTGAATCGGCACCTCTTTAATGCTTACTTCTAGTGAATGCAAAGCTTTAATCATCTCTATTTGAAAACAATATCCATTCGAACGTATGCGTAGCAAATTCAGCATTTCCAGTTTCTTTGCATCATATACACGAAGACCTCCGGTGAGATCTCTATACGGAAGGGCCAAGCAAATGCGTGCATACCAGGTACCGAATTTGGATAAATAAATCCTCTTGGGATCCCAATTAGATACTAAACCTGCTGGCATCCATCTTGTACCCATCACAACATCAAAATCTTGGGAATTAACAAATAAATTCTCTAAATCACTTACTAAGTGTGAACCGTCAGCGTCCATTGTTGCAATTTTTTCATATCCAGCAGCGATTGCTATACCCATAGCGGTGACGTAAGCAGGTCCAATACCTTTTTTCTTACCGTTATTAATCACTTTGACGTAATCCAACCCCAAATTCGTGACGACCCTAGCTGTGCCATCTGGTGAATCATCATCTATCACGAGTACATCAATCGCGCAGTTTCTCAATTGTGCAAGCAAGTCCCCAATAGATTCAGCTTCGTTATATGTTGGTATTAATACGACATTTTTATGCATATATTCTGCGTTTTCTTAAATAAATCACCAAAGAAATACCGATTAGAATTAGTGCCGAGTAATTGCTGATCTTATGAGCCAACGACTCATCAGCAATCAAGGCTACATTGGAATATAGATACGCAGCAGTATTCTGTTCGGTTATCGACTTAACAACTCCGTGGTTATCGATAAATGCGGATACTCCGGTGGTTGAAACACTTACAACCCATCGGTTGTTTTCAATAGCTCGGATGCGACTAATGTTTAATTGCTGCCTACTTTGGCCACTATCGGCAAAAGTTGCATTATTTGTCTGCACAATGATTAGATTTGAATTCTCCGTATTTGAAGAAACATTTTCATCGTTTATGAGTTCGTAGCAAATTATTGGAGCGGCAAAAACTCTTCCAATCTGGTGCACAACCGGTTGACTACCTGAAACAAAATCTGTCACGTTTGTCGCTAATGGTGAGATGAATTCCGCAATGGTCCTCAAGGGAATATATTCACCAAAAGGCGTAAGGGTCCTCTTTATATATGTGGATTCAACTTCTCCTTTAGAATTCCACATGATTGAGGCGTTTTCAGGTCCTTTCGGCGAACGAAGGACGGCACCAACAATAATTGGTGTTGACGCATCAATAGCTATTTTTGATAATTGATCTCCTACGTTGGCATTGTCGAACGGATCAACATCAACCGCGTTCTCTGGCCAAATAATCAAATCTGGTTGTGTTTGGATTTTTGTTAATGCTTCATGCGTTTGTTTAACGTGTAAATTGAAAACTTCCTGCGCTCTTTCGTTAAAATTTAATCCCAAAATCGGTACATTTCCTTGTATCGCTAGAACGCGAGCACTCCCCTGTTCGGCTCCTTGAACAGGTAGAAAGAGAACCAAAGTTGCTCCCGCAAGAACCGCTGCAACTGATTGAAGCTGTGCTCTAGCGAAAAGAAGATAAAGGGCAATACCAAGGGAAATGGCTATGAAACTTAAGGCAGAATCGCCAAGATAAGACGCGATTATTCTAAATGGTGACTCGGCTTGACTAAAAGATAAACGATTCCAACCAAATCCTTTGAAGGGAAATACAGATCGTAATTCATCGCAAATCAGGATAATTGGAAGAATCAGCCAAATACGTGAATATCGGTTGCGCTTAAAAGAAATAAAACCTAGCGGTAGGTAGAAGATTGATTGAAGCACAACCAAAAATACAACTGGGACCAAACCTACAAACTTTCCACTCCAAGATAATGTCAAAAAATTGAAAATGATTGCAAAGAGGAAGGCGCTAGCGAAAGGATGACGCGTTTTTGTTACTGCATAGAGAAAAATACCGATAGATATCGGCACGGCAAACCACAAATTAAATGGAGCAAAGGCAGCAGATAAACAAAGTCCTGAAATTGCAGATAGAAGCAGACTTACCATTTCAAGGCTGCAATCATCCGATCGATACTCGCGCCTAAACCATGTTCCTTTTGCAAAGAATAGATTGCCGATAGATCAGTTGGTTTCTTAGGTATTGCAAGATCAACTTCTGGAAGTCTTACATCACGTGCACATTGGACTAACGTCGGTGCGATTTTCAAATAATCCTGACCGTCAATGATCTTCTTTATTAAATTTGCCGATAGTGCATCATGAGAACTTTTTGCTGCTTCAATAACTTCGTCGACATCTTTAAAATAATTAGCAATAAGGGCGGCGCCTTTCTCACCAATACCTTTCACTCCAGGTAAACCATCAGATGGATCACCTCGAAACATCGCAAATAATGAATAGCGATCACCTGGAATTTCATACCTTTTTGCCACCCAGGAAATATCGACGAGGTCGTGTTGGGATATTCCCTTTGCTAAATAAACAATTTTTACATCTTTCGCATCATCAACCAATTGGAACATGTCGCGATCACCGGTAACAATTCTTATAGGACCATTCTCCCGTTGCGCAAAAGAAGCCATGACATCATCAGCTTCATAATCATCGACTCCAACTACGGCGATACCAAAGGCATCTAAGACATCCATCAAAATTGGAATTTGGGGTGCCAATAAATCAGGTTCTTCTTCTTCGCCCTCTTCATCAACTCTATTTGCTTTGTAATCCGGAAAAAGCTCCACCCTCCATGAAGGTCTCCAATCACCTTCAATGCACGCTACTAGTCTCTTTGGATCGTAGATGTTAATCAATCGGGCACTCATATCTAAATAACCCCGTATCGCATTCACTGGTGTTCCATTTGGAGAGACCAAAGTATCTGGCATGCCATAGAAAGCTCGATACCAAAGAGATGCTGAATCTAAAAGCATCAAACTCATACATCCCCCAAAAGATAAGTAACTACGCCACGATCAATAGATTTTATGGCTTCTCGGCATTTCTTGTTCAATTCTGGTGAAGCGTTAGCTATTTGGCCTAACAAATCGACCAACTGTTTGGTTGAACGCACAAAATCGCCAACAGACATATCCGAGCCTTTTAATACTTGATTCAGCGATGTTCCGTTAGCCCATCGGAAGATCATGTGACAAAACCCAAAATCTGGAGCTCTCTGAGTCTTTACACCGACTTCTATTTCTAGTTCTTCTAACTCGGCCCAGATACGGGTAATTAAGGCAAGGGCATTTGCCACGGTGTCATTCGGGATTTTGGGAGGTAAATCTTCTTGGCTTCTGGATTCAAATATCATCACAGAAGCAACGCTGATTATTTCCGCGGGCGCGAGTTCTGCGAATACACCTCGACGGATACTTTCAGTTAAGAGTAAATCTGATTCAGCGTAAATTTTAGAGAGTATGTAACCTTGAGGAAGCAGCTTCTCTCCCTCGATATACCCCAGCAGAGTGAGAACGTTACAAATTTTGTCGAATGTTTTTGCTATAACGTGCGTGCGGTTCATTACGCGGTTATTCAAACCTTCATTTTCTCGAATCAATCGGTCAGAACGTTCTGCAAAACGAGCATGCGCCTCACGGTCGTTACAGCTATGGCAAGCATGATTTTTCATCGATCTGCGCATCTCATCAATTTCAGACTCCATATGCAATCTCTGCTTGGAATCAAATGTTCTTCTGCCACCTCTCTTACTTAGTAGAACCTCCAAATCCTTAATCTCTCTGCGGTAACGCGCGTAATCCTTAAAATCTCCTAAATGACAATTTGCTTGCTCTAGAAGCTCATCAATCGCAATCTGATTTCTTTTTTGTTGTTTCACTAAACCAATAACTGCTCTATCTGCTTGAAATTGAGCAAAAGATGATTCGAGTGATCCACGGGCACGTTCGCGTCCAAAGCGAGAAATTAGATTTACTGCCATGTTATACGTAGGTGAAAAAGATGATCGCAATGGGTAGGTTCTGGTTGAAGCTAAACCAGCAGCGGTCGCAGAATCTATGCTAGGTGACCATTGAATTACAGCGTTACCTTCAATATCTATACCTCTGCGCCCTGCCCGCCCAGTTAGTTGTGTGTATTCACCCGGCGTAACCGGAACATGTGCTTCACCGTTATATTTCACAAGTTTTTCAAGAACAACCGTCTTTGCTGGCATATTTATCCCTAAAGCTAAAGTTTCAGTTGCGAATACTGCTTTAACTAATCCTCGCTGGAAAAGATCTTCCACTGCAGATTTAAAGCTAGGGAGTAACCCTGCATGATGCGCAGCTATTCCGCGTTCTAGAGCTTCAAGCCATTCCGAGTGATGAAGAACTTCTAAATCTTCTGGGGCAAGAAACTGCGTATACCTATTGGCGGTTTCTAGGATTTCTTTGCGTTCATCCGATGTTGTTAATCTAATTCCGGATTGTAGACATTGCTTGACTGCTGCATCACAACCTACGCGAGAAAATATGAACGTGATTGCTGGAAGCAAGGCCATACGCTGCAGTTTTTCGATAATTTCTGCTCGGGATAATCTGTTTGAATCTTCTATCCATCGTGATTGCCTACCGTGTCTGGACTTTACCTTTCGAAGTGCTTCATTTTCCAACTTCAAAATTTCGGGATTAATCTGACCGGGTTTTGTAAAAAGATCAATTAACTTATTTCCGATGAGGACATGCTGATATAACGGAATTGGTCGAACTTCACTGACAATAACATCTATCGTTCCGCGAACTTCTCCTAACCACTCTCCGAATTCTTCGGCATTGGAAACAGTTGCTGATAAGGAAATAACTTGAACACTTTCCATCAAGTGAATAAGTACTTCCTCCCATACTGCCCCTCTAAATTTATCTGCTAGGTAATGCACCTCATCCATTACGACCGAACCTAAGTTAGTGAGTGTGCTTGAGCCTTGATATAACATGTTACGAAGAACTTCCGTAGTCATTACTAAAATAGAGGCCTCGCTGTTGATGTTTGTATCTCCAGTTAATAAACCTACATTCGCATTACCAAAACGTTCGACAAATTCTTGATATTTCTGATTCGATAACGCTTTAATTGGAGTTGTATAGAAGCATTTTTTACCTTGTTTAAGTGCGAGGAATGAAGCAAATTCGCCTACAACAGTTTTTCCAGCCCCCGTAGGCGCCGCTACAAGAACACCATGTCCATCTTCAACACTATTACATGCCGCTATTTGAAAACTATCAAAAGCAAAATCGAATGAATCAACGAATTCCTGCGTTAACGGATGTGTTGATCGTTGCTTTGCCTGAGCAAATTTTTCAGCAGGTGTAACTACTTCCTCCATGTTAGCCCAGCTCTGGGAACGCATTCGGCGCTTATAGGTAGCGCTCCAATTCTTTCTCCATCAGCATACGCCACAGCATCTGAATTGATACGTACCTTCTTTGATCTAAAAATGTTAACTTCCGGGTGGTTGACATGCATACCAGAATAAACTGTCGGAAAAACTTTTATGAATTCAAGTTTAGAAATCGGATTCAAAACCATGACATCAAATACGCCATCGGTTAATGATGCGTCTGGACAAACTCGCATTCCTCCCCCATAGCTCGAACCATTTCCGACAGCTATCAACATAGCTTCCGTGGTAATTGATCTATCATCTAACACAATTTCAAAATGAGATGGCCTAAATACAGGAAGTTCTAGGGCGATTGCAACATTGTATTTTGCGCGGCCCCTTGGCCATTTCAGCGTATTTGCTTTTTCATTTACCGTGGAATCAAAACCCGATGAGAGTACCGCTCCAAACCATTCGCCATCAACCAAACCTAAATCTATTGGCTGCGCTGGCGTTGTAGTTACACAATCTAATTCAGATTCAATGTCATCGAGTGGCCAATTCAAGGCTCGTACGAAATCATTGCCAGTACCTGCGGGTATTACTGCAAAAGCAATGTTTAGTGGGACTACGGCTTGCAGAACGAGATGGGCTAAACCATCTCCTCCAACACAAATAACACCTGGACAACCCAAATTCTTTTGCAGAAAATTCCGCAAATCTGTCAGAACGTTGGTTGCAGAAATACCAGTTATTAGCTGATAATCAAGATCATGTTTTGAAAAATATCCGACAACATTCTTACCAATTACAGCTCCCTTGCCTTGCCCAGAAGTTGGATTAATTACTATCGCCCACCGAGAATCAGGCACGATCGGGATTCTTCCTATTTCGACGCTTGTCATTGAGTACAGCGAAGAAACCAGAACCTAGATACAACAAGATTAATGGAATCGCAAGAAACGCCATTGTTAATGGATCTGCTGTTGGTGTGAATGCTGCTGTGAATAAAACGATAGAGAAAACCCAAATACGCCAAGGTTTTAATATTGTTTTACCGCTGAGGAACCCAATCAAATTCAAACTGATGAGAAATACAGGTAGTTCAAAAGCTAATCCGAAGAGCAAAATAATTCTTAGAACAAAATCTAAGTAATCATCAAATTTTACAAGATTATTGAGGGCATCTGGTGTAAACCCGAATAGAACCTTTACGGCCGCCGGAAGGATTGAATACCCCAAATAGGCTCCGGAGGCAAAAAATGGTGTAGCTGCGAAAATGAAAAAGATTGAATTTCTTTTCTCCCTGCCATGCAAACCTGGAGCGATAAATGACCACAACTGGAAAAGCCATACTGGAGCTG
This sequence comes from Candidatus Nanopelagicaceae bacterium, assembly GCA_947461995.1. Taxonomy (GTDB): domain Bacteria; phylum Actinomycetota; class Actinomycetes; order Nanopelagicales; family Nanopelagicaceae; genus Planktophila. The sequence continues at coordinate 29,501 of CANHNH010000001.1, forward strand.
CAAGAATTATTCCCGCGAGGATGGCAACTTTGATCTGCAAATTCAATGGACCCAGAACTCCATTAATGTATAACGAACCACAGTATTCGTTTCCAGACTCCTGTGCGGAACGCAAATCGCAGACAGGGCGAGCTAGTTCAACAATTATGTCGTTATAAAAATACCAACCCGCTACAGCAGCAACGAGAATGGCAAGAGCGGATCGCATAATCCGTTTGCGCAATTCACGTAGATGATCAAGCAAGGGCATGCGACCACCAGATGAGGTCGGCATTTAGTTATTTCTCGGATGACTCGTCGTTATTTGATTTCTTATCGTCCTGCTTCATTTCTTTCAACTCACTCTTGAAAATACGCATGCTTTTGCCAAGTGAACGAGCAGAATCAGGTAAGCGCTTTGCGCCAAAAAGAACTAAAACAACCAACAGCAAAATAAGAATGTGGCTAGGTTCGCGCAAAAACATGATTTCTCGCTTTCTAAACGTAAGAATCTACACGTAACTTTATCTCAATTGGGGTCAGAACGCACCGCTTATTGCCTTAGGAGTACAGATTAAGTGCCTTCTGGGCCCTGGTCGCCACCATCTTTCGAGTATCTAGAGGTTCAACAATTACTGCTGAGCCACGAAGGCTACAGACTGTCCTAACAATCCATTCAGAATTATATGCCCTTCTATTAAATTCAACCCCTGCATGCATTTTGGTTGAATCCTTCACTTGGAAAATCTCGGAAATTTTACGCGCGTTAGAAACAATTTTAATTCGCAGTTCGAATCCATCTTCTACGTTTCTGTCATCTGATAACGAAGCATTAATCACCTTTTCGGATTTACGAACTTCTAGAATTCGATCCAAACGGAAGACTCTAAAATCCTGGGTGGTATGACAGTATGAATGAACGTATTCACTATTTCCCTCTTGTGAAAGAGACAGCGGAATAATGTCTCTGGTCGATATTTCATCGCGCGAATAAGAGTGATATGAAATTTTCACATTTTGATTCATTTTCATCGCAGAATAGATTATGTTTCTCGTCTCACTCGGGATGCCTGTAGAGATAATCTCAGGTACTGATAACTGAGATCTCGTCAACAATCTAGATAACAAATCTTTGATAGATGAAGTGTGATTACTTACCTCAGGAATAAAATCACTGATGATACTCAACCCAATAATTATCGCCCCTACTTCAGCGCTTGTTAATTTACGCGGATTGCTCAAGATCTCTGCATTTCTTATCGATACAAATCCAGTATCGAAAGATAAATCAATAAGTTCTAGCGGTGTGTAACCAGGTAATCCACACATCCACAACGTGTTTAAATCAGCCAAAATTTCAGACTTGCTTGTGCTGAAATCCTCAGCGATCTTGTCCAACGGCACCCCTTGATTTAAAGTCAAATACGGTACTAAATCAAGCAGGCGAGCAACCTGGCTATCTCCAATAATCTTAACCATGGGATTCCACTAAATTCCTCAAGGAAGAAATCAGCGATTGTTTTAGAGATTCAGGACTGATTACTAGAACATCATCTAAGTGCCACAAGATCAGTGAAATCAAATCATCTGCTGAAGCAAAAGGTAACTCAATTAAATCAAACTCTTCTCCCGGTTCGATTTTCGATGCGTTGTTTCGCAATTGTGAACCACGACCATGGCGAACCTGCAACTGCGCGTAGTGGATTTCGCCTAAATCATTGAAACTCACATCTGTCACGTAACCTTCGGGAATGTCATAGAACTGCGTTTTCTTGGACACTATTAAGTCCCCGACAATTCGGTCGCAGCGAAAAGTTCGAACGTCTTCTCTTGCCAAATCTAGTCCGCTAAAATACCAAAACCCCTTCAACGAAAAATACGAGTAAACATGTACATTTCGAACAACACTATTCATTTCGCTATCAACATATTTAAACTCAACGGGCTTACGTTGACTTATGCATTCAACTAATTCGCTGAGAAAAAAAGGAGCATTAAGAACTGTTGGTGCAAAAGCCGGCATTTCAGATATATCTGCTGGTTTTGCTAATCCCGACAATTTTCTCATAGCTTTCTGAGCTACATCATCGAGGGTAGCATTTTTCCACACTTGAGCTGCGAGAGACATATATGCAATTTCATTCGCTGTGAATCCATTGCGATCCATCACAAAATTTTCGGAACGTATTCTGTAACCAACTTCATCATCAAATAACGGATCGAGAGCTGACACTTCTATTTCAATACCTAAACCACGTAATTCATCTTTATCTCGTTCAAACATACGTTCCATAGATTCTGTGGAACCTTCGTAACCTTCGATTGTTCTAAAAATCTCCAACTTGGTTAAATACCGTTTGGTTGCTAATAGCGCGATAACCAAATTTACTAATCGCTCACTCTTCCGCGACACCGTAAGCACCTTTTGACGGACGTCTACGACGGGCAAGCACAGAAACACCTGGCGCCATGCGACGACTGATAATAAGAAATCCTGTATGACCGATCATTCGTTGCATGGGACGCACTGCTAAACCTTCATGGTGCCAATCTCTCACAATCGTTTCTGAACTAAGAGGCTCAGTAAATCGACCATCTTCTTTTATTGCCTCAGCGGTCGCGGATAATTGAGTAGTTGTAGCCACATAGGCTAGAAAAACACCTCCAGGGCGTAACACATCAGCTGCATAAGCGATGCACTCCCAAGGCGCAAGCATGTCTAGTACAACTCGATCAAATTTTTCTTCTACTGAGGAGTCTTGAACAGAACCGATATTTAGATTCCAATTTGTTGGTAAAGAACCAAAATAAGTACTTACATTCTCCTTGGCAATTTCCGCAAAATCTTCTCGGCGTTCAAAGCTTAGGAGTTTGCCTTCAGGGCCGATTGCACGAAGAAGAGAAATACTCAACGCACCACTACCGACGCCTGCTTCTATGACCTTTGCTCCTGGAAAAATATCGGCTACCCCGATAATCATTGCGGCATCTTTAGGATAAACAATCGTTGCGCCACGTGGCATTGACAGAACAAAATCACCTAGCAAAGGTTTAAACGCCGTGAATTGCAAACCAGCACTGGTACTGACGACGCTACCTTCTGGTAATCCAATGAGATCGTTATGAACGATCCAACCTTTATGCGTGTGCCATTCCTTGCCTCGGGTAATAGTGAATGTATACATCTTCCCTTTGGGATCCGTTAATTGAATCCGATCACCTTCAGCGAAGAACCCATCATTAGACATGGGAGTATCTTATGCGTGCGTGTACATAAATATCAGAGTATCTTCGCCTGGGTGAACCAGTTAAGGCTCTCTCCAAGTCGGGTCAATGACTTCTCGAATTGTCCATTGCTATACAAATATCGCGTGATTGATCAATTACCTGAAGCGCCGAATTTGGATGCTGAACGTGGAACCCTAGTCCACACGGTTTTACACGACCTATTCGAATCACCTGCGCAATTACGAACGATCCAAACCGCACTGCACCTGTTGCCTACTCGGTGGCAGGCGCAATTAGAGCTAAAACCTGAACTAGCCGTTTTGGTAACTAGTGAAAAAGAATGGTTGGACCGCGCAACATCACTACTCGAAACATATTTCAACTTAGAAAATCCCACAGTCTTTGAACCTACCCATCGAGAACTTCACTTAGAGCACGATTTATCTGAAGCAACATACCTTCACGGGTACGTAGATCGATTAGATGTTGCACCTACTGGTGAAGTTCGGATAATTGATTACAAAACTGGAAAATCTCCAAAGCCTAGCTGGGAAGATAAAGCGCTCTTCCAATTACGGGTTTATGCCTTGCTTTATTGGAAAGAGACAAATGTCCTTCCCAAGTTGTTGCAATTGATATATCTAGGAGATGGCAATTTACTCAAAAACAGTCCATCAGAATCGGATTTGATTGCTACAGAAAAAACTCTCATTCAAATTGCTGAAGCCATCTCATTTGCCATGGAATCTGGCGAATGGAAACCAAGAAAAAGCAGATTATGCGATTGGTGTTCCTTTAAACCAATTTGTCCTGCTCATAATTAGTTTGCAATATCTCGAAATTTAGCTCCTCTAATGATCGGATGACACGCAACCGATTTCTAGGAACTATCTGAACAAAATGCGGGACAGCAATCGTAAAAGCGCCGCTGGCCGTAGCAGCTTTCACGCCATTTGGTGAATCTTCTAGAATTAAACACTGCGTGATTTCAACACCTAACTTTTTAGCTGCTTTTAAATAAGCCTCAGGATTAGGTTTCGGGTGAGTTACATCATCTGCAGAAAGTGAGAATTTAAAAGTATGTTCGGGGAACATCGCCAGAACTGCGTCAACCAAAACTCTAGGACTAGCAGATACCAAGGCTGTACTTACTCCATTTTTCTCAAGATCTTTCATTAAACGCAGCGCACCAGGCATTATTGGCGCACCTATAGAAAGTTTCTCGCTCATTATCGTCACTATTGTATTTGTAAAAAAATTTGGTGATTCTTTCCCGCCAGTCTTTTCAAACATGTACTGTCCGACACGACTCAGCGGTCCGCCAAGACAATAGCTTTGATCAGATTGGGTCCATGCATAACCAAACTTGGCCATAAGTTCGGTTTCGGATATCAACCACAGTGGTTCTGAATCAACGAATAGGCCATCCATATCGAAAAAAACTGCGCTATAAAAATCAGACATATTAGATTGCTATACCAAGAAGAGTATCTAGCGCACGAGATAGTTCTCCAGGATTGCCGCCAGTGGCACCCGATTCGGATTGCTTAATCCATTGATTGATTATCATAAATACTTTCTCAGTATCTAGATTCGAAGATAGAGCATTGATAATGTCTTGAATGACTTGCTGCGTTGGAGCGCATTCAGTCTTTGATAAATGTAACGTCAAAGCGTCTAGAAAAATATCTGAATTTTCTAATAATTCATTACTCCACATTCGATCTTTCGAATAACTCTGCATCATTAATGCGCACCGTATGGACATTGGATTTACACCAGAATCAACCAAGGTCGAAACGAACTGTAGATTTCCCAAACTTTTGCTCATTTTCTGTCCTTCAAGACCAATCATTCCAGTGTGAACATATAAGCGGGCAAATCTCTTACCTGTTGAAACTCTAGCTTGAGATGCACTCATTTCATGATGAGGAAATATTAAATCACTGCCTCCACCTTGTATATCTATTAGGTATTCGTCAGACACTTCTGGTTCTAAATATTTCAATGCAATCGCGCAACATTCAATATGCCAGCCGGGTCTCCCGTCACCGAAAATACTCGACCAACCAGGTTCATTAGGAAGTTGAGCGAGCCACACGAGTGAGTCCAGAGGATGTTCCTTTCCAACACGATGCGGATCTCCTCCTCTTTCCGCAAAAATCTTTAAAGAATCTGTTTCCGAAAGATTACTTCGTTTGCCAAATTCAGGATCTTTCTGAACACGGAAATACAGATCCTTTTCAACTTGGTAAATTGATTGAGCAGCCTCTAATTCTTGTATCTTCTCAATAACAAGCGGTATAGCTTCCACGGCTCCGATGTAATTTCTAGGTGGAATCACATGTAGAGCAGTCATATCGCTTCTAAAACGATCTATCTGAGAATTTGCCAAGTCCTGCCAATCAACCCCATCTCGATTTGCTCTTTCAAGGAGTGGATCATCAATATCTGTAATGTTCTGAACAAAATTTACCTCTGATTGCATAGCACGTAGATATCTATTGATTAGGTCGAAGGATATATACGTTGCCGCATGGCCTAGATGCGTTGAATCGTAAGGAGTTATTCCACATACATATATTCGATAAGTTTTTTTAAAGGGTAAAACTTCGGTTCTGTGTGACTCGGAATTAAAAAGTGATAATTCAGGAAATACGTATTTGGAATCAATCGTTGGGATATAAACCTCTGGCCACGATTTCATGTTCTAATACTAATGCATCGTTGATTTACTTGGATTTAAAACGCAGGCCACGGTATGGCCGGCCAATCAGTACTCGGTAATGGAAAACTTTTGGTCGAAATAAGCTCTTGAACTCGCGCTGATAAAGCATTGATTTCGTCACTAGTTAACAAGGTTTGAAAAATATCCCCGTCCCTTGATCGCAATTTAATAAGAAGAGTCTCTAGCGCATTGATTTCTTCCTTTGATAAATCAGAGCCCGCCCACTGCCATAAAACTGTGCGTAATTTGTTCTCATGATGAAAAGTAACCCCGTGATCGCATCCAAAAAGTTTGCCGTCATCACGAGGCAATAGATGACCAATTTTTCGATCGGTGTTATTGATAACAGCATCGAAAAGTGCCATCTGTCTCAATTGAGGCTCATCTCCCCCAAAGTACTCGGCCAAATCGATGTCGGAATCAATATCTATCCACTCTTGAACCATTCCTACTCCAAAAGGACCGTTTCGCAAGATTGTCGTTGGAACAATATGTAAATTCATGAATTCACTTATAAGAAATGCTGCATATTCTCGTGAAGCTAAATTTCCATCAGGAAAATCCCATAGCGGTCTCTCCCCTGCAACCGGCTTATAAATACATTTGAGAACAACATCGCCTAACTGGCAATCCGCAAGCAAAGTTGCATTTGATGCATCAATTAAACGCCCAGACACAACAATCGTCCCATTGCGCAAAATGTTCTCCGCAAAACTCATCTTCGATAACCATTAGATCGAGGGCACAGATGTCCTGTTGGGTCTATCGGCATTCCACAGAAAGGGCACGGAGTTCTGCCTGCATTAGCCAAAGAGAGGCAACGTTTAGAAAAAGCTGCCGCTTGTGTTGGTGATACATGAACACGGAGTAAATCAACAGACGAATCTTCTTCATCAAAGATCACCTCGTCTTGAGAATCATCATCTGAGCTCGTTATCTCGCGTAATTCGTAAACAATCACTGAATTTTCAACATCCCACGCCATAGCAATAACTCCGGCACGAAACTCCTCAAAGATTGGTTGTTCTAAGGGGGAATCATCAATTTCCTGGGTTTTTACAATAATAGTTGGATCAGTCTTTTTAATTTCTCGCAACATTATCTTGGTGCGTTCACCTAGAGCAATCACTTGAGATTTATCAACAACGACAGACACGACCCGAGAACCGGTACGAGCTTGAATAAAAAAAGTCCGTTCCCCAGGAGCCCCGACAGTACCTGCCACAAAGCGTTCAACAGGATTGAACTCATAAACTATTGGAGTCATTTTCGACCTGCTCCCCCACCAACAAGGGTTTTTCCCGAGCGCTTGCTTTTAGACAGGTGTTCAAAATTCGAAGTTGAGTCATTTAGATGAAGTAACCGAAAATTTCCCTTGTGGTAATCCAAAACAGAAATGGATGCTGGATCTATCACTATTTTCTGGAACTTGTCTAACTCGAGTTCCAAGGCAGAGGCAATTAAACTTTTAATGACATCACCATGACTTACAACTATAACTATTCCATTGCCAGCCTTCTTAATTGATTTTAACAAAGCTTTGTGCGCTCTACTCTGAACTCCAAGTAACGTTTCGCCATCAGGAAACACCATTTTACTCGGACTCTTTTGAACTATTCGCCACTCTTTCTTTAAAGCCAATGTTGCTAATTTCTTGCCAGTCCACTGGCCATAATCAACTTCGATGAAACCTTCGTCAACTGTGATGCTTCGCTGAGTAATTCCCCGTGCAATCAGCCATGGTTGTAACGTGGCCTTGCATCTTTCAAGCGGACTAATGCTGATGTGCTTGCACTGCAATTTCCCTAAACGCTTATTTAACTGGAGTGCTTGTTTTTTGCCTGACTTGCTCAGAGTTATTCCTGGAGCACGTCCAGCCAAAACTCCCCTTTCATTGGCTATGGAATGAGCATGGCGGATCAAAATAACTGTGGTCACAACCCAAGGTTATCGGGATTTAGGAATACACACTTGCTAAGGTCTTGCCATGCAATTAAGACGAGCGGGTAAAAGTGGACTCATGCTATCCAGAGTTGGCCTTGGAACAATGACGTGGGGCAGAGATACCGACGAACACGAAGCCGCAGATCAATGCCGAGCGTTCCTAGATGCAGGAGGCAATTTCATCGATACCGCTGCAGTCTATGGAGACGGTGATAGCGAACGCGTCATTGGTGGGCTTATTGGCACTCTCTTCGAACGAAGCACCGTTGTTATTGCATCTAAAGCAGGCTTAAGTTTTCCGGATGGAGTGCGCAAGGTTGATAACTCTCGAACCGCTCTGATTGCGCAATTGGATGCGTCCTTGCAAAGACTTAATACAGATTATGTAGATCTGTGGCAGATACATACTTGGGATTCGCATACTCCGTTGGATGACACTTTATCTGCCCTTGATTATGCGTACACAAGCGGCAAAGCAAGATATGTTGGAATCTCAAATTTTTCTGGATGGCAAAGCGCCCGTGCAATAACACGTCAGGAAGTTATTGCCAATAAAGCTCCGATAACAACTATTCAGAATGAATATTCTTTGCTCAATCGCAGAATTGAAGAAGATCTAATCGATGCAGTTGAAAACCTTGAAGTTGGATTACTTGCTTGGTCACCGTTGGGACGCGGAGTTCTTACTGGCAAATATAGAAAAGGTATTCCAAGTGATTCAAGAGCTGCTACCCCACATTTTTCCTCGTTTGTCGAACCTTATTTGTCTGACAAACAATCTCAAGTTGTTGAAGCGGTATGCGTAGCGGCTGAAGGTTTGGGATATTCGCCATTGGAAGTAGCACTTGCGTGGGTTAGGGACGCGCCTTCAGTTACAAGCGTAATTCTTGGTGCTCGTACTGGCGCACAATTAAGAGGTGCTTTGTCAAGTGAAGAAGTTACTCTGCCAGATGTGGTGCGTACAGCGCTTAATGAAATTTCAAGAATTTCTTAAGAAGCTTTCCAGTACATCTACGCCAAAATTAATGCCCTCGATTGGAACTCTTTCATCGACTCCGTGAAATAGCGCCATGAAATCTAGATCTGCTGGCAATTTCAATGGCGAAAACCCGTACCCAACGATCCCTAATTCACTTAATGCTTTGTTATCGGTTCCGCCACTCATTAAATAAGGAACCGGAATACCTTCAGGATCAAAAGCCAGAATTGCATTAGTCATCGCATCAACCAAATTACCTTCAAAATCAACTTCTAAAGCGATGTCGTGTGTAATCGTTTCTAAAACGATATTCGGACCGATAATCTGGCGAATGGTGTCATCTAATTCCTTTTCAAAACCTGGTAAAAAGCGTCCATCAATGACCGCGTGCGCACTCTGAGGAATGACATTAGCTTTATAACCAGCGTCAAGCATTGTTGGGTTCGCTGTATTCTGAAGAGTTGCGCCAATCATTCTAGACATTGGTCCAATTTCCTTCAGTAGCGGTTGAAGATCATTTTCATCATATTTATTTCCCGTTACTTCAGCGATTTTTCTAAATAAAACCTTCACAGTTTTTGTATACCTCTGTGGCCACGTGTGATTGCCAATTGCTGAAACAGCCTCACTCAAACGTGTGAGAGCATTTTCCGGGTTCATCATGGATCCGTGACCTGCTCGACCATGTGCGGTTAAACGCATCCAATGGATCCCTTTTTGAGCCGTTTCAATGAAATACAAACGCTTACTCCCCGATAACGTGACGGAGAATCCTCCAACTTCGGAAATCGCTTCGGTGCAATCTTTGAATACGTCCGGATGATTTGCGACCATCCATCGCGAACCGAAGAGCGAACCAGCTTCTTCGTCCGCAAAGAATGCTAAAACTATGTTTCGTGGAGGTTTGATGCCTTTTCGTGACCACATTCTAAAAATTGCGATAATCATGGCATCCATATTTTTCATATCAACTGCGCCGCGTCCCCAAATCATTTCGTCTTTTATGACAGCTGAAAAAGGATCTACGCTCCAATCTTCGGCATTTGCAGGCACTACATCGAGATGACCATGTACAACCAAACCAGGACGTGTTGTATCCGTACCGTCAATATGCGCAATTACATTGCAACGTCCAGGTGCTGATTCATAAATTTTTGATTTGATACCTGCTTCTTGTAACAATTCCACAACTTTATTTGCCACGGCTGATTCATCACCTTTGCCATCGCCAAAATTTACGCTAGGAATTTGAATAAGTGTTTGGCAAATTGAAATTGCGTCAGAATGCAAATCTTCCCGTTCGGAATCACTCAATTGCATCGAAGTCATGGCTATATTCTCTCTCAGATACTTCTTTTTTGCTTACCTTTGCCCGCATTGATATCGTTCGGGTCACACTCGTCCGGGTGGCGGAATTGGCAGACGCGCTAGCTTGAGGTGTTAGTGCCCGCAAGGGCTTAGGGGTTCAAGTCCCCTCTCGGACACAAAAATATGAAACTATCAGAACCGTGAACATAAAAGAGGCCATGGAACTAATCCGTGAAGTGCCTGATTTTCCTAAACCTGGAATCATGTTTCAAGATATAACTCCCTTGCTATCAAATGCCGAAGCTTTTCACCTGGTAGTCACGCAGATGTCATCAATTGCTCCACATTTCGATTGCGTCGCGGGAATGGAAGCGCGCGGATTTATATTTGCTTCTGCCATCGCTAATCAATGCAATAAGGGTTTTATCCCAATTCGTAAATCTGGAAAACTGCCACACCAAACTTATTCGGAAAATTATGGCTTAGAGTATGGGCAAGACACGCTCGAAATACACAATGACGCATGTGGTCCTGAGCTTAAAGTTTTGATTGTCGATGATGTTCTCGCAACCGGGGGCACCGCTTGTGCTGCTATTCGATTAATTCAAAAAACGGGAGCAACAATTACTCACATCGTTTTCCTGCTTGAAATTGTGGCCTTAGATGGCAGGGCGAAAATTCAACGTGCTTTCCCCCATATAAATATTGAATCGATCAAAACAATCTAATGGTCAAAAGTACAACTCGCAAAATAACCCAAATACAAGGTCTTCGAGCCTTAGCTGCAATTTTGGTGACTTTTTTTCATGCTAAATGGGTAAGCGGTGGATTTATTGGCGTAGACATTTTCTATGTCATCAGCGGGTTTCTTATAACTGGTTTGCTTATGCGGGAAATTGACACCACAGGAACGATAAATTTTAAGGAATTCTACTCACGGCGATTTAGACGTTTGCTACCTACTTCATTTTTTGTACTATCTATAACTGCCATCATCTCTTGGTTGCTCATTCCAGGAACGATGCGTGCTTCACTTGGTCGAGACATAATCGCAGCAAGTTTGTATGTTTCTAATTACCTATTTGCTTGGTGGCAAGCAGATTATCAAAACTTAGATGCCACACCTTCACCAGTGATTCACTATTGGTCACTAGCAGTTGAGGAGCAATTCTATTTAGTTTGGCCTCTATTACTCCTGTTATTTTTCACAATAGCAATCCGATTAAAAAGTCGAAAAATTCTCACTTATTTAATTTCCTTTGTTACGGCACTTTCATTTATTATCTCAATTTATCAAACCGAAACGACGCCTATTTGGTCTTTCTATTCACTGCCAACTAGAGCTTGGGAACTTGGTTTGGGAGCTCTTCTGGTACTAATTCCGCCTATTAGAACCAAGAAGTTAGTCGGTTTGCTTGGGTTTGTTTTAATTATGGTTAGTTCTTTTATTTTCAATGAAACAACAGCATTTCCTGGAATAAATGCACTACTCCCTGTTCTAGGCACTGTGATGCTTATTTCTACAATCTATTCTTGGCCACCTTTCCTCAATGATGTGGCTAATAGTCGAATTTTTCAATGGTTAGGGAAAATTTCATATCCACTCTATTTATGGCATTGGCCGTTATTAGTTTTACCTAGCACTTACCTGGCTCGACCATTGGGGTCACTCGAACGAATAATGGCAATAATTCTTACTATTTATCTTGCTTACTTAACGCATAGATTTATCGAAGAACCATTTCGCAAAAAAACTACCTCACCTTCACTTGTATTCAAAGCAACAGGGTTAATCACAATTGCATCGGTTCTTATAGGTGTTTCAATTATGCTAACCACTACCGATAAAATTGACGTAACCGGAATCAATGGTGCGGTTTCAATCTCTCAAATCAAGGCGCGCCCGATTATTTATGAAGATGGTTGCCACGCTAACTACCCGCAAACAATCTCTGGATTATGCGAGTACGGTGATTTGAATTCTACTAAGACGATCATTTTATACGGAGATTCACATGCGGCGCAGTGGTTTCCAGCCCTAAACGAGATCGCAAAGCGAGCTGGGTACAAATTGATCTCCTTAACAAAATCCGCATGTTCTTCTGTGGACATCATTAGATCCGACCAAGGTGCTTTTAAGATGTCACGGTGCAAACAATGGCGGTTAAATTCGATTAAACGAATACAACAGGTTAAACCAGATGTACTTATTATGAGCAGTTTTCAATATTTTGCTCAACCAGCACAATTCACAGATCGTAATAAATGGTGGGACGATGGCCAACGCAAGTTACTAAAGGAGGTTAGAAACAGCTCACCGCAATTAATTTACATAACTGACACACCACATCCAATGCGGGACATTCCTTCGTGTTTAGCAAATTACTCAATTGCAAAATGTAGTGCCACTTCACGTAGTCAAAACCTATCTATCGCAGGATTCAAAGTTATAGATCCAAATTCTTGGCTTTGTTCGCAAGTGTGCCCAGCCGTAAAGGATGGTTTGGTTGTATACAGAGATGAATCTCATATCTCCGTAGATATCTCTCTCGCCTTAATTCCTCAATTATCCCAAGCCCTACGAGACCAGGGTGTAAATCTGTAGTTCAAGTACTGGTTTAAATCTCGCAAAAATTCCACCACAGTGGCAAGATGAACCCGTGGCCGAACTTATTTATTACTGCGGAACTATGGATAGCGGTAAGTCAACGCTCGCACTGCAGACAGCGCACAATCATCAGAGTCGAGGCCGGACCGGTTTAATTTTCACTTCACACGATCGAGCAGGATCTGGCGTGATTTCTTCGCGTCTTGGACTACAAAGTCCTGCTATCGAAGTTTCTGGAAATATGGATCTACATAAATTCGTCGTCGATAAATTATCGCAAGGATTGCGAGTAGATTACATAATTTGTGATGAAGCGCAATTCTATCAACCGAAACAAATAGAAGAGTTAGCCAAAATCGTTGATGGATTAGGAATAGATGTTTACGCCTTTGGAATTCTCTCGGACTTTCGAACAAAACTTTTTCCAGGCTCTGCACGTTTGGTTGAATTGAGCGATCGAGTCAATACGCTACAAGTAGAAGCCCTATGTTGGTGTGGCTCTCGAGCGACGCACAACGCTAGAACAGTTGATGGGACTATGGTTACACAAGGTGAGCAAGTTGTCGTTGGCGATGTTTCACCTGATCAAGAAATTGCATATGAAGTGTTATGCCGAAGGCATCATATGCGGGAAGTAACGGCTCGATCATCAAAAGCTGCTCACATCTCCACAGAACCACTTCCGTTTACTAACAAAGGAAACATATGAAATCTCGCGGACTTGCCGTAGAAAACGCAACCTCTCTCTTGAAAACGTTCGAATTTGATCGTCGCAAACTTGGTTCACACGATGTGGGTTTCGATGTGAAGTATGCGGGTATCTGTCATTCTGATATCCACACAGCTCGAGGTGAATGGGGAAATGTTCATTATCCATTGGTTCCTGGTCACGAAGTAGCGGGAGTTGTTTCATCTATTGGAACATCAGTTACTAAATTTTCAGTTGGTGATTTGATTGGAGTAGGAGTATTCGTAGATTCATGTCGCACCTGCGATAACTGTCTAAAGGGACTGCAGCAATATTGCCTAGAAGGCATGACTGGAACGTATAACAGCATTGAGCGAGACGGAAAAAGCCAAACTCGCGGCGGCTATTCAAATAAATTCGTTGTAAATGAGGATTACGCAGTCCACATCCCAAAAAATTTACCTCTGGAAGGAGTTGCACCTTTACTGTGCGCCGGAATTACTTTGTACTCACCTATAAAACATTGGAACGTTGGCCCTAAATCAAAAATTGCCGTCATGGGTCTTGGCGGTTTGGGTCATATGGGCGTGAAATTTGCGGTTGCTATGGGAGCTGAAGTTACAGTGTTATCTCATTCGCCCGACAAAGAAATTGATGCCAAAAAAATGGGAGCACATCATTTCGTTAGCACAAAAAATCCAGAGGCTTTAATAAAACTAAAAAAATCATTTGACATTATTCTAAATACTGTTAGCGCTGAACTTGATATCAATGAATACCTGCAATGTTTAAAATTGGATGGAACGCTAGTAGTAATTGGGCTACCTGGGATACCATATTCACTCAGAGGCGCAGTCATGCTAGATGGCAGACGTTCCTTAACTGGTTCTATGGTTGGAGGCATGGCTGAATTGCAAGAGATGCTCAATTTTTGTGGAGAACACAATATTGTTAGTGACGTAGAAGTAATATCTGCAGATTATGCAAACACAGCTTACGATCGGACTGTCGCAAGTGATGTTAAATATCGATTTGTTATTGACGCGAGTACTTTTTAAATCAAAGAAGCATGAAGCGCATAAACAAATACTGGCGCAATAGCTAAAGCTGGTAGTAAATTTCCAACGGCTACTTCTTTTACCCGTAGAAGGCGCAAACCAATGGATAGCAGGAGTAATCCCCCTACTACTGTCATGGCATCTATTTGATATTGAGCCAAAATATTGCCGAGCAAGAAACCAATTACGGTCCATATTCCTTGATAAATGCCGACTGGAATAGCTGACGCAGCCACTCCCCAACCTAAAGATGCTGCAAAAGCTATTGCGGCAAAAAAATCGAGAATCGACTTCAGCGAAAGCTGATCAATTCCAGTCCCCATACCATCACTGATGCTTCCTAAAATGGCAAGAGGACCTATAACGAAGAGCAGGGAGGATGAAACAAAGCCTTCAACAAATGATCCTTCTTGATTAGCGCCAAACTTACGTCTTAATTTTTCACCAAGTCGTTCTAAGCGATCTTCTAATTTCAACGCTGATCCGATAATTCCACCAATCAGAAGTGATCCTAGAATGCTAAGTAGTGTCCATCCTTTCGGCAAAGAAGTGGAAAATTCAACACTAAACATGGGAATTATGGCGCTAGCGGCAGCAAGAATAGTTATCAAACCCAAAACATCTGTAATGAGGTCTCGAGTCTTTGGCGCCAACTTAGAACCAGCTAAGACACCGACAGTGGAGCCAGCGATGATTGTTACGATATTTATTAAAGTTCCTAAACCAATGATCACTTTAAAAGCCTCATCGGCGAAGTGTATCCCCTACGATTACCCAATGAGTTCTGCAGAGCCTAAGAACGTTTTATTAGAATTTCTACGTCCGCACAGAACTATTCCACACACAACGTGGGCTGCCCGTCATCGCTGGGATTTATCTGTGCGGCGAACATTGATACTTTTTTTTGGCTTATTCATTTTTGGTCTTGGTGACGCACTTCTAGTTCAAAGCGCCACAGGTAACGCTCCGTGGACCGTCTTGGCCCAAGGTGTTTCAAAAAGGCTTGATATTTCAATTGGTCTGTCAACTTTAGCAATCAGCACTCTTGTACTACTTTTGTGGATTCCCTTGCGCGAAAAACCGGGTTTCGGCACAATTTCAAACATAGTTATCATTGCCGGTGCACTCCAAATAGGTATAAATATTTTTCCCATGACCAATAATTATTTGGTTGGAATCGCTATGGACTTTCTTGGAATAGCTTTGGTTGGAATGGGATCGGCTCTCTACATCACCTGCGCTCTGGGCCCCGGTCCGCGCGACGGACTGATGACCGCATTACACAATCACACAGGTGTTCGTGTCGGCAGAGTAAGGCTAGGGATCGAAGCTTCGGTGCTCATTCTCGGAGCATTCCTAGGAGGCACCGTTGGACTCGGAACAGCGCTTTTTGCCCTATTAATAGGTCAATCTATTGCCATCTCTTTGGGTGTTGTTTCCCGAATTACTTCTCAGTAATCGGTAGCGTTCTCATATCTTCCTCCGGCCTGCGAGCCGTGATTTCGCACGGGGTCGCAAACACCCCCGATACCAAAATCAGGAAGGTCGGATATGTTAGATACTTACTTCAAAATCACACAACGTGGATCAACGGTTGCTCGCGAAGTTCGCGGTGGCTTCGTCACGTTCTTTACGATGGCCTACATCGTGGCACTCAATCCCCTCATCATCGGTTTGGCTAAAGATGCTGATGGAAAATTTCTAGGTGGAGGCGATGCACCTAACCTAGCAATGGTTGCAGCAGCAACTGCCCTAATCGCGGGAGTTCTAACCATCCTCATGGGTGTTGTTGGAAATTATCCACTTGCACTTGCAACAGGTCTTGGACTCAACACATTTGTTGCAGTTGGTATTGCTTCTAAAATGTCTTGGGCCGATGCAATGGGTCTCGTTGTTCTAGAAGGACTGATCATCACGGTATTAGTTCTTACAGGATTTAGAACTGCAGTATTTCGTGCAGTACCAGCCCAATTAAAGATAGCAATCTCAGTTGGCATCGGTCTCTTTATCGCCCTGATTGGCTTAGTCGATGCTGGATTCGTTCGTAAAACACCAGGAACTGGTCCAGTACCGGTAACACTTGGTTACGACGGAACTCTCGTCGGTTGGCCAATCGTTATTTTTGCACTCGGTCTATTTTTAACAATCGCTTTGATGGTTAAAAAAGTAAAGGGAGCACTGTTAATCGGAATCGCCGTAGCAACTGTTGCTGCCATTGCCGTTGAATCTGCTTTCAAGATCGGTCCAAACTTCATAGCTCCGGATAAAGTTAATCCAAAGGGCTGGGGGCTAAACGTTCCTAGTGTTCCATCAGACATTATTTCTACTCCTGATTTCGGTTTACTTGGACACTTCTCCCTTTTCGGTTCATTTAGTCGAATCTCGGCTGTAACAGCAATCCTGATTGTATTTACACTTCTGCTATCCGATTTCTTCGATACAGTTGGTACAGTTACTGCAATCGGACATGAATCTGGATTAATAGATTCTCAAGGAAACATTCCAAATAATGATCGAATTCTTCTGGTTGACTCACTGGCTGCAGTAGCAGGTGGAGCCGGAAGTATTTCGTCTAACACCAGTTATATCGAGTCCGCATCAGGTGTTGGTGAGGGTGCACGAACAGGATTAGCATCAGTAGTAACTGGTGTGCTCTTTCTCCTGACAACATTCCTTGCACCACTTGTTGCTGTAATACCTTACGAAGCCGCAACACCTGCATTAGTTATCGTGGGATTCCTCATGATGACACAAATCAAAGGAATCGACTGGGCTGATTACGGAATCGCTATCCCAGCATTTTTAACGATCATCTTGATGCCTTTTACCTACAATATTTCAGTCGGTATCGGAGCAGGTTTCGTTTCACATGTAGTAATCCGGTTAGTACAAGGACGACGCAAAGAAGTACACCCACTTCTTATATTCGTCAGTGTTCTCTTCATGGTTTACTTCCTTTCTTCTCCAATTAATACCTGGATTGGATAATTTGAAATAAAGCAATAGCGCGGAACCTTGATTGGTTCCGCGCTATTGCTTTGTCCATTCAATAATGGATCTATTTTCAGATTTAAGAATTCGATTCACGCTAGAAAATGGTTTACTTCCGAAAAATCCCCGATAAGCAGATAGCGGACTTGGGTGAACACCTATTATTCGCTTATCTTTCGGAAAATAGTGGGCTAATTCTTGTGCATGACTACCCCAAAAGATTCCAATGACTCCTTGTTCAGCTAAAACTCGGGCCACTTGATCTGTGAATCCATGCCAACGTCCATCAACTTTCTTGTCAGGCAAATTTATGGTCAAACAACGATTGAGCAACATCACACCTTGATCTGCTAGATACGCAAGATTGCCATTACTTGGCGCGCTTCCACCTACATCACTGAGCATCTCTGTAAAGATATTCCTCAGAGACGGCGGAATTTTTTTAACATTTGCAGGCACGCTGAAAGAGAGTCCCATCGCATGATCTGAATTTGGGTACGGATCCTGACCGACAATCAATACTTTAACTGATGCGGGTTCACAATTGAACGCTCTAAATATGTTCTCTCGCGTCGGTGCACTTTTCGCGAAATCGCAAACACCTTCTAATTCATCGAGTAGATTCAAAGACGGTGCTAATAATTTATGCCACCGTGGATCTAGCAAATCTCTAAGCACGAGCGAAGAAACGATCACTTTCACGTTTAACTTCTATTGGTAAACCAAAAACTGCACTCACATGCTCGCTAGTTATCACCGAAGCGACAGGACCGCTAACCGCTACCTTGCCGTCTTTGAGCAATATCGCATGAGTCGTTCCGACAGGGATTTCTTCGATGTGATGCGTTACGAGAACGCTAGCTGGCGCAGTTGGATCATTAGAAAATTGTGCAAAGCGCCTTAAGAGATCTTCGCGTCCGCCTACATCTAAGCCAGCCGCTGGTTCATCTAATAAGAGTAATTCAGGATCAGCCATCAAAGCCCGTGAAATTAGAACACGTTTCTTCTCACCAGAGCTCAGTGTGGAATATCTTCTATCTCCTAATTCGCGAACACCAAATGTTGTCAGTAATGCAACGGCGCGCGATTCGTCCCATAAATCATAATTTTCATTCCATCGACCAATGATCGCATATGCCGCTGTTAAAACAACATCTCTAACAATCTCATTAGATTCAACCATTGCTTCTAATGAGGGAGATGCTAAGCCAATTCGAGTACGCAATTCTGAAAGATCAACTCGTCCGACCTGTTGATCTAATAGAAGAGCTTCTCCTTTACTTGGAAAAATTCGTGCTGCAAGTACGCCAAGGAGTGTAGATTTGCCAGCACCATTTGGGCCGAGAACCACCCAACGCTCCCCCGCAGCGATGCGAAAAGAGATGGGTCCCAAAATTTGTTTATCATCTCGCACAACACACACACCATCGAGTGCGAGAACTATTTCAGAAGCCATAGAACAAAAAGATAGTGCTTCAAGAGGGTCTAGAGGGTCAATCGCGCGCAAATTCGCATGTGTAATTGACGATAATCTAGGCCAATGGATAGAAACAACAGGGTAGAGAATCGGTACACAGGCCTAATCCTGCTCTCTGGTATTGATGCCCCCGGAATTTCTTCGGCTCTATTTACCACTTTAGAACCATTTTCGATCACAGTATTAGATATTGAACAAGTGGTTATTAGATCCCGTTTGATACTTACAGTATTAATTGATTTGGATCCCGCACATGCTGCGGCCGTAGAAGCGGATCTAATTGAGTGTGCGACAAAACTGAATGTGGACATTGCGACCTCATTCTCAAGCGAAACTACTGAATCCATTGCTCAGAAAACAGGTTTAATTCACGTCATTGCACTATCTGAAAAAATAACCCCCGGAGCAATCGCTAACTTGGCTTCAGACATTGCTGGAACTGGTGGAAACATCGAACGAATTCATAGAAGCGCCTCATTCCCTCTGACCGCTATTGAATTCTTGGTATCGGATTCGCACTTGGATTCCTTGCGAAAGGCCCTAGGACCAACTGCGAAAAAATATGGGGTCGATATTGCTGTCCAAATCTCTGGCTTGAATCGCTTCGCAAGAAAGTTAGTTGTGATGGACGTTGATTCAACTCTGATTGCGCAAGAAGTTATCGATCTACTTGCAGAAGCCAGTGAGGTAGGCCAAGAGGTACGGGAAATTACAGAAGCCGCAATGCGTGGAGAATTGGATTTTGAAACTTCATTACGTAAACGTGTTGCCATGCTAAAGGGACAACCAGAATCCATAATTACGCAAGTTGCTAAGGACGTTACCCTCACACCGGGTGCCAAAACATTAATACGCACATTGAAAAAACTAGGTCATAGCGTTGGACTAGTCTCCGGTGGTTTCTCTCAAGTAGTAGATCCAATTGCACAAGAACTTGGAATTGATCATGTTCGATCAAATACCCTAGAAATTGTTGATGGAATAATTACTGGAAACTTAATTGGTCCAATAATTGATCGAGCTGGAAAAGCGCTAGCATTGAAAGAATTTGCAACCCTTGAAAGTATTTCTCCTGCAAACACAATCGCTATTGGTGATGGTGCGAATGACCTCGACATGATCGCTGCGGCAGGACTTGGAATTGCATTTAACGCTAAACCAGCTGTTCAAGAAGCCGCGCAAAGTGCGCTTAATGCACCATATCTAGATTCCGTGCTTTTTATCTTGGGAATAAACCGGGAAGATATTGAAGAATCAGAAAGGGATATTTAAAGACGACAAGCGTGAATGTCTGTGACTAAAATTCCACGCGCTCCAACTTCCCACAATTCATCCATTACCCGATTGGTGTCTTTTCGAAGAACCATTGCGCGAACGGCGACCCACTCTTCATTTTGCAATGGTGAGATGGTTGGAGATTCCAATCCTGGTGTGATCGCACAAGCCGCAACCGACTTGTTTTTCGGAACGTCATAATCGAGTAACACATATTGACGAGCAGTAATTACGCCCTGAAGTCGGCGTAGCAAAATCTGCAGAGATGGATTGTTCTTCTCATTTTCTCGGGTAATCAATATCGCTTCACTGACAAGAATTGGATCACCAAAGGTTTCTAACCCTGCTTGCCTCAACGTATTACCAGTGCTCACAACATCTGCAATCAAATCTGCAACACCTAAACGCACGCTGCTTTCGACTGCTCCATCTAGGCGAACTACGGTAGCCGATAATCCCAAGGATTTTAGGTGGGCATTAACTAATCCAGGGTAAGCACTTGCGATTCTTTTTGAGGAAATATCAGATATTTTCCAACTTTTTCCAGATGGCGCCGCGAATCTAAATGTTGATCCACCAAAACCCATAGCAAGGGTTTCAATCGCGGCTGCTTCTGAATCGATAAGTAAATCTCGTCCAGTAATGCCAGCCTCTAACTCTCCTGATCCTACATAGAGCGCGATATCCCGTGGTCTTAGATAGTAAAATTCAACTTGATTTTCGGTATCAACTAGAACGAGATCGCGATTATCTGTGCGTTGTCTGTAACCGGCCTCTTTTAGAACAGCAATAGAATCTTCAGCAAGCGAACCTTTATTCGGGATTGCAACTCTTAACATAGACATCTCCTAAAGATTCTTGTAGATATCTTGAAGGGTTAAACCCCTTGCCAACATCAAGGTTTGCAGGTGATAAATCAATTGACTAATCTCTATCGCAAGTGCTTCGTTATCTTCGTGTTCAGCGGCCATCCACACTTCGCCAGCTTCTTCGATAATTTTCTTACCAATTGCATGTAGCCCTGCATCTAGTGCCTTGACAGTACCTGAGCCATCAGGTCGATCACGAGAAATAACTTCTAGCTCGCTCCACAGGGATTCAAAGGTCTTCATGGATATAGTTTACTAGAGAGTTCTATTTGGCGTTTTCTGCTAAAGCACGCAACATAGAAACCATAGCGGCTGGATCTTCGGCCTTATAAACAGCGCTCCCAGCCACAAAAATGTCGGCGCCAGCGGCGCTTGCTATTGCGATGGTTTCACTCGATATTCCGCCGTCAACCTGTAACCAAATTGGTCTATTTCCAATCAGTTCTCGCGTTCGTGAAACCTTATCCATCATCTCAGACATAAACGATTGCCCACCGAATCCAGGCTCTACAGTCATGATCAAAAACATATCTACATCATCTAAATAATCTATGTAATCTTCAATCTGGCTTGATGGTTTCAGTGCCAAACTGGCTCTAGCTCCGTGTGACTTAATATTCTTTATGGTTTTACGAATATCACGAGTATTTTCAACATGGATAGTGACGCTGTCACAACCAGCTTCTGCATAACGTGGGCCTTGCTCATCGCAATCTACTACCATCAAATGAGCATCAACTGGGATAGTTGATCCTGAAATTATATATTTCGCTTCATCCCAGCTAAATGAAGTATTGGGCGCGAATTTACCATCTAAGATATCTAAATGCAATGAATCAGAAACATTTGAAACACGATCAATTTCTGACAATATTTTAGAGTAATCAGCATTTAAAATACTCGGATAAATCCGGACTGGTTTAGTCATGGACTAATACTAATTCTTCTTACGTAAAACACTTAAGAACATGGCATCTGTGTTGTGTCGGTGAGTCCACAATGTTAGAGCCCCTCGATCTACAGCATTTGCTCGTAACTTTGAATCAATAAATGGAGTGAGATCCACTAACTCCATATCCGGGTGACGCTTCAAACTCTCTGATACCGCAATCCGTGTTTCCGATAAATGTGGACTACATGTTGCGTAACCCAAAACTCCGCCCGGTTTCAGGCAATCGATAGCGGCATCTATTATCTCTTCCTGCAAAACAACTAATGATTTCAAATCAGCTACCGTCCTACGCCAACGCACCTCTGGACGACGACGCAGAGCACCCAATCCCGTGCATGGAACATCGGCGAGGATTGCTCCATATTTTTTTCCAAGAATTGATAAATCGCGGGCATCGATAGTTGTTACTTCAGCGCCTTGAACAACCTGACGTACCAATTTTGCACGAACTTCGGAAATTTCGTTGGCAGTAAATTCTACCGAAGTAGATTTAGCGATTGCTGATAACAACGCTGCTTTACCACCAGGGCCTGCGCACAGGTCTAACCAAGAATCTTGCTCAGCTGCTACTTGTGAAAAAACATGAGCAACTAATTGTGATCCTTCATCTTGGACCCCAGCTTTTCTTTGAGTGATCAGATCTAACGAAGCAGGTGCACCATCAAAAACCGCACCATAAGGTGAATAAGTTGTCGCAGTTGCACCCACCTCAACTAAATCATTTTGAGTACTCAATCCAGGCCAAGATACGAGCGTTGGCTTTGGTCCAATATTGTTAGCTTTTAGCAACTCTTGCACTTCCTCCAAATTCCCCAATTGATCTAAGTAAGCACCAATAATCCACTGAGGATGTGAATACAATATTGAAATCCGTTCAAAATCATCCTCGATGAGCATGATTTCAGAGATATATTCCTCCAGAGTTTTCTGGCTTATCTTCCTTAAAATAGCGTTTAAAAATGATGCCTTGGATTCACCAAGTACTTTTCTTCCTAACTCAACAGTTGCAGATACGGCCGCGTGTGTAGGCACTCGCATCTCAAAGAGTTGATGGGCTCCTAAGCGAGCTACATCTACTAGCGCTGGATCAACTTCGTTCCAAGGTCTATCACTTGCTTGCGCAAGGATCCAATCGTGCCTACCTTGCATTCGCAATGTTCCGTACACAAGTTCGGTAGCAAAACCTTTATCCCTGTCATCTAATTGAGATTTCGTCAGTATTTTTGGTAGCAATAAATTGGAGTAACCTCCATTTCGATTAACTTCGTGTAAAACGTCATAGGCAAGCAATCGAGCTGCATCAGGTTTAGGTGAACTGAAACTCTTTCGTGCGGGCTTATTCAAAAATTTCACCTTCGATTAAGCGAGATCCATTGATCCAATCTGCGGCGTTCATTTCCTTTTTGCCTGCCGGAACAATTTTCAAAATCTCAACCGAGTTGCTAGCCGTTCCAATAAATAGCCTTTTTCCTGCCGTCCGAATCACACCAGGTTCCAGCTTTTGCCCAGTGAACTCCTCGGCTGCTCCTGTAATTTTTAGAATTGAGCCTCTGTGTAGCGTCCATACCCCTGGATTAGGGTTAAAGGCTCTTACTAAATCAATAATCTTCTTAGCCGGCATGTGCCAATCTATTTTCGCTTCTTCTTTTCTAACTTTAGGGGCGAAGCTCACCCCAATCTCACTCTGAGGAAATGGATCTTTACCTTCTTCAATCATTTGCAAAACTTCTTCAAAAGCATGGGCACCAATGATTGATAAATCATCTAAAACTTGTTGGCAATTAGCGTTCTCCGAAACATTGAACACTTTTTGTACATAAATAGGTCCTGTATCTAGGTTTTCATCGATTCTAAAGATAGTAATTCCGGTGACAACATCACCGTTCAAGATAGATCGTTGAACAGGCGCTGCTCCCCTGTATGCAGGCAATAAAGAAAAATGCAGATTTAGGAATCCATGTTTCGGAATATGCAACAAGTCATCCGGCAAAATTCGACCATAAGCTATTGCTAAAACAATGTCTACATCTTGGAAAGCATCATTCATTTCCTTGTGTGATTTTGGTTTCAAAACTTCTACATTGTGATGATCTGCCCAAAGCGCCACGGGTGAGGCAGTTGAAACCTTACCTCGACCAGTTTTTGAATCAGGTGTGGTGATTACACGAAAGAGTTGATGCTTAGATTTCGTGATCCACTCGAGTGTTGGGATTGCTACATCTGCCGTAGCTGCCACCGCAACAATCACTACAATCCTTTTCCAAAAGTTGCATGAGGCGAAATTTTTATAGTTGGAGAATTTCCAGTGTTCGTTGCTTGCCCAAACCACTCAGATTCGCGTATCTCTTTCATTGCAATTTTTCTTGTTGCATCATCTAATCGATCAATAAAAACCACTCCATCTAGATGATCCGTTTCATGTTGAATAGCTCGTGCTAATAATTCGGATCCTTCAACTGTAATTGGTTCACCATGCATATTCCAGCCTTTAGCTACGACGCTCATTGAACGTTTGGTCGGGTAGGAAAGAGTTGGAAATGACAAACAACCTTCTTCGCCATCTTGAACTTCATCGCTTAGGTCTAAAGTTGGATTGATCAAATGTCCTAAAGTCTCGTCAACATCCCAAACAAAAACACGAAGCGGGACGCCAATCTGCGGCGCTGCCAACCCAGCACCAGGTGCGGCAATCATTGTTTCCGTTAAATCTTGAACTAACACTCTAAGTTCCTTGTCGAAATCAACAACCACGGACGCAGGAGAAACCAAGACAGGGTCCCCGAAGAGTCGTATTTGTTGAATGGACATGTGCCCAGTCTATCAAGTCAATTATTGCGAGAGAGTGAAGGGATCAAGTGCGATACTTACTGAACTTTTCTTAGAGATTGCTCTTTTGCGAGCTAATTCGTGCAAAAAAGCAGCTAAAACCCCGCGGTTTTCCGCAGGAACGCTTACGACAATTTTCGTCTTCTCAGAATCTGAGTCATTAAGCCTAAAAATTTGAGAAGAAACAGGAAGACGCTCATCTTTTATACTTTTTATTAGACCATTGCGCAAAAGGATGGCATCCTGTTTTTCAATGGTAATAAGAGCAACGCTAGAAAATGGTGGTAAAAAAGCATCTTCATTTTCACGTAGTATCTTTTTAACCAATCCAGCCGGATTCCATTTAGTGATAGCAGCAACTAATGGATGGAAACTATCCAAAATGATTAATACACTTCCTTTAGTATTTACATGCGATGCCGCTTCAAAGAATGATTCATAAACCAATTCCTCATATCGTGTACTTGTCGCGGCAAGAAATCTTTGACCCTCTAACAGAACAACCGCCGAATAGTCCTTGGCGTTCCCAGGTATAGCTCCCGTTGTAGCTATAACAATCTTCGTCTTTTCTGCGACATCCTCCAGAATATTAGGTGCACTTGATAATTGAATTGAAGTATTTGGGAAGGCTCTACCAATTTCCTCATGAAATCTATCGATTCCTCGGGCCGCAACATACCTCGTTGTTCCTTTGCACCAAGCACACTGCCAATTCTTAACTGATGTACTACACACCGAACACACAGGATCGGAGTTTTGGCTGGTTACTACCAATCTACTGCCGCATTTACATAAAGCCATATTCCTGCATTTAGCGCAAAGCAATGCATTTGCATATCCTTTTCGTGGAACAAGAAAAAGAACCGTTCCCTCACGTAGAAACTTTCGAATCTTCGGGATTAATCGATCGGGTAATAATTCACCTTTAGTTTGAGGGAAAGCGAGCGTATTAAGGTTGGCTTTGGGTGCAACAAATTTTATTTCACGTGCTTCAATTTTTTGGGCCATTTCACAAGACGGTACATATCCAGTGAAATAAACGCTGACCTTTTCAATTTGAGCCCGCAAAAAAACACTATCACGCGTATTCCAATAAGGATGTTTCTTCTCAAAGTATTGTTCAGATTTTTCGAAACCTACGATGATTGAGTCTAGATCGTGAATAGGTGCGAACAAAGCACTTCTGTTTCCGATTACAAGCACATTTTTCTCGAGGGATGTTCTTAAATAGTTTTCATATCGTTGCGCTCTGGGCAAAGAGGAATCCAACCTAATGAAATCGAAATCCAAATTTTTTACATCAAGAAGTTGTATAACCCGATCCACATCCTTGCTATCGGGCAGAAGAAGAAGTGTCGATCCGAGCTTCATTCTTTCAAGAGCCAGCTCAGCAATCTCCCTGTAAGCAGATTTATGCGGTGAATGCATTAAAAAGAAATTTTGCCGAGATTTTCTAAAAGAATTATCCTTTTCAACCTTCGCTAGGATCGAAGACTCAAAACTTTTATCAACCGAAGCTACCCGAGATGGAATTCCTTGCTTGACCAAAGAATAAGGATCGCTGGCCCAATATTTAGCCATGAGTTGATAAAAATCAATCAATGCTCTATTTGCCACAGGAATGTTACCGAGAACAGATTCAACAGTTTTTAGTTGCTCAATCGAATCTTGAGATTCGGTAATGTTAACAACTATGGCTTCGCAACTACGAGAATTGAATGGAACCTTAAGTCGGGATCCGACGTGAATATAATTCTTCTGCTCACTTGTGCAACGGTAAGAAAAAATACCATCCAAATGTGACAAACCAGAATCAACCCATACGTTCACAACAGTGTGAGGATGAGCCTTCGATGGTTCTTTATAGGCTTCTCTTTTAAGGCGTAGCGGTTTTACGCTCTGCATTGGATAAACAGAATTTATTGGATCGCTGCGCGCAAAGCTTCGACGCGACTCGTTGACTCCCACGTAAATTCTTTTAACTCGCGTCCGAAGTGTCCATAGGCACTTGTTTTGGAGTAAATAGGACGTAGTAGATCAAGATCTCGAATAATTGCAGCGGGGCGTAGATCAAAAACTTGTAAAACTGCATCTTGAATTCTGTCTACAGGCACGGATTCGGTACCAAAAGTTTCAACAAAAAGACCAACAGGTTGAGCTTTACCAATCGCATACGCCACTTGAACTTCACATCTGCGAGCAAACCCTGCAGCGACAACATTTTTTGCAACCCAGCGCATAGCATAAGCAGCAGATCGATCAACCTTTGAAGGATCTTTGCCGCTAAATGCTCCGCCGCCATGGCGTGCCATTCCACCATAAGTATCAACAATAATTTTTCGACCCGTTAATCCTGCATCACCCATCGGTCCACCGATCACAAATCTACCTGTTGGATTTATGAGTATCTTCAATTCATTCTTAGGCAAATCTATTTTTTCAAGGATCGGATTAATAACCTGCTCAATTATTTCAGGAGTGAGTTGTTTTCCTACTGAAACTTCCTCAGAGTGTTGCGAAGAAATAACGACAGTATTTAGAGCAATGGCCTTATCACCTTCGTACTCAATTGTTACTTGAGTTTTTCCATCCGGACGAAGATAAGGCAAAGCTCCAGACTTACGGACTTTAGCAAGTTGTGCCGCCAACTCGTGTGCTAACCAAATTGGTAAAGGCATCAACTCTTTTGTGTCATCGCAGGCGTAACCAAACATCAAGCCTTGGTCACCTGCACCTTGCAGATCTAAAGGGTCAACGGAAGAGGAAACACGATTTTCATATGCATCATCGACACCTTGAGCAATATCTTGGGATTGTTGACCGATAGAAACCGAGACCCCGCAAGAGTTACCGTCAAAACCTTTGGCAGATGAGTCATACCCAATATTTAGAACAGTTTCACGAATTATTCCCGTTACATCTGCATAAGCATCAGTAGTTACTTCACCAGCAACGTGAACCTGTCCTGTGGTGATCAGTGTTTCGACCGCAACTCTCGATTTTTTATCTTGCCCAATAAGGGAGTCTAAAATCGCATCAGAAATCTGATCAGCGATCTTGTCTGGGTGACCCTCAGTCACTGATTCGGATGTAAATAGTCTCTTAGCCATTGGCATAACTTAACCTAGAAACCACATTATCGAGAATAATTCTGGCTACTTTGGCCTTGGAAGTTTGCTCAATAGGTGTGCTGTTGCCCTCGGAACTTATCAAGAATCCTGCACTTAAATCTGAAGAGAATATCGCCCCATCTGATACATCGTTAACGTAGATGAAATCCAAATTCTTGGCCTTTAGTTTGGCACGGCCAGACTCTTCAACATCCGAAGTTTCAGCTGCAAATCCAACAATCAATTGCGAATCATTCGCGGAGGAACTTAAGTCGGCAAGAATATCCTCGTTCGCAATTAGATCAATCGAATTAAATTCCTTCTTCTTAATTTTCTCGGCAGATGAAAAGGCTGGCTTTGCATCAGCAACAGCAGCAGACATCACTAATACGTCACAATCCGGCATTTTCTTCTTCAGCACAGAATGCATCTGCTCGGCAGTTTCCACTCGAATAGTTTCGATGCCTGCTACGTCTGAAATATTTGAATTAGCAAGAACCAAAGAGACTTCGGCTCCCCTATTTCGCGCTTCTACAGCGATGGCGACACCTTGTTTTCCAGAACTGCGATTTCCAATGAATCGAACTGGATCTATCGATTCTCGTGTACCGCCAGCTGAAATAAGGAACTTCTTGCCCTCTAAATCTTGCTCTGAACCAATCTGAGATAAAAACTTGGAAATAATTTCTGATGTTTCAGGAAATCTTCCTATTCCTGAATCTTCACCCGTAAGGCGACCATTATCAGGATTCATAATTTCAAATCCACGCGCTTTCAGAATTTTTACATTCTCTTGGGTACTCTCATTGAGCCACATGTTCGGATGCATCGCGGGTACCAAGAATTTTGGTGCTTTACTCGCAGAGACAATATTTGTTAATAAATCTTCAGCTCTTCCTTGAGCTAATCTGGCGAGGAGATCTGCAGTTACTGGAGCAATTATTATCGCTTCAGCAAGATCTGCCAGAGAAATATGTTTCACCTGCTCGACTTTTTCCCACACCTGCGTTGTCACACTGCGACCTGATAATGCTTCCCATGTTGCAGTTCCAACAAAATTTAAACTAGATGGCGTTGGAACAACCGTGATCGCGAAATCGAGATCTTGAAGTCGCCTGAGAAGCTCGCAGGATTTATATGCGGCAATTCCGCCACCAACTCCGAGAATAATCTCTCGCTTGGCACTACTCATTTTTTAGCGAATTAAGCTGTTGGTTCGAGATTTTCGATTGTTAACAAACCTTCATTGATTTCACGCAAAGCAATCGAAAGTGGCTTCTCGTGAACATGAGTTTCAACCAGCGGTCCAACGTATTCAAGTAAACCTTCACCCAGTTGAGAATAATATGCATTGATCTGACGAGCACGCTTTGCTGCATAAAGTACGAGGCTGTATTTCGAACCGCTCTTATCTAATAATTCATCAATAGGTGGATTTGTAATTCCGTCCATTGCTATAGCTCCTCGTTGCTTAAATTATGGAATAGGCCCTAGTGGGCAGAGGCTAAGGATAACAGTTTCTGCACGACGCTCTCGACCTGATCATTTATGAGGCGATGATCGAAAAAAGAGGCTGCCTCAAGCTCTTCTTGAGCGAGTTGCAGGCGTTCGGCTCTTCTTTGTGGGGAATCCGTGGCACGCCTTTCAAGACGTGAAACGAGTTCTTCCCATGAAGGTGGCTCAAGAAATACAAGTATCGCTTCTGGGGCATGAGCTCTTACTTGTTTGGCGCCTTCGATATCAATTTCTAACAAAACATTCTTACCTAAGGACAATTCTGTTTCTACCGGTTCACGTGGAGTTCCGTATCTAGCGCCTGCAAAATGTGCCCACTCTAAGAAATGATCCATTGCTATTTCTTCATCAAATTTTTCATCTGATAAAAAATAGTATTCAACACCATTTTTCTCATTCACCCGCGGTTTACGAGTTGTAGATGAGACGCTCACCCAAAATGCGCCATGCTTGCGTATGTAAGCAGCAATCGTGCTTTTGCCAACTCCCCCAGGGCCTGAAAGAACGACCAACTTACCGCGCGCGGTCGTGGGACTAAATTCATTTCGTAAAGCAGCCATTTGATGTTTGCCCAAACCCTGAATTCGCCGTGTCGGTGAAATGTTCAACCGCTCCATGATTGCGTTGGCCCGTATTTTGCCCACGCCATTTAGTGCTGCCAATAATTCAGCTACTCGCATCTTTGCAATAACGGGATCATTTTGAGCCAGATTGAAAATCTGCGTTAGAGAGAGCTCACCTGATTTTATTTTTGATTTAGCTGACGATCGAATTTGCCTAGATTCCTTCGCTTTAACAAGTGCCGCACTGCGTTGATCTGCAGTTAATTGTGGCGGTAGTCCCATGTGCATAATCTAGTGGAAAAGGAAGAAATTAAGAATTAAGAATTTCTACTGATATTTCACGTGCTCGCTTACCTATCTCAACTCCTGTTGGTTCCCAGGCACTAGTGATTGGTCTACCTATAACAACATAGTTTGCACCCGCTGCGATCGCCTGCGATGGTGTCATGGTGCGACTTTGATCATCTGTACCCATCATTGATAGAGGGCGTACGCCAGGGGTAATAATCAAGCTTTCTTTGCCAATTACAGAACGAATCTTCATAGTTTCTAGTGGCGAACAAACAATGGCGCTCGCACCAGATGCCACCGCTAATTGAGCTAGATCCGTAGCAGACTGAATAGTTGATTTCGCAAAACCAATTGAGGCAACATCTGCTTCAGATAATGAGGTCAGAATTGTTACCGCCGTGATGTGTGTATTGGGTGCGCCAGCCACAGCTGCTTTCACCATCGCGCTTCCCCCGCTTGCATGCACCGTTAAAAATAATGGATCTAAAAGCGCCGCACTCTTGGCTGCGTGTTCGACAGTGTTAGGAATATCGTGCAGCTTTAAATCCAGAAATATTTTGGCATCTGAATTCTCTGTAATAGCCCGAACGCCCTCTTTGCCAAAATTGAGAAAAAATTCGAGGCCCAATTTAAAAACACTGACGTATTCACTTGTATGAGCAATCCACGATTTGGCAAGCTCCAAATCGGAGGTATCTACAGCAAGAATTATCGGTGCTTTGGCACTCATGGTGTTTCACTGGATTCCGCGATTGGTCGGTGCGCATAACCAACAGCTTGAGCAACTGATGTAAAACCTCGAGCTTTAAGTAATTCAATAAGTTCATTTTGAATCGTAATAATGGCTGCTGGATCTCCGAAAGATGCAGTTCCGATTGGAACTCCTTTAGCACCAGCTAAAATTAACTCGAGTGCATCACGTCCACTAGAAACCCCACCCATTCCCAAAATTGGAATATTAGGTAGTGCTTCATGAACTTGATAGATAGCACGAACTGCGATTGGTCTAATCGCTGGCCCAGACAAACCACCAGTTTTGCCCCCCAAATGCGGACGCATCGTGTCTAAATTTATAACCATTGATAAAACAGTATTAATCAGTGCTAAACCATCAGCACCTGCATCAACAACACCTTTTGCAATAGAAACTAAATCTGTTACATCGGGTGATAACTTTGCGATAATCGGCAATTCACCACCAAGTGTTTTTCTGACTCCGTCTATTACTCTTCTCGACGCATCAGGGTCGCATGCAAAAACTAAACCGCGGTTTTCTACGTTGGGACATGAGATGTTTACTTCTAGTGCACTTATTCCAGGAGCAGATCTAACTTTGCGAGCAAGAGTTGCATATTCTTCAACGGTTTCTCCTGCTATTGAAACAATTACACGGGCTTTCTGACTGACCAACCAAGGTAAATCATGGGCTAAGAACGCGTCTATTCCGGGACCTTGCAAACCAATTGAATTAATCATTCCACTGGGAGTTTCAGCCATTCTTGGAGTAGGTCTACCGTGACGCGGTTTACTCATTACAGACTTAGTAACGACGGCGCCTATTTCTCGCAAATCTATGAATTGCGCTAACTCTTTTCCTGAACTCGCACAGCCACTTGCAGTAAATAAAGGTGAAGGAAACCATGCGTTCCCAAGAGTTGTCGATAGATCGATCATGAATGAGCCTCAGGTATTTTTCCAACCAAGTCCCATGCCACATGTGATCCATCCATTACTGGCCCGTCAATGCACGAGCGCTTCATAGAAATATTTCCCTCGGCGTCGTTAACGGGTAATACACATGTCATGCAAATACCGACACCACAAGCCATAGATTCTTCTACTGCACATTGATGAACAACATCACTTCCGGCCACTATTTCAGAAATCGCACGCAGCATTGGCATCGGACCGCATGAATAGATTACATCTACTAATCCATCGGCAATTAACCCAGGAATTGGTTCGGTTACACGACCTCTTTCGCCCATGGAACCATCTTCGGTATAAATTTTTAGAACATTAACCGAGCGTTTGCCCTCCATGGGAGCGTAGATTTTTCCGCCAGTACTAGCGCCTAAATACATATCAACTCGGCAACCTCTGCTTTTCAAAACCTCCGCTAATCCAAACAACGGTGCTGATCCATATCCACCACCAATTAATAAAGCGCGCACCGGTTCTGTTGGAATTCCAAATGCGGTACCTAATGGCGCAATCACATCAATTTCTGCGCCTTCGATCTGTGAACATAACCACTTACTGCCTTGACCAAATGGAGCAACGATTAATTCCATAGATCCACCATACGGTCCTGTTGTAGACACTCGTGAAATCGCAAACGCTCTACGAAGAATCATTTTCGCATTATCTCCACCAACTTTTATTGCAACAAAGTTACCGGGCTTACAGTTGTTTACTAATTGACCTACATTGAGCAGAATTTGATGGTATTGGCCGACACGTTTATTTGAGACGACGGTTGCGTAAAATTTCTCAGAAGACTTGTTAATAGTAGACATACTCAGGCTAGCCAACTCTGAATTGATCTAATTGACAACTCTTCACGCTGTAAGGATTTAATACCTTCAACGGCTGCTTTGAAACCCGCAGTTGTGGTGATGCACGGTATAGATCTTTGAACCGCTGCTGTTCTGATAAGCCATCCATCTTGACGTGTTCCACGTCCAACTGGAGTATTAATGATGAGATCTATTTGGCCTGAATTAATCAATTCCACGATCGTCTTTTCTCCTAAGGGGCCCGTGCCTTCAGAATGTTTACGAACTCTGGTGCATGGAATTGCTTTTGTGGCAAGAACATCTGCCGTTCCACCAGTTGCCAGAATACTAAAACCAATACGAGATAGATCATATGCAGCTTGAATTCCCTGTTGCTTATCCTTATCAGCCAAACTAACGAAAACCGTTCCATTTTTTGGAAGAGCACCAAAAGCACTTATCTGAGATTTCGCATAACTTTCACCAAATGAATTTGAAATACCCATAACTTCTCCCGTGGAACGCATTTCTGGTCCAAGAACTGCGTCTACTCCCCGACCATCGGTTCTACGAAATCTATTCCACGGCAACACAGCCTCTTTTACAGAAATACCCTTTGCGACGCCATCGCCATCTTTTGGAAGCAAGCCTTCGGCGCGCAGTTGAGAAATAGTTGCTCCCACAGCTAAGCGAGCGGCGGCCTTCGCCAATGCAACTCCCGTTGCTTTACTCACAAACGGAACAGTTCTTGAAGCGCGAGGGTTAGCTTCTAAAACAAATAATTGAGAATCACTCATTGCAAATTGAATATTGATCAAACCAACAACACCGACTGCTTTGGCAATCTTATTTGTCGCTACTTTAATTTCTGAGATTTGCTTGGAATTAAGAGACATAGATGGCAAAACACAGGCGCTATCACCAGAATGGATTCCAGCTTCTTCAATGTGTTCCATAACTCCGCCCAAAAAAAGTTCGTTACCATCAAAGAGTGCATCAACATCAATTTCGATGGCGCTATCTAAGAATCGATCTACAAGTACAGGGTGATCGGGAGTGATATCCGTTGCCCGAGAAATGAAACCTGCAAGAGATTCATCATCGTAAACGATTTCCATCCCTCGCCCACCCAGAACAAAGGAAGGTCTAACTAAAACTGGATATCCGATTCGTTGCGCAATTGTTAATGCCTCTTGCTCAGATGCTGCCATTCCATACTCAGGTGCACGTAGATCAACATTTTTCAATATTTCACCAAATGCGCCACGTTCTTCGGCCAAGTTAATGGCTTCAGGACTAGTACCAAGAATTGTAACTCCAGCTTCCTTTAATCCAGCAGCAAGTCCGAGTGGAGTTTGGCCTCCAAGTTGAGTGATAACGCCAAGAACTGGGCCCGCCAATGTTTCTGCATGAATAACTTCAAGTACATCTTCTAGTGTTAATGGTTCAAAGTACAAACGATCACTCGTGTCATAGTCAGTTGAAACTGTTTCTGGATTGCAATTGATCATTATTGTTTCGTAATCACTTGCTTGCAGTGCGAAACTAGCATGAACACAAGAATAATCAAATTCGATACCTTGCCCAATTCGATTTGGTCCACTACCCAGAATAATCACGGCAGGTTTGGAACGAGTTTTAACCTCTGTTTCTTCTTCATAACTTGAATAATGATAAGGAGTAAAAGCTTCAAACTCCGCGGCACAGGTGTCCACTGTTTTATAGACGGGGTGTATATCCAAGTGATTTCTGGTGCGTCGTACATCATCTTCAGTTAGTGATCTAAGTTGAGCAATCTGTGAATCTGAGAAACCTAAACTTTTAGCGCTACGAATCACTTCACTATTTAATTCACCTGGTTGCGACAATAACTCGGCCCGCTGATTAATAATTTCAATTTGCTGCAAGTACCATGGATCAATCTTGGTTGACGTATGTACTTGCTCAATACTCGCCCCGGCCCACATTGCCAATTGCACTTGTTGCAAACGATATTCTGTGGGGATGGACATTTTCGATAGAAGATCATTCATGTTAATCGATTTTTTATTCACAGGAAAACTAAAGATCGCCTCTTTGCGTTCAAGGGAACGTAACGCCTTCATGAGTGCTTCTGGAAAACTTCGTCCAATTGCCATAGCTTCGCCAACACTTTTCATCGTTGTAGTGAGCCGAGGATCAGCATCAGCGAATTTCTCAAAAGCAAAACGCGGAACCTTGACTACTACATAATCAAGAGTTGGTTCAAAAGACGCTGGCGTTACCGCGGTGATGTCGTTACGAATCTCATCTAGGGTGTATCCGATAGCTAATTTGGTTGCAATCTTGGCTATGGGAAAGCCCGTGGCTTTGGAAGCTAAAGCACTAGACCTTGAAACGCGTGGATTCATTTCAATAACAATAATTCGACCATTTGTTGGATTTACAGCAAATTGGATATTGCAGCCGCCGGTATCAACTCCAACCTCACGAATAATTGCGATAGATAGATCACGCAATTTTTGATATTCAACATCGGTTAAAGTCAAGGCAGGTGCCACTGTAATTGAATCCCCCGTGTGAACTCCCATGGGATCTAAATTTTCGATACTGCATACGATCACAACGTTATCTGTTTTATCACGCATTACTTCAAGTTCGTACTCTTTCCAGCCTAATATTGATTCTTCTAGCAAAACTTCAGAAGTTGGACTGTGACGTAATCCAGCTCCACCAATTAATTTAAGTTCATCTTCAGTAAATGCGATTCCCGAACCTAAACCACCCATAGTAAAAGATGGGCGAACTACTACAGGATACTTCAGCGTTTTAACAGCTTCCAAAGCTTGATCCATAGTGTGACAAATTACTGATTTAGCGCTGTGACCACCAATTTTTTCAACGATGCCTCGAAAAAGTTCTCTATTTTCTCCGCGTTTGATAGCATCAACATCTGCACCAATTAACTTCACACCATACTTTGCAAGGGTGCCTAATTCGTATAAACCTATCGCGGCATTGAGAGCGGTTTGACCTCCCAGGGTTGCCAAAACAGCATCCGGTTTTTCCTTGATAATGATTCGTTCAATGAACTCTGGTGTAATCGGTTCGATGTATGTTGCGTCGGCAAATTCAGGATCTGTCATAATTGTTGCAGGGTTTGAATTCACTAGAATTACGCGAATTCCTTCTGCGCGTAAAACACGACACGCTTGCGTACCAGAGTAATCAAATTCGCATGCTTGCCCGATAACTATTGGCCCGCTGCCGATGACCAGTACGCTCTTGATTGAAATATCAACAGGCATTAGTGAACCCTCGCGGTAACCGGGTATTTTTGCATCAATTCAATAAAGCGATCGAATAGATAACTCGCATCATGAGGTCCTGCTGCTGCTTCTGGGTGATATTGAACGCTGAAAGCTCCTCGTTCCAAAAGCTGTAAGCCTTCTACCACCCCATCATTGAGTGAAACATGTGTTACTTCACCCGTACCGAATACAGTAGAAAAAACTCCATCAGTTGGCGCCTTTAAAGCAAAACCATGATTGTGTGCGGTAATTTCAACCTTATTGGTTTTTTTATCAATTACGGGTTGATTAATTCCACGATGTCCAAATTGCAATTTATACGTTTCAAAGCCAAGGGCTCTACCCAATATCTGATGACCAAAACAAATTCCGAAAATCGGGATTTGGGCCAAAAGGATCTCACGTACTAAATCAATAACCGAACTCATAGTCGCAGGATCGCCAGGACCATTTGAGAGAAAAACTCCATCTGGATTTATTGCATTTATCTGATCAAAAGTGCTGTTATATGGCATCACATGCGTTTCTACGCCTCGCTGCGCTAATGCACGCGGCGTAGCACCCTTTATTCCAAGATCAATTGCAGCCACAGTGAATTTCTTTATTCCATTGGCAGGAATGACATACGTTTGCTTCGTGGAAACATCTTCGCTGAGATAGGAACCTGACATTTGAGGCTGCTTGCGCACTTCAATAACCATTTCTTCACGAGAAAGATTTTTGCCTGAAAAAATTCCAACACGCATAGCCCCACGGTCGCGAAGATGTCTTGTTAGCGCTCGGGTATCCACACCTGAAATACCGACAATTTTCTGAGCAATTAATTCGGCTTCGAGTGAGTTCTCGCTTCTCCAATTACTTGTTACAGGCGATGGATTGCGAACAACAAAACCTGATACCCAGATTTTCTTGGATTCATTGTCCTCTGTGTTCATGCCTGTATTGCCTATATGTGGCGCAGTCATGACAACGACCTGCTTATGATACGAAGGGTCAGTTAAAGTTTCTTGATAACCAGTCATACCGGTTTGAAATACAGCTTCGCCAAAAGTAACACCTTCAAATGCCCAGGAAGACCCCTCAAATACTCTTCCATCATCTAGCACCAAAAAAGCTTTGCTCATGAATTATTCTCCGTGAGCAAATGTGCGTCTAGCAAAGTAGGCACTCCTTTAAAGAAAGTCTCAGAAACAACACCAGGTAATTCCATCCCATGAAATGGAGTATTGCGACTACGAGAGGCTACTAAGTCGCGGTCTACTCTCCAACTAACACTCGGGTCGAATACCGTGAGATTAGCCATTTCTCCGATTTTGAATTCCCCACCTTGTTGCTCATACCCGCCAATTCGCGCAGGAGTACGCGAAAAACGCTGCGCAACACCTTTCCAATCCATCAAACCAGTTTCAACCATGGTTAATGCGACAATTGACAGAGCTGTTTCTAAACCCAACATGCCAAAGGCTGCTTGCTGCCATTCGCACTCCTTATTCTCTGCCGAATGCGGGGCATGATCTGTTGCAACTATGTCTATCACACCTTCGGCTAATGCCTCGCGTAAGGCTTGCACATCTTTGACTGTACGTAATGGGGGGTTAACTTTATAAACAGGATCATAGGAAGTAGCTAGATCATCTGTAAGTAACAAGTGATGCGGCGTAACTTCTGCAGTTACATTGATACCGCGAGCTTTCGCCCAGCGAATAATTTCAACTCCACCGGCTGTAGTTACGTGACATATGTGTAATCGAGATTGCACATGATCTGCCAATAAAACATCTCGAGCGATAATGGCTTCTTCTGCAACCGCGGGCCAACCTTTTAGGCCCAGAACCGATGAAACAATTCCCTCATTCATTTGCGCGTCAATGGTTAAATTTGGATCTTGCGCATGTTGAGCAATTACTCCGTTGAATTTCTTCACGTATTCAAGTGCTCGGCGCATTACTTGAGGATTAGAAACACAGTGTCCATCATCGCTGAAAATTCGTACTTGCGCAGCGCTATCGGCCATCGCACCTATCTCAGCCAATTCTGAACCGTCTAAATTTTTTGTTACTGCTCCTATAGGGAATACATCACACAATCCAGCTTCTGCACCTAACCGAAAAACCTGTTCAACAACACCAGCTGTATCTGCAACAGGGGAAGTATTTGGCATTGCCGACAGCGCTGTGAAGCCACCTTTAGCAGCTGCGCTGGACGCAGACAAAACAGTTTCCGAGTCTTCTTTGCCTGGTTCGCGCACATGAGTATGCAGGTCTACTAAACCAGGCAAAACAATTTTACCTGTTGCGTCTATAACTACCGCTTTACTACCTGCTGGATTCTCAAAACCTGCAATTTTGCCATCAGTAATGTAGAGATCCTTGCGCGTTCCATCATCTAATGTCGCACCCGAAATAAAGAAAGTTTTGCTCATGCCAATGCCCCTGATTCAATTCCTTCACCTGTTAAGAGCGTATACAGAATTGCCATTCGCACACTTACGCCATTGCTTACTTGCTCAACAATGACTGACCTCGCACTATCTGCGACATCTGCGGTTATTTCTAATCCACGATTCATTGGGCCTGGATGCATGATTATGGAGTTTTTCTTCATCCTTTTGACCCTATCCGTGTTCAAACCAAAATATCTAGAGTATTCACGAGCATTCGGAAAATAGAGTTCGTTCATTCTTTCACTTTGAACCCGCAGCATCATGATGGCGTCAATATCAGGTATCACTTCATCTAAATCATAAGAAATGCTTGTGGGCCAACTATCTACTCCGACAGGAAGAAGTGTGGGAGGAGCAACGAGAGTTACTTTAGCTCCAAGCTTGGAAAGCAATAAAACATTTGACCGAGCTACTCGTGAATGTAAAATGTCTCCAACAATTGCAACATGGATTCCTTGCAAATTTTTTGTTCCATGCATTAAATGTTTGCGAAGTGTGTAAGCGTCCAGTAGTGCCTGACTTGGATGTTCATGAGTACCGTCACCAGCATTGATCACAGTTCCAGACATCCACTGAGAAGTTGCTAGCCTGTGTGCAGCCCCCGACGCTTGATGGCGAATAATTACCGCATCGGCGCCCATTGCCTGAAGTGTTTGAGCGGTGTCTTTAAGTGATTCGCCTTTGCTGACACTAGATCCCTTTGCACTGAAATTGATCACATCTGCCGATAAGCGTTTTGCCGCAGCTTCAAAAGAGATTCGAGTGCGCGTGGAGTCTTCGGCAAAAAGATTTACTATCGTGCGACCGCGAAGTGTTGGTAGTTTCTTCATCGGCGCATCCGAAACTCGTGCTAACTCGGTGGCTGTATCTAAAATAGCGACGGCTTCGGATTGTGTTAGATCATTTATTGAGAGTAGGTGCCTCACAGCACACCTGCTTTACCGATAATTACTTCATCTGTTCCATCAATTTCACTCAGGTGAACTTTGACTGATTGCTCAAGGGATGTTGGTAAATTTTTTCCAACATAATCAGCTCTGATGGGTAATTCACGATGACCCCGATCCACAAGTACCGCCAACTGGACTGTGCGCGGACGCCCGATTTCTCCAAGGGCATCAAGTGCGGCGCGGATTGTGCGACCTGAGAAGAAAACATCATCGATTAAGACAACATCTTTACCTTCTATGCCTGCTGGTGGGATTTTCGTTGGCATAAGCGCCCTTGGTGGACGCAGTCGAAGATCATCACGATGCATTGTGATATCTAATGTGCCAACAGAGACCGGTTTGGATTCAATGCTCTCAATAATCGATGCAATGCGAAGAGCAAGATGGGCGCCCCGTGTAGGAATTCCTAGCAATGTTAAATTATCAGAACCACCATTGCGTTCAAGAATTTCATGGGAAATGCGAGTTAAAGCTCTTGCTATATCCGCCGAAGGCAGGGCAACACTCATATAAATCTCCTTCCCCACCTCGCAGGATGGGTCGTTAAAGGATGCTGGCGAATATTAGCACCAAAAATCCATACCCTGTGGATAGAAAATATCGGCGATTCATCCATGATTTAGATTACGCATACATGAACATTCTTGTCGATAGTAAAGAGTCATCACAGCGGTTAGGCCGCGCCTTGCGTGCGCTTCGATTAGCCCGAAATTGGACATTGAATGATTTTGAAAGAGCTAGCAAAGGACAAATCAAGGCCGTTGTTCTTGGATCATATGAACGAGGATCTAGATCCATCTCTGTATTAAAACTCGAAACAATTGCAGCGATTTATGACGTACCGATTTCAGGAATTCTCAAAGATAGCAACGATCTACCCATACTGGGTTTCAGAAATGTGATCATCGATCTACGCAAATTGCGTGATGTTCTCAAAAGTAATCCATCAAAAAATCTTGTAAATTTGAATCTCTTTGCTTCAGGAATTATAGATTTTCGCCGAGATTGGAATGGTGAAATACTTTCTCTAAGAAATAGTGATCTTAATTACTTGGCGATTTTGGCAACTTCTAACCCGGAGAAGATTATTGAAGAATATACGGCTGAAAAAGTGCTATTTAAAATTAAAGATTGAGATCTTGGCGAATGGACGCAATGCGACCAAGTACTCCGTGAATATAACCTGAGGATTCATCAGTCGATAGCTCTTTTGCAAGCGCCAATGCCTCATCAATTGCAACCGCATCTGGTACATCGTCCTGCCATAAAATTTCAAAAATTCCAATACGAAGCACATTTCTATCTACCGCAGGCAAACGATCCATATCCCAACCTTGCGCATATGTTGAGATTAACTCATCAATCTTGCGCTTATGAGTATCTACACCTGAAATCAATATCTTCGTATATTCACGAATTGGTCGCGCATCTGGACCTTCTTCAATAACATCACGAAGAGCCAGCAAATCCACAGAAGCCTTCCCACGGATATCAGATTCGTATAGAAGATCTAAGGATTGTTTACGCGCTTTGCTTCGTGCAGACACTTTTAAGCGCGACCTTGGTATGAACCATCTCTGGTGTCTACAAGAACCTTCTCATCTTGTTTAATAAATAGCGGAACCTGAATTTCAATACCAGTTTCAACCGTTGCTGGCTTAGTGCCACCCGATGATCTATCTCCTTGAATGCCTGGTTCGGTATATGTAATCGTAAGTTCTACTGAAGCTGGCAATTCGATGTAAAGCGGATTTCCCTCGTGCACAGCAACTATGGCCTCGGTATTTTCTAGCATGTAGTTGGCAGCGTCACCAACAGTTTCTGCAGAAATATTGGTTTGATCAAAAGTTTTGTTATCCATAAAAACGAAATCTTCCCCATCTTTATATAGGAAGTTCATTTCACGTTTTTCTAAAATAGCTACCTCAATCTTCACTCCAGCATTAAATGTTTTGTCTACAACTTTACCTGTTAAAACAGACTTCAATTTAGTGCGAACGAATGCGGGTCCCTTACCAGGCTTAACGTGCTGAAACTCAACAACGTTCCATAGTTGACCTTCGATATCAAG
This sequence comes from Candidatus Nanopelagicaceae bacterium, assembly GCA_947461995.1. Classification (GTDB taxonomy): domain Bacteria; phylum Actinomycetota; class Actinomycetes; order Nanopelagicales; family Nanopelagicaceae; genus Planktophila. The sequence continues at coordinate 71,142 of CANHNH010000001.1, forward strand.
AGTCATGCCATTCTTCAGATCATTTGTTGTTGCCACTTCGATAACCACGCTTTTCTTTTATCAGGCCGACTTGGCCAGGCTGTCGGTTCCCGACAGACAAGGCTATAAGGATACCCGTTAAAGTGAGAATGAAATAATTAGGTAGAGCATCGAGACTTATAAGAGTGCTTTGAGTGCGCTCATTGCCAATGCATATGAATTAGGACCAAAGCCACCAATAGTTCCGTTGGCTACTCCAGAAATTACTGACGTATGTCTAAATTCTTCACGTGCTAACGGATTTGAGAGATGTACCTCAATCAATGGCGATTTAACTAATTCTGCCGCATCACGAATTGCATACGAATAATGCGTAAATGCCGCGGGGTTGATGATAACTGGGTGGGAATTATCGGCGGCTTCATGTAACCAGGAAATAATCTGTGCTTCATCGTCGCTTTGACGAACATCTGCTGTGAATCCATGTGCCAAAGCCGATGATTCAATTAAATTAACTAATTGGGGATAACTCATATCTCCGTAGATTGAAGAATCACGGATATCCAAACGTGAAAGATTAGGACCATTAATTACAAGTACTTTCATGCAGATATTTTCTCATACGCATGAGCAAGTTCATCGATGCTAAGTCCTTCGATTCTTTGTGTCTTGCCAACTTGCGAAATACCAACAAAACGGATCATCTTGCCGCGAGATTTCTTGTCAATACTCATAAATGCTAATAACTCAGCGAAGGCAGATTGATCATAGGTAGTAGGTAATCCAATTTTACTCAATAAACGAATATGTTGGGCAACGATTGCTGCATCCAAACCACAGTGCATTTGTGAAAGATGAGCTGCGTATATCAAGCCAATAGAAATGGCTTCTCCATGGCGTAGAGAGTATTGGGAGTGCCTTTCAATGGCGTGCCCTAACGTGTGGCCGTAATTGAGAATTTCTCTTTCAAAACTCTCCTTGAAATCGGAACTAACAACACGTGCCTTTACTGCGACAGAACGTTGGATGAGTTCATTAATCATTTCATAATTATGACGATCTCGATCTAGTTCGAAATTCTCCATGATTTCTAATATTTCGGCATCTCCAATGAAACCAGTTTTTATCACTTCACTTAAACCTGCAGAGATGTCACGAGATGACAGCGTTTCCAGCCAATGCGAGTCGATAATAACTTTTTGTGGAGAATGAAAGGAACCAATCAAATTCTTGCCATAGTCGCTATTAATTCCTGTTTTCCCACCGACAGAGGCATCAACCATTCCTGCCAAGGTAGTTGGTACAGCTATCCAATCTATCCCCCGTAACCAGGTGGCACTTAAAAATCCTGCAACATCAGTGATCGTTCCTCCGCCAATTGCAACAACTACATCTGAGCGAGTAAAACCAGCTGCGCCCATCCAATCCCACATCTTGCCAAGATTTTGAACCGATTTTGCTGCTTCACCTTCGGGCAAAGGAAAAAAATGAACATCACTTTCAATAGAGATCTTTGGAATGCTTTCTTTTAAAGATTGTGGGTAAAAAATAGCAATTCGTGGATACGATGAAATACTCTCAGTAAGGGCTGTAAGCCAATCCGCGCAAATTTGAACGTCATACTGATGCTCTGCTTTCACAGTGATAACGCTCATGAGAGCAGTGTAACAATTGCGGTAGCGGCCTGCGTAGGAGTTAATTTATCCGTTAGAACCTGATGCTGCGCTAAAGATTCGTATACGGGGCGGCGCACATTCATTAGTTCTTGCCATTGCGCTCTGGGATTTCCTAAAAGTAATGGTCTGTCTCGATTAAATCCAACGCGAGGAGCTGCTGCTGATAGAGAAACATCAAGAAAAACTACAGGTGCGCCACTTTTCTTTATTGCATCTTGAGCGATGTTAGAAAGCGGTGCTCCTCCACCTAAGCTTAAAATTCCTGAGTGATTTTGCAATTCATCGAGTAATACATCCTCTTCAATTTTTCTAAAATACGGTTCACCTTTATCAACAAATATTTCGCCAATACTCTGTTTTTCTCTTTCAGATATAACTACATCTGTGTCAATAAATTTCTCACTTAGCAACCTAGCAAGAGATTTTCCAACGCTAGATTTTCCGGCTCCTGGTGGACCGATCAAAATTACACGCGGAGGCATATTATTTAAAACGTAGATTTTCCAGGTAGGACAAATAATTGCGCCGAGTTTCGGCGACGCTGTCTCCTCCAAATTTTTCTAATACAGCCTGGGCTAAAACAAGTGCCGCCATTGCTTCGGCAACAACTCCTGAGGCTGGCACGGCACAAACATCTGAGCGTTGATTAATTGCTTTTGCAGCTTCTCCCGTTGCAACATCAATAGTGTCTAGCGCCTTTGGAACTGTTGAAATTGGTTTCATGGCGATACTAATTCGCAATATTTCACCGTTAGACATTCCGCCTTCGGTGCCACCGGCTCGATCTGTCCTGCGCACAATTTTCCCATTTTTATTCTTTTCAATTTCATCATGCGCGAAAGAACCGCGACGAGTAGCTGTAAGAAAACCATCGCCTATTTCGACACCCTTAATTGCTTGGATACCCATCATGGCGCCTGCTAAACGTGCGTCTAAACGACGATCCCAATGCACATGAGAACCAAGTCCTGGTGGAACATCAAATACAAGAACTTCGCACACTCCCCCGAGAGTATCCCCATCTGAGTGTGCTTTTTCAATTTCCTGAATTATAAGATCACTTGTTTTTGCATCAGCACATCGAACTGGATCTGCATCAATTCTCTCTTGATCATTCTTTGCCGGTAAAGCAGCGTCATCAGGAACACGCACACTGCCGATCGATACCACATGACTAAAGAGTGTGATTCCTACACTTTGCACAAGAAATGCGCGAGCAATGGCACCTAAGGCAACGCGTGCTGCTGTTTCTCGTGCACTTGCTCTTTCTAAAATCGGACGCGCATCTGTGAAATCATATTTTTGCATTCCAACCATGTCAGCGTGACCAGGTCGAGGTCTTGTCAGTGGAGCATTGCGTGCTAAACCTACTAGTTCAGAATCATCAATAGGATCGGCAGACATAACTTTTTCCCATTTAGGCCATTCAGAGTTACCGACTTCAATTGCTATCGGTCCACCTTGAGAAATTCCTAGTCGTACTCCGCCTTTAATTGTTATTTTATCGGCTTCGAAATTTTGCCGAGCACCGCGTCCTACTCCAAGTCTGCGACGTGCTAAATCTTTATCTATATCTTTCGTAGTAATTTCTATATGTGCAGGCAGTCCTTCGACAATAGCTGTCAGGGCTGGGCCATGTGATTCTCCTGCAGTTAGCCAGCGCATTGGCCTATTGTGGCAGAAGAAGTCCAATCGGTGCGTACATATAAAGCCCACTCGCTAGAAATAAATCCGGGGCCATCGCTATTCGATGGGGGTATTTCCGATGCATTAATAAATATAGGGAAATATGTGCGATAAGAGCAATCCATAACGAAATAAAAAAGATTTCAATAGACCTTAACCCAGGATCAAAGAAAGCGAAAGCAAGCACGAAGAGAAGTTTTACATCACCGAACCCAATTCCCCCTGACTTATGGAGTGCATTGCTCGCGAGATAAAGTGCTATGAAGATTACCGAGAACTCAAAAGCTGCAATGGGATGCACGTGTGAATTAGATGGCAAGAGTGAAAAGAGAAAGAGAAAACATAGGAAATACATGAGGATTCGATTTCGAATTTTATGGATTCGCAAATCTTCTATACAAATAGTAATAGCAAAGTAAACGATGAGGCCAAGACGCAATGTGGGCATCTTTAGAGGGTAATGTTTGTAATCCCCTCTAAAAATACAATGTGGATAACCTATTAAGCGGTTAGTTCCTGCTTCAAAAAACTAGAAAGAACTTCTGCATCAAGATCCACGTCCGTGAACAATCTAATCTGCTCAATTCCTTGTGCAATCAAAAGGTCTAACCCACTTATGACGGGTGATCCAGTTTTCGTCCAAGCAGCGGCAAAATCAGTTGGCCAAGGGTTATAAATTACATCGAAAAATGTCCCTTCAGGCTTTACTGCTAATTTATCCGCGAAAGAATCGAGTGCGCCTTTCGGAGTTGTATTAATGACTAGATCGGCCTCGTAGAAATCATTTGTAAATTGCCATGGTAGGAATTTCATTCTGGAATGTTCCACGCAGGACTGCATTGACACTTCACGATCAGTATTTCTATGAAGAACTAAAATTGATGTGCCTGAATCGTCAAACGCCGCCGCTGCCGCCCTGGCCGTTGCGCCAGATCCCACTATCAAAACAGATTTTGGTTTAGCAGAATTAGAAGCACTCCAAGATTGACGAAAACCTAGAACATCAGTTGAATACAAGATCCATTGATTCTCTTGCCTGACCAGTGTATTTCCGCTTTGAATTCTACTAGCTAGTGGATCGATTTTATCCGCGATTAAAAGTACTTCTTCCTTGAGAGGCATTGTCAAGGAAAAACCTGTCCACCCAGAATCCTTATCACCTAAGAAATTTCTCAGCGAACCTGCTGGAACATCAAAAGAAATATATTTACCTGAGATACTCAACAATTTGTAAGCGCTCATATGCAACAGTGGCGAGAGAGAGTGAGATATTGGAGATCCCAAAACAGCTGCATTGATCAATTAAACGCACCTGCCTTCCGGTTCTTGGTGTACAGAGCTTTCCATTGATTGAACTCTGTAATATTGGAAGTAAATCTTGTATCTCCAGGTGCAACTGTAATGAAAAAGAGCCAGTCCCCGTCAGCTGGATTAATCGCAGCTTTTATCGCGTCCAACCCAGGGTTACCGATGGGACCGGGTGGTAAACCGTATTTTCGATAGGTATTAAAAGGTGACTTTAAAAGGGTTGATTGTGTACTTAAAAAAACGCTACCGCGCACTTGCTTCACATAATGCACCGTTGAGTCCATTTGTAAGGGCATGCCAGATTTCAATCTATTTCGAATAACCCGAGATATTTTTGAGAAGTCCTCTATGTTGCCCTCCGCTTGGATTATTGAAGCCACAATAATTAACTCTTGGGCTTTTAATTTAGGATCATTCGAAAGTTCCAAATTTGTCACTTGATTCACAAAGCGCTTAATCATTGATTCAAGGGCTTGTTTTGCAGAAGTTTCTTTCGTGAAACTATATTGAGCCGGATAGAGCACCCCTTCAAGAGAAGAAAAACCTTGAGGTAATTGGACTTCCTTTACGGCTTTTAATATGTCAGTCCGCACAAAGCCGTTCTGCTCCAACAACTTGAATATTTCCGTATTCCAGGCGCCTTCAAAAATCTTAATTAAGTTTGGAATTCTGGTGGGATCTAATAACTGCTCTAAAGCTTGTTTCGCAGAGATATTGATATTAAGTTGGTGAATACCAGGAGCAATTCTGGATGCTCTCTCATCGCTCACCGCCACTTTAAAAAAACTGTGTGAGGATTCAATGATGCCAAGTTCGAATAGTTGCTGTGCTATCTCTGATCCGGTTGAACCTTGGGAAACGTTAACATCGATAAGAAGCTCAGATGTTGCCACGATACGAGTTGGGAAATCCGCAGTGCTTGAACTATTAGAACGAAACTGATGAACAGATATGGTGAATACTGCTATCACTAAGAGAGCAATTGCCACCCTTACTATTTCACTCTTTTTCATTAACAGATTTTCTCTTTTCAATAGCGAGAGCCTGTTCTAAAATCCCAACCGCAGATGCCTGATCGATTGCTGCCTTACTCTCACGGGTGCTCATGCCCGATTCTTTTAATTGTCGTGCCGCGCTCACAGTGGAAAGTCTTTCATCAATCAGTGTGCACTCTATGTTGGTACGACTAAGTATTTCATTCTTAAACTCTTCAGCTTTTTGCTGTGATGCACCGGGTTGACCAGATAGATGTTTTGGCGATCCAATGTAGATATGAATCGGTTCATACTCTTGCACCAAGGCAATTATCTGATCCCACACTTCTGAATCTTTATTCTTTAAAGTAGTGACCGGAGATGCAAGAATTCCATCTGGATCACACACCGCAACGCCAATGCGTACGTCACCATAATCAAAGGCCATGCGTCGCCCTCGAAGCATCTTATTTTCCAGAAATAGCGTGTTCGATTACTGAAAGCGCTTCCTTGATTTTTGAGATATCTACACCGCCACCTTGTGCGAAATCATCTTTACCACCGCCACCGCCGCCTAATACTGCTGAACCTAGTTTTACCAAAGCACCTGCCTTCACACCTTCGGTACGGGCTTCTTCGCTAGTTGCTACAACCAAAACAGGTTTCGATTCGACAACACTTACTAGGACTACAACGCTTGCAGGTGTTTTGGAACGAAGATCCAACGCGATAGTTCGCAGATTTTCACTATTGATTCCATCAGATATTTGAGCTGAAATCAGCGCTAACGAACCAATTTCCTTTTTAACCTTTAGCAGCTCAGCGCTCTTGGCAAGTGCTGCATCGGTGCGAAGAGATGCTAATTCTTTTTCAATATCCTTAACCTTGGTAATGAGGTCAGTAATGCGTTCTGGCAACTCTTCTACGCGTGCACCTTTGATAATTTCTGTTAGTGAACCAAGTAGAACATGTTCGCGAGCTAAGAATTTGTAAGCGTCAGCTCCAACAAGTGCTTCTACACGTCGTACACCCGCTCCGATAGAGGATTCACTTAATAACTTAATCAAACCAAGTTGCCCAGAGCGCGCTACGTGAGTTCCGCCGCATAATTCTCTAGCCCAATCTCCTACGCTGACCACGCGTACTTGATCGCCATATTTTTCACCGAAGAGAGCCATCGCACCCATTTTTTTAGCATCTGCTTGGCTCATAACTTCTGCACTGACTTCGAGATTATCCAATAGCAATGTATTCACTCGTGATTCAACATCATTTAATACCGAGTCTGGAACCGCGCCTGTTGCAGGAAAATCAAATCGAAAGCGTCCAGGTGAGTTTTCAGATCCTGCTTGTGTTGCAGTTTCTCCGAGAATTTCCCTAAATGCTTTATGAACCATATGCGTAGCAGTATGAGCACGAGAAATTGCGCTGCGTCGCTCAACGTCAATCTGCGCTAACACGCCGGCTCCAGCTTCTACGGCGCCACTTCGAACTCGTCCACGGTGAACGCTAATTCCCGGAACAGGAGTTTGCACATCGTCGATTTCAATAATTGCCCCATTGGCCAATGTGATTAATCCACCATCGGCTAACTGGCCACCACCTTCTGCATAAAATGGAGTTCTGTCCAAAATTACTTCGATTTCATCTCCGGATTTTGCCGATTGCACTGCCAGGCCGTCATTTACCAAAGCCTTTATAACTGACTCGCTTTCCAGGTGCGTGTAGCCAATAAAGGAAGTTAGACCATGAGAATCTGCGATTGTTCGATACACACTGACATCTGTGTGGCCACTCTTCTTCGCCTTCGAGTCCGCTTTCGCACGATCTCGTTGCTCCTTCATTAAACGACGAAAACCATCTTCGTCAACTTCTAGGCCCTCTTCACGAGCCATTTCAAGTGTCAGATCAAATGGGAAACCGTAAGTGTCATGCAATTTAAATGCTGCATCTCCAGAAATTGTGACGCCTTTGCTCTTCTTAATTGATGCGCTTTCAACTTCAAAAATAGTTGTACCGCTCTTTAATGTTTGCAAGAAAGTATCTTCTTCAGATTTTGTTACTGACAAAATTCGATCACTCTCAGTTTTTAACTCTGGATACTGTGGAGACATAGCCGCAATAGCTACCAGTGTTAATTCACCCATGATTAAATCCTCAGAGCCGAGTAAGCGCATGTTTCGGATGGTTCGGCGCATCATGCGGCGCAATACATATCCACGGCCTTCATTGCCTGGTGTAACACCATCGCCAATTAACATCGCAGATGTTCGCGCATGATCGGCAACTACGCGAAGAGCAACATCAGATTTTTCATTCTTTCCATACTTAACCCCAGTTAATTCGGATGCTCGATTTAGAATCTGGGCAGTAGTATCGATTTCATAAATGTTTTCAACCCCTTGTAGCAAGGCAGCCATTCGTTCTAAGCCAAGTCCGGTGTCAATGCTTTTTGCAGGGAGTTCGCCCAGAATTGGAAAATCATTTTTACCCGAACCAGCGCCACGTTCATTTTGCATGAAAACCAAATTCCAAACTTCCATGTAGCGGTTCTCATCTGCAATCGGTCCACCTTCAATTCCGTACTCCGGACCACGGTCATAATAAATTTCAGAACACGGACCACACGGTCCTGGTACACCCATAGACCAGAAGTTATCGTCCATTCCTCTGCGTTGAATACGATCTAAGGGCAAACCAATTTTCTTATTCCAGATTTGAACTGCCTCATCATCGTCATGAAAAACTGTGACCCATAATTTGGATTCTGGGAAACCATAACCACCATCGGCAACAGGGCGTGTAAGTAAATCCCACGCCAATGCAATTGCTCCCTCTTTGAAATAGTCCCCAAATGAAAAATTTCCACACATCTGAAAAAAAGATGCATGTCGAGTTGTTTTACCTACTTCATCGATGTCCAATGTTCGTACGCACTTTTGAACGGACGTGGCTCTTTTGTAAGGCGGAGTGACTTCTCCAAGAAAATAGGGTTTGAAAGGAACCATTCCAGCGTTTACTAATAATAAGTTTGGATCATCTGCAATCAGAGAAGCCGAAGGAACAACGGTATGAAGTAAACCTTCGCGATTATCTGATTCGAAAAAGCGCAACCAGCGCGAACGGATTTCTGCAGATTCCACGTGGGCAGATCACTCAGCCTTCTTCTTCTTCTTTGCTCGGCTTTTGCCCATTTGAGCCGCAGAAACCAAAGCCCCAGCAACCTTTAACGCAGGACCACTCTTTTCTAAAAGCCCCGATGTTGCACTTGTAATTTTCTCAGAAATCTCTTCTACATTCTTTGTAATGCGATTAAAACTTTGTAATGGACCATTTACTAACGACACAGTTGTATGAACTTCTTCAATTAAAGGAGTTGCCTCATCTGTGACAGCTTTTAGGGAAACTTTCGCTTCATCAATGAACCGGCCAACTCGAATAATGGCGTAGCTAACGGCAATAGCAATAACTAGGAGTGATGAAGCAGCAATTATCGTCGCAATTCCACCTGGGCCCATGACTTCCTCCTTGTTTTGAGTGCTGAAATACCAATGAGACCAGCCTACCCGATTGCCTTACTTGGCTCCCTCTTTTGGCGCTCCATCGATTCCACTCTCTTTGCGTTGCGCAGGTGTGATTGGAGTTGGTGCGCCAGTAAGTGGATCTCCACCACTAGCAGTTTTAGGAAATGCGATAACTTCGCGAATCGAATCTGAATGCGAGAGAAGAGCACACAATCTATCTAGACCCAAAGCAATTCCTCCATGTGGTGGCGGACCGTAATTAAATGCCTCGAGCAAAAATCCAAATTTACTTGTTGCTTCTTCATCGCTTAATCCAATTACAGTGAAAACTTCCTTTTGCATACTGCGATCATGGATACGAATTGAACCGCCACCTAATTCAGTTCCATTGAGAACGATGTCGTATGCATAGGCAAGTGCGCTTGCAGGATCTTTCGCAAAAGTTTTAGCAAACTCTGGTTTAGGACCAGTAAATGGATGGTGCACTGCAGTCCATCCACCATCATCGGTAGGTTCAAACATCGGCGCATCAACAATCCACACGAATTCCCAGCGATTGGTATCAATTAAGTTGCAGCGCTTTCCTATTTCAAGGCGAACGGCGCCAAGCAAATTCAGCGATGCTGTGCGATCTCCTGCAGCAAAAAAGATTGCATCTCCTGGTTTGGCTCCTACATGTGCTGCGATGCCAGCTTGTTCAGAGTCAGTTAAATTCTTAGCAACCGGTCCACCAAGAGTGCCATCTGTTGCAACAAGAATGTATGCAAGCCCTTTAGCTCCTCGTGCCTTTGCCCAATCTTGCCACGCATCTAATTCGCGACGTGGAGAATCAGCACCCCCTGGCATAACAACTGCTCCAACATAGGGAGCTTGGAAAACTCTGAATGCAGTACTTGCGAAGTATGAAGTGCAATCAACTAATTCAAGATCAAAGCGTAGATCAGGTTTATCCGAACCATAACGTGCCATCGCATCTAAATAAGTCATCCGTGGAATTGGTAGTGATATCTGATAATCAAGTACTTCTTTCCACACCTTTACCAGAATTTTTTCAGCAATCGCCAAGATATCTTCTTGGTCAATGAAAGACATTTCAATATCTAATTGTGTAAATTCTGGCTGTCTATCTGCTCTGAAATCCTCATCGCGGAAACAACGTGCTATTTGGTAATACTTTTCCATTCCGGCAACCATCAACAATTGCTTAAATAACTGTGGTGACTGAGGTAAGGCATACCAGCTACCTGGCTGCAATCGCACTGGAACTAAGAAATCTCGTGCGCCTTCTGGAGTAGACCTTGTTAAATACGGAGTTTCGATTTCTAAGAAAGTTTCATCTTCCATCACTCGGCGAATCGTTGCGGTTACCTTTGAGCGCAATCGCAGGTTAGCGGCAGGACCTTCGCGCCTTAAATCTAAGTAACGATATTTCAGACGAACTTCTTCTGATATTTCTACATCTTCGCCGCTATCAACTGGAAACGGTAGTGCTGATGCTTCACTTAATATCGTTACATCATCGCCCATTACTTCAATGGCACCGGTTGGAACAGCTGAATTTTCATTGCCTGCAGGCCGGGCGAGAACTTCACCAGTTATCTTTAAACACCATTCAGCCCGAAGCGCTCCAGCGATTTTTTCATCTCTTATAACAACTTGAACCCAACCAGTTGAATCACGAAAATCGATAAACGCAACACCGCCATGATCGCGACGTCTGGCAACCCAGCCAGCAAGGGTCACGATCTGGCCAACATGGGATGCTCGAAGCGTTCCGGCTCCGTGTGTGCGTAACATTTAACAGCCTCTATTTCTTAAATAAATTATTTTTCAGAAACTTTACGTAGATGATTCTGTAAGGAGGTAAGAGTAACCGAAGAAGTCTCGCCCGTGCTCATCTGCTTTAGCTCCACAGTTCCACTTGAAATTTCACTTTCACCCAGGACGATTACATAAGCGGCGCCACTTTTATCGGCTGCTTTCATTGACCCCTTTAAGGCGCGATCACCAAAAGAAATTTCAACTCTAAATCCTGCATTTCGTAACTCTTGGGCGGTCTTTAATGCCGTTGACTTACTCTCATCACCCAGTGGAATTATGAATAAATCAGATGTGAACTCTTGGTCGAATGAAATCCCCTCAGCATCTGCAGCCAAAACGCATCGATCTATTCCTAAACCAAAACCGATACCAGAAAGCTCTTGACCACCTAACTCAGCCATAAGTCCGTCGTATCGACCACCGCCGCCTATTCCTGATTGAGCACCCAGTAATTCATGAACAAACTCAAAAGTTGTTCCTGTGTAGTAATCCAATCCGCGGACCATTCGAGGATTAATTACAAAATCCACATTCAATACAGCAAGGTGTTGCTGTACCTCTTCAAAATCCTTCAATGATTCAGCAGATAGGAAATCGAGCAAAAGCGGCGCATCTGTCATCTGCTTTTTTATCTCTTCACGCTTATCATCAAATAAACGCAATGGATTTATGTTCGCTCTTGCGCGCGTTGCCTCATCTAAATCCATTCTTTCGATGAATTTAACTAACTCAACTCGGTGCTTTGCTCGTGAATTTGTATCACCTAAAAAAGTAATTTCTAATCGATATTTTTTCAATCCGATGGATTTAAATCCTGCATCAGCTATCGCTATAACTTCAGCATCTAACGCAGCATCTTGGATGCCTATTGCTTCAATTCCTACTTGATAAAATTGACGATACCGGCCCGCTTGAGGGCGCTCTGCGCGAAAGAATGCGCCGCTGTAATAAAGCTTCGTTGGAAGTTGTCCGCGATCTAAACCATGTTCAATAACTGCGCGCATTACTCCGGCTGTTCCTTCTGGGCGAAGAGTTATTGACCGGCCACCACGATCTTCAAATGTGTACATCTCTTTAGAAACAACATCGGTTGATTCACCCACGCCACGAGTAAACAATTCTGTGTCTTCAAATACCGGCAATTCAATTAATTCATACCCTGCGCTCTTTGCAGGTTCAAGTAATGCTTGGCGAACTGATTCAAATTTTCTAGATTGTGGAGGCACATACTCACTCACACCTTTTGGTGCTTGAATTTGATTGCCTTTACTCATCGCCTACCCGATTTCTTAGCAGCGTCAATCAGGTACGGATTAGTTTTTCGCTCGTGACCAATAGTTGTATCTGGCCCGTGGCCTGGAAGAACTCGAAGATGATCTGCAAGCGTCAATACTTTGTTAACAAGAGTTTCTTGCATATCGCTACTCGAACCTGAAGGTAAATCAGTACGTCCAATGGCTCCCGCGAACAAAACATCTCCGCTGATCAGTACTTCATCATCGATGGCGAACATCAACGATCCTCTAGTGTGACCTGGAGAATGAATTGCACGAAACTTCATTCCTAACATTTCGAGTTCTGCCCCATGTCGCAATTCTCTTACATCACCAGGTTCAACAAAGTTCATTGAGCTTAATGTCGCTAGAAATTCAGAACCATGAGCGCGTTCTGGATGCAAAAGTAATCCTCGATCTTCGCTGTGAATGTAGGTAGGAATGCCGTACCCATCACCAATTGGTGCCACCGAGAATGTGTGATCTAGATGTCCATGAGTAATGACTGTGGCAACAGCCTTTAACTTGTGTTCATTTAAAACCATTGAAACCGTGTCGGAAACATCTGGCATCCCGGGATCTACGATGATGCATTCGCCCCCTGGGGCGTCAGCGATAATCCAGCAATTCGTTGCGAACATTGGGGCAGCAAAAGAGGTGATGAACACGGTGATTTCCCTTCAGCTACGCCTATTTATCGAGCCCGCTATGCGGGAAATTTCGCCGCACACATGGGTACAGGGTACCTTTTACCTTCACTAAGCCGCCTGACCAACTCGACTTATGACTCTGTGAAGTTAGATTCATAGATAAGAAGATGACAAGGTCCAATAGCGAAGATCGAAATCGATTAACGCGCTGAAGGGAAGACCATGTCCGATTTAACTCCAACTCCAGTTTCAATTCCATCATCTGCAGCCTCTGCACTCATTGGTGATCCTGCAAAATTTGGTTATGTAGCACCAGATGGAACGGTCTTCGTAAAAACTTCAGCAGGCGATAAGGCTGTTGGTTCATACCCCGGTAAAAGCGCTGAAGAAGCACTCGCTTATTTTGTAAGAAAATTTGAATCAGTAGCTTCTGAAATTGCACTACTTGCTGCACGCATTACAAGCGGGGCGATGGTTCCCTCCGATGCGCTCGCTTCTGTTAAAAAACTACGCGATCAAGTCAAAGAAATTAATGCTGTTGGCGATCTAGAAGCACTCGCAAATTCCGTCGAACAGCTAGAGCCACTCATCGAAGGTCATCGCGGTGCATATGAAGCGAAGAAGGCTGTTGCAGAGGCTGAAAAGGCTGCCAAACGCGCTCAAGTACTCGTTGAAAAAGAAAAGATTGTTGTTGAGGCGGAATCATTTGCCTTATCCGAGAGTTGGAAAACTACAGGTGATCGTCTTAAAGAACTACTCACAGAGTGGAAATCAGCCCCTCGTTTAGATAAGAAAACAGATGCTGATTTGTGGAAACGATTTTCGGCCTCTCGAAACAAATTCGATAAACGACGCAGAACGCACTTTGCTAACTTAGAAGCAACAACCGCCGTCGTAACTGGTGCCAAAAAGAATTTAGTAACCCAAGCTGAACAATTAGCGACATCGACTGAATGGGTTCCAACTGCAAAAGCGTTTAAAACACTCATGGATCAATGGAAAGCTGCAGGACGTGGCAAGCCATCTGATGATGCCAAATTGTGGGCACGGTTTAAAAAAGCCCAGGATCAATTCTTCCAAGCTAAGAGTGCGGATCTTGAAAAACGCGAAGTAACAATGGGTACCAATTTAGCAAAACGTGAAGAACTCATCGTGCAAATTGAAGCATTGGTTCCATTTACTGACGTCAAAGATGCAAAGAATAAGTTTAGAAATCTAGCTCGCGCGTGGGAAAAAATTGGCATGACTAATCGCGACAAACGTGCAGCACTTGATGCACGAGTAAGCAAAGTAGAAGAAGCCATTAAATCGGCCGAAGCAGAAATTTGGCGTAAAACAGATCCAGCTGCCAAAGCTCGCGCGGCAGAAGTTGTCACCCAACTGCAAGGGGCAATCGATAACTACGAAAAAATTGCGGCTAAAGCTTCGAGTGCGGGCAACACCAAGAAAGCCACAGAGGCTCTTGAATCTGCTGCAGCACGACGCACATGGCTTGAAGAAGCTCAGAAATCATTGGCTGAATTTAACTAATTATTGGTTGTTCGATATACGTCGTACACGCCTTCAATTGATCTCACCGCTGTAAGAACAGCGTCGAGATGTGTGGCATCAGCCATTTCAAATGTAAATCGTGAAATCGCTACTCGGTCTTTAGAAGTGCTCACCGCAGCGCTGAGGATATTTACATGCTGTTCAGATAGCGTTCGAGTTACATCGGCTAGTAAGCGAGCCCTATCTAAAGCTTCAACTTGAATGTTCACCAAGAACAAGCTCGATGCACCCTCTTGCCATTTGACGCCAACAATTCGATCGCTCTGATGGGTCCGTAAATCATCAGCGTTAACGCAATCGGATCGATGCACTGAAATACCGTTACCGCGGGTTATAAAACCCATGATGGAATCTCCCGGAACAGGAGTGCAGCAGCGAGCTAGCTTTACTAATACGTCATCGATACCTTCGACTTTGATCGCACCACTAGTTCGCTTTGCAACAGGTGCTCCCCCAGGAATGAAATCCATCGTTGGTTCCGGGTGCGAATCTTCAACTCCCATAAATTGAACTAACTTGTCAATGATTGCAGCAGATGAAACATGTCCATCACCGACTGCTGAATACAAAGCCGAAATGTCCGGGTATCGCAATTCATGAGCGAGTTCGAGCAACGCATGACCTGCAAAGATTTTCTGCAACGGTAATCCTGCTTTGCGCATCTGGCGGGCTATAGATTCACGACCAGCTTCCACAGCTTCTTCTCTACGTTCCTTGCTAAACCACGCCTTAATTTTTGAACGTGCACGTGGACTCTTAACAAAATTTAGCCAGTCTCTGGACGGAGCCGCTGTTTCGCTCTTATTAGTAACGACCTCAATTACATCTCCGTTATTTAAACGCGTATCCAAGGGAACTAATCGGCCGTTGATTTTGGCACCTGCACATCTATTACCAACATCTGTATGAACAGAATAAGCAAAGTCGACCGGCGTGGATCCACCAGGTAAGGCAACAACGCTTCCTTTCGGAGTAAAGACAAAAACTTCAGGTGAACCTAAATCGAATCTGAGTGCCTCTAGAAATTCTGATGGATCCTCAGTTTCTTTTTGCCATTCATGAAGTTGTCGAAGCCACAGCATTTGAGGGGAAGAGGAGTTTGTGTCTGTTCCCTGTTTGTATTTCCAATGAGCAGCAATACCGAATTCAGCTCGAGAATGCATCTCGAAGGTTCGTATCTGAATCTCAATTGCTTTGCCATCAGGTCCAATCACGGTCGTGTGAAGTGATTGGTACAGATTAAATTTTGGCATCGCTATGTAATCTTTGAAACGCCCCGGAACTGGAGACCAACGAGCATGGATTGAACCAAGTACGGCGTAGCAATCCTTAACATCGTTGACTAAAACTCTTATTCCAACTAAATCATAAATATCGTTAAAGTCTCTTCCTCGAACAACCATCTTCTGATAAACACTAAAGAAATGCTTCTTACGCCCTGTAACGCTTGCCTCAATGGAATCCTTCGCAAGATCAGCTTCCACATTTTTTATTACTTCAGCAGTCAGTGCATCGCGTGAAGGGCTTCGCTCTGCAACTAATCTTGAAATCTCTTCAAATTTCTTAGGCTCAAGTACTGCAAATGAAAGATCTTCTAACTCCCACTTGATTGCGTTCATACCTAACCTATGGGCTAGAGGTGCGTATATATCCAGTGTTTCGCGTGCTTTACGTTCTGCGCTTTGCGGATCAACATACTTCCAGGTTCGGGCATTATGTAATCGATCTGCCAATTTGATTACCAAAACTCTGATATCACGTGACATCGCAACAACCATTTTGCGAACGGTTTCCGCTTCGGCCGTTGGACCGTAACTCAATTTATCCAGCTTAGTTACACCATCGACAAGCGATGAAATTTCATCGCCAAAATCACTCTTTAATTGAGCTAATGAATATGGAGTGTCTTCTACTGTGTCATGCAAAAGCGCAGCAATAATTGTTGCATCATTTAATCCCAATTCTGAGAGAATATGCGCCACTGCAACAGGGTGGGTGATGTATTCATCGCCTGATTTGCGTAGTTGGCCTAGATGGGCGCTCTTTGCAACTTCATAAGCCTTCTCAACCTTTGCTACATCTGATTTTGGATCATGCTCCTGTAAGGAACTGATCAGAGGTTGAAGAAGTGTGTCCATCTGGGACGCAAATAAATTACTTGCGACCTTTACGCTTTGGTTGATTACGTGGACCACGTTTTTGAGTGACATCTTCTGATGGAGCCCCCGCAGTTGCTAATACCTGTGAATTACCACGCGCGTGCACACGCTTTGCAAGCGCCTTCATTGCAGGTTCACGTTCACGCATTACAGCAAGCAGTGGAGTTGCAATAAAGATTGATGAATATGCGCCAGTTGCTAAACCAATAAAGAGCGCCAAAGAAAGATCTTTAAGCGTTCCTGCCCCGAGTAAACCAGCACCTACAAAGAGGATAGATCCAACGGGCAACAGCGCCATGATTGAAGTATTTGCTGAACGGACAAGAGTCTGATTTACAGCCAAATTTGCTGCCTGAGAATAAGTCATTTTAGACGTTGCAGTTACTGAGCGAGTATTTTCACGGACCTTATCGAAAACAACAACGGTGTCATACAGGGAATAGCCAAGAATTGTTAAGAATCCAATAACTGTTGCGGGCGTAACATCGAAACCGACAAGTGCGTAAATTCCAACTGTTATGAATACGTCGTGAATTACCGCAACAATCGCTGCTACCGCCATCTTAGGCTCGAATGCCATTGCAAGGTAAAGCATGACTACTGCAATAAAACCAATAAGACCATACAAGGCTTTGCGGGTAATTTCTTTACCCCATGATGGTCCAATAATCTGAGTATCAATCGAATCGATGCTTACCGCAAAAGTAGATGCCAAGGCATCCTGAAGTGCATTTGACTTCTCTGAAGTAAGTGAACCAGTTTGAATACGAATCTTGTCATTGCCAACTTTTTGAACAATTACCTCATTCGAAATGCCTGCAGATGCTAACGCCGTATCGGCTTGAGCAACCGTGGATCCAGCCTTCGTCACGGTATAGGAAGCTCCGCCTTTAAATTCGATTCCAAGGTGCAACCCTTGCAACGAAAGAGCAGCAATTGAGGCAATAATTAACAATCCAGAGAGTGCATACCAACGTCGACGTTTTCCTATGAAGTCAATAGATGTTTCACCTGAATGGAGTCGACCACCGAGTCCTGAAATTTTAGACATTACTTATGCCTCCTTGGTTGAGTGTGAAAGAGCACCAAGGCTCTTTGGTGATACACCTGAAAGGGCATGACCAGAACTAAAGAAATTTAATCTTGCTAAGTATGTTGTCAATGGTTTAGTGAAAGCAAAGACCACAAGTAGATCTACAAGAGTTGTCAGTCCGAGAGTGAATGCGAAACCACGTACGCCGCCGACTGCAAAGAAATACAAAAGCACAGCGGCAATGATAGAAACAAAGTCAGCGACAATAATCGTGCGGCGTGCACGGACCCAGCCTGTTTCAACCGCGGAACGCAATGATCTTCCTTCGCGAACTTCATCTCGAATACGCTCAAAATAAACAATAAATGAGTCTGCCGTAATACCGATTGCAACGATCGCGCCAGCGATACCCGCCAAAGTCAGAGTGAATCCAATCCATTTACCCAGAAGTAAGAAGAATAGATAAACCAAGGCTCCCGCAACCAAGAGTGAACCAACCGAAACGATTCCTAATCCACGGTAATACAAAAGTGAGTAAAGAAGCACTAAGGCCAAGCCGAGGAATCCAGCAAGCAAACCTGCGTTTAATTGATCTGCTCCAAGAGTTGGAGAAACTTGTTGAACTTCGCCGCGATCAAATGCCAATGGCAATGCGCCATATTTAAGAACGTTCGCAAGATCTTGTGCTTCTACTTGAGTAAAGGAGCCAGTAATTTGTGCGTTACCCGATGGAATTGCCTCGTTAATTCGTGGAGCAGAAACAACTAAACCATCCAAAACGATTGCCACTTGATTTTGCGGAGAAGGTAGCGATGTAACTCGGGCAGTAATTGCACCGAAGGCTCTTGTACCTTCATCGTTGAAAACTAGTGATACATACCAAGCATTACCACCTTGTTGATCAATGCCTGCTGTCGCTTTTGAAACTTGGCGTCCCAGAACTTCTGCCTTATCGAGAATATATTTTGAGCCACCATTTCTGTCGCAGGCGATAATTGGGCTATCAGCATTATCGCTGCCAGTCCCCTGGAGATTTTCTGCTTTGGTGCAATCAAGGGCTGCAAATTGTGCATTCAATTCAGGGGTGACAGCAGCTGCTGGTGTTGCAGTTGAATCTGCAGGCGTAGCCGAAGCGGCACCTGGCGCACTTGCTAGAACTTGTCTAAATCGCAACTCTGCAGTTTGACCAACGAGTTCTACAACGCGACGTCCTGTATCACCAGGAATTGAAATAATAATTTGGCGGTTTGTGCCACTTCCTTGCGCGGCTACTTCACTTTCTGCCACACCTAATGAGTTAACACGTTGGCGAATAATTGAAACAGCTTGATCGATAGCTTCGGTTGTAACTTTGCCATTTTCGCCGGGAGCAATTCGCGGTTGCAAAGTAACACTCGTGCCACCTCGAAGATCCAATCCAAGTCGAACCGCAGTTGCTCCTGAAATGAGAACAGATGCAAGCAGAGCCAACATAAGCAGAGCAAGAATTACCAGGGTGCGCCCTGGACGGGCAGCAGCTTTTACGGACTTATTCGATGTGGACATAAGTGCAGAGTCTAGGCTTGATTATCTGGTGTGTCGAAAAGGCCAGGAGTTGCCGCTAATTCGGCGGGCGGGGTGCGCCCGATATGGGTCCAACCCAACGCTGTTGCAATTCGTCCCCGAGAAGTTCGCGCCATAAAGCCATTTCTTACCAGGAAAGGTTCAGCAACTGATTCGACAGTTTCGGTTTCCTCACCAACTGCGATGGCAAGAGTTGATAATCCCACTGGTCCCCCATTAAATCTTTCAATCAACGCAGTTAATACTGCCCGATCGAGTCTGTCTAAACCTTTTTCATCTACTTCATACATCTCAAGGGCTGCCATGGCATGAGCATGAGAAAGTACATTTCCGCCTTGCACTTGCGCGAAATCTCGGACGCGACGGAGCAGTCTGTTGGAAATTCTTGGCGTGCCACGTGATCGTCCGGCTATTTCTTCAATCGCTTTTGCATCAATTGTGAGCCCTAATAATTTTGCACTTCTGGAGATAACAGTTGCTAAATCTTTTTCATCATAAAAATCAAGGTGGGCAGTAAATCCAAAACGATCTCGCAAAGGACTTGGCAATAATCCTGCCCTAGTTGTTGCACCAACTAATGTAAAGCGTGGAAGTTGCAGAGGAATCGCTGTTGCTCCCGGTCCTTTTCCAACCACAACATCTACTCGAAAATCTTCCATCGCAAGGTATAGCAACTCTTCTGCTGGGCGAGGCAATCTATGAATTTCATCAAGGAAGAGAATCTCTCCTTCAACAAGGGAGGAAAGAATTGCGGCTAAATCACCTGCATGAGTAATGGCGGGACCGCTTGTAACGCGAATCGGTGTGTTCATCTCACTTGCCAAAATCAGAGCCAGCGTTGTTTTACCCAATCCAGGAGGACCAGATAGCAAAATATGATCAGCCGCACTTTCGCGTTTCCGAGCCGCACTAAGTAATACATCTATCTGCTGGCGAACTCGATCTTGTCCAATGAAGTCATTGAGGGTTTTCGGACGTAGCGCATTTTCTGCAGCTCCATCATCACTTCGAAGTGCTGGTGTAACTAAACGATCATCTGGCGTCATTTTTTACCACTCTGCAAGGCCAGTTTAAGTAATTCGCCCAACTCCATTGCTGCAATTTCTTCTTGTGAAATATCAGATAAAACTGAATTGATTGCGTCATCAGAATCCTTGGCAGAAAAACCTAGAGATACAAGTGCACTGGCTAATTGTTCACGCCACACAGGCTGATGTGTTCGCGTATAAGAGCCCTGTCCAAAATCGCTTATTTTAGATTTAAGTTCAAGGATTAAACGTTGAGCACCTTTTTTACCGATTCCTGGAACCTTTTCGATTGCAGAAATATTTTCCGTGTTTACGGCATGCGCTAATTCCGAAGGGGTCAATGCGCCAAGAATGGAAAGCGCAACCTTGGGCCCAATTCCAGAAACTGTTTGAACTAATTCAAATAGCACTCGTGATGGTTCATCGCTAAATCCAAAGAGCGTGAGGGAATCTTCGCGCACTACAAGGGAGGTAAAAAGATTAGCGTGAGCACCTACAGTCAGGGAAGCGCTTGTATGAGCATTAATCAAAACGTTCATACCCACTCCCCCCACTTCAATAATTGTTCTATCGGGAGATAGTGTTTTAACAATTCCGCTTAATGTGGCAATCATCTAAGGGAAGCCAATCGTTTCTTTTCCGCGGCTAGTGCAGTTTTAATTTTAGAGTCCGCTGAACCGCGCCAAATATGGCAAATAGCAAGTGCGAGTGCATCAGCGCTATCGGCTGGTTTAGGAATCTCTTGTAAATTCAATAATCGTTTAACCATTTCTGATACTTGTGATTTATTTGCCCGTCCTGATCCAGTGACCGCGGCTTTTACTTCACTCGGTGTATGCAAAAACACTGGGACATTCTGTTGGGCAGCGACTAGAAGCGCGATTCCGGCAGCTTGGGCAGTGCCCATCACGGTACGAACATTGTGTTGAGAGAAAACTCTTTCCACTGCCATCACATCTGGTGAAAACTTTATAACCCATTCGGTGATACCTGTATGCAATTCGAGTAAGCGAAGATCTAGATCTATATCCGCGGCCGTCATGATGACACCAACACCATCGAGTGTTAGAACCGAACCTGGAGTGCCTGACACGATGCCGACTCCGCATCTTGTCAGACCTGGGTCAATACCTAGAACTCGCATAGCGCAAGCCTAAGAGGTGGAGAGAAAAAATTAAGCCAGGCTCGCCATTACTTCATCTGATACATCAGCGTTGCTGAAGACATTTTGCACATCATCTAGCTCTTCAATCGCATCGATAAGTTCGAATACTTTCGTTGCCGATTCAGCATCTAAATCAATGGTCATAGATGGAATAAATGATGAATCAGCCGATTCATAATCTATTCCGGCACTTTGCAATGCAGTGCGCGCGGTAACCAGATCACTTGCTTCGCAAATAATTTCAAAAGATTCACCATTGTCTTTAACTTCTTCGGCACCAGCATCGAGTACTGCTTCAAGAATGGATTCTTCCGTGGCACCAGATGCTTTGTTAACAATAATTAAACCTTTGCGGTTAAACAGATATGCAACCGAACCAGGATCTGCCATTGAGCCACCATTTCGGGTGACTGCAACTCGAACTTCTGATGCCGCGCGATTGCGACTATCTGATAAACACTCAATCATGATTGCGACACCATGAGGGCCATAACCTTCATACATAATTGTTTGCCAATCAGCACCGCCGGATTCAAGGCCAGCACCTCGCTTTATTGCGCGTTCAATGTTGTCTGCAGGCATCGAATTTTTCTTAGCCTTTGCAACTGCATCAAAAAGTGTCGGGTTGCCTTCCATATCTGGACCACCATTGCGCGAAGCCACCTCAATAGCTTTGATTAACTTCGCAAAATTCTTAGCACGTCGACCATCAATGATGGCTTTTTTGTGCTTCGTAGTCGCCCACTTGGAATGGCCGGACATTTAACACCTCACCTGAAAGTTTGTTTATTCGTGCCTTACTTTATCGCAATCTGAAGATTTCTCTATCTGCAAACTTTCTCGAGAAAATACCTATGCACGCTGTAATCATCAGTAATTTCGGGATGAAACGCCGTAGCTAGTAGATGTCCTTGACGCACGGCAACCACATGAGATTGGCCATCACTACCTTCAATACTGGCCAACACCTGAACATCTTGGCCAACTTTTTCTACCCATGGCGCCCGAATGAATATTGCGCAAATCGGTGACGCCGAAATTTCGGGAGCCAAGACTTCAGCTTCGAAAGAATCTACCTGGCGCCCAAATGCATTCCGACGGACAGTTATATCGATGCCACCAAAAGTTTCTTGACCGTCTTTTGCGGCCACGATGTGATCAGCCAACATAATCATTCCGGCACATGAGCCATAGGTCGGCATGCCTGATGCAATGCGTCTTTTGATTGGTTCAAATACTTCAAAAGTTTTTGCAAGAGAAACAATTGTGGTTGATTCTCCACCTGGGATTATTAGTGCATCAACCTTTTCTAACTCTGCTGGAGTTCGAACCTCAACGCCTTGAACACCACACTGCGTTAGAGCATTTAAGTGCTCGCGAAAATCTCCTTGTAAAGCCAGAACACCAACCCGCAAGTGTTAATTACCAACCGCGTTCGGAGAGGCGATGTGGGGCCGGTAGATCTGCAACATTGATACCCACCATTGCTTCACCAAGTCCGCGGGAGGCATCTCCCACAATTTTTGGATCGTTATAAAAAGTAGTTGCTTTCACACATGCTGACGCACGACTCTTTGGATCACCAGATTTGAAGATACCGGAACCGATGAATACTCCATCTGCGCCCATTTGCATCATGAGTGCGGCATCTGCAGGAGTTGCAATTCCACCCGCTGTAAATAGAACAACTGGAAGTTTGCCGTTTGCAGCAACTTCTTTTACTAAATCGTAGGGAGCTTGCATTTCTTTCGCGGCGACATATAACTCATCTTCACGCATTGACGTGAGTCGACGAATTTCTCCACCGATTTGGCGCATGTGCGTCATCGCATTTGAAACATCGCCCGTTCCTGCTTCACCTTTAGAGCGAATCATTGCCGCACCTTCATTAATGCGACGCAGAGCTTCTCCTAGATTTGTGGCACCGCAAACAAATGGAACTGTGAAATCCCATTTATTAATGTGATTGGTGTAATCAGTTGGTGTCAGAACTTCGGATTCGTCGATGTAATCAACACCTAAACTCTGCAAGATTTGTGCTTCAACAAAGTGTCCAATGCGAGCTTTAGCCATCACAGGAATAGAAACTGCGGCTTGAATTGCAGCAATCATGTCTGGATCGGACATGCGAGCGACACCACCTTGCGCGCGGATATCGGCTGGAACTCTTTCAAGTGCCATCACTGCAACTGCGCCAGCATCTTCGGCAATCTTTGCTTGCTCAACATTGACAACGTCCATGATGACGCCGCCTTTGAGTATCTCAGCCATGCCGCGCTTAACGCGTGATGTTCCACTTTCCTGTGCCATTACAACTCCCTGTATGAATAGGGGGCTAATACTACTTTGAAGTTGGAGTTGGCGCGCTCGCAGGTTTGCGCGTGAAATCGGGTTCTTTATCGGTAAGAGCTACCCAAATTTGTCCCGGTGCAAATTTTACTTCTGCCCCAGTTGCATCTGTCCATGTCGTTGGGGATAAAGAATCTGGGCGGTTCCACGTACCTTCGATCACAGTGCTATCGCGCAGAACGTAGCCTTTACCCGTACCTACAGTTTGAGAAAAGGGAGTGTTCCCACCGAACTTATCTCCGTATTCCGAAGGCGTGATTGAAACTAATTGAATCACAAGTGTGGTGGGACCTAAATTCTTACCTAAGTCTGAAAGATCAGGCGCCGAATTCACATTTAAAAACCAACGACTGCTCGTTTCATCCCATGTTGCGAAATATCTTTGAGCTGGCCAATGCATGGTGACATCGGTAATTTCAAAACCTGTGTTCTCTAACTTCTCAGAAAAAGTCCAGCCCACATTCTTAGCTGAATCAATTACCGTGGCCTTAATCTTTTCATTAGCCATTAAAGCTTGTGCGTTTAGGAACATTGCGTACGGTTGGATTCTGTTTGGATCATTTACATAAAAAGTGGGGCCTCGACGCATTGCTCCCACATCTGAAAGTTTTGCGGCGGCAATAACTGGAAGTAATTTGTGTTGGGCCCCGCTAAAAGCAAATGCAACATGACCATATTGCGCAAGAAGTTCAATGTCACTGATGCGTGCACTTCTAACAGGTCCTATGCGTGTCGGAATACTCGATGAGAAAACAGCCGCTAAACGCGTGAGTCCACCTTCTACTTGTTCAATATATACAACATCAGCAAATTCTAAACCGACCTGAGGACGGGCATTTGATGTGTCATCTATTTTTACAACAAGTACTGGTCCATTTTCGCCTTCTCGCCCGCTTAAAACATTGGTCTGAATTGGATCCGAAACTAATTGTGAGACGCTTTGAGTAATTGATGCACACCCTGCAGTACTCAGTACGGCGATATATGCGGCAAGCACAAGTAGAGTTTTGGTTTTAGAGAACATCAGATTCGAACTCATAAGTTATTGGCAAGGGCGCTGTTCCCGCTAATCGAAAAATGCGAACAATTAATTTTCGACGGACTAAATGCGTTCTGGTGACAGCATCAACATGTAAGGCAATTGCGATTCGAACTTTATCGGTTAACTGCGATAATTCGCGGAGTAATACAACTTCTGCAGGTCTCTGACTACTCTGACCATCGGCTAATAGAAGTCCGAGAGCTCCTGATAACCCACTTTCGGCAACTGAGCGATTTTCGATATTGGCCTCTCGTGCTTGATATGCAGCTGCAGTGAGAAGCATCGCGGAAGCGGGATCTGCAATTTCACTTCGAGAGATTTCAAGTGCAACCGCTGCACGTCGTTGTAATAAACCATCTAGATTTGCCCAACTCGTTTCGACACGATGGTGAAGTCGATCTAAACGAGTAGCCAAAAAAGTTAAGTACCAGATAAAAATCAACATGAAGACAATCACGAATACCGAGGTTTTCATTTAATCATCTCCTCGTTGATCGCGTCCGATAAATCTACTCCAGGCTCGATTTTCTGAAGCGAGCCTAACTTTTTCACCTGAAACCAAAGACATCTCATAAATCGAGAAAATCTGATCTGCTACCACTTTCCAATCAAACTGTTGTGCATGTTTTTTCCCAGCTTTACCAAGAGCGATTCTGCGATCATCATTTCGCAACAAATCTATAACTCGTTTAGCAAGTTCTGTAGAACTTTCTGATTCAAATAGTTCTCCATATTCTCCGTGACTAAGCAATGACTCAAACGCGGGAATATCGCTAGCAACAACGGTAGCACCACCAGCGAGAGCCTCTGCCAAGATAATTCCGAAAGATTCCCCACCTGTATTTGGTGCGATATAGAGAGAAATAGATGCAAGAAAATTTGCTTTATCTTGCTCACTAATTTTCCCAAGAAATGTGAATCTTGATCGCAATTGTGGGTCGATGGATTTAATTACTTCCTCTTGATCTCCTGGACCGGCAACAAAAACTCGAACATCGGGAGCGAATCTAGAAATTATTGGTAACGCGTCAACTAAAACTGATAAACCTTTTCTGGGTTCTTCAAAGCGACCTATAAATCCCAGCGTATTTCCTTGCCACTGTGGTTTTGGGACGCCATCTCTATAGCGATCAGCGTAAATTCCATTAGGGATCACAACTGCATCAGTTTCAAGGTGTTCAGTTAACGTTGCCCGGGCCGCTTCACTCACAGCAATACGAGCAGATAATTTTTCAATAACCGGTTCAAGGATTGGTCCAATTGCAAAAATTGCCTTCTGCCTCTTCGCGGCGGCATGAAAAGTTCCAACCATAGGTCCCACTGCAGCCCAGCACGCCAACAATGAAATAGAAGGAATTGCAGGTTCGTGTAAGTGCAAAATATCGAAACCACCTTGGGCTATCCATTGTCGAACTCTCGCAAAAGCAATCGGCCCAAATAGAACCCGCGCAACTGCCCCGTTATAAGGAATCGCAATTGGCTTGCCTGCGCTAACAACATATGAGGGAATGCTTGTTTCATCAATCACTGGTGCAAGTACTGAAACATCATGTCCTGCAGCAATTAAAAATTCTGCTAAATCTCGAACATGATTTTGAACCCCACCAGGTGTATCCCAGCCATATGGACAAACGATTCCAATTTTAAGAGAACGAGTAAGCATTAGATTCGCTCCTTAAAATCTTCATCAATCCAAATTCGCTGAAGCATGTGCCAATCCTGAGGATATTGATTAATTCCCTTTGCAAAATTATCTGCCGATTTTTGAACCAGTACTGACACTTTCTCTTCCTGGGTACCGCTCTCTGGGACTTCAATTTCATCAAATGTAATATGTATGCCGCGTTCTGTGTAATTCACAAAAGCAGTCAACAGAATTGCGCCAGTCTTCACTGCTAACACTGCAGGTCCTGCTGGCATGCGTGCGGGTCCTTCAAAAAATTCCACATCAATTCCTGATTTAGAGAGATCACGGTCAGCGACAAGTGCCACGAGATGGCCTTCTCTTAACCTCTGTGCCAAAGTTGCTACAGATCTGGAATCCAACGCTAGTACTTCCATACCCATTGCTTGTCGGTAGCGAAGAAATTCAAGAAACAATCTTTCAGGTTTGAGCCTTTCTGCAACTGTGACCAAATGAATTCCTTTTAAACAAAAATATGCACCAGCGTGATCCCAATTGCCGGCGTGAGGTAGCGAAACAATTACTCCCCGTCCACTTGCGATTCCATCTAGTAGCAAATTTTCTCTTGTAACAGTTACTGTGGAGTTGATACGTTCCTTATCCCAATTCGGAAATCTAAAAGTGTCACACCAATATCTCATGTACGAAGACATGGCATCTTCAAGTAGTTTTTGCATCTGCAATTGCGAGATCTCTGGTTTTATCCGAGCCAAATTACTTCCTAGACGTTGAACACTCTTGCCATTGCGCTTTACTAGAAAACTTGCACCTTTTTCAAAGAGAAAATAGGCCAAAGATTCAGGCAACGCACGAAATAACTTCCAAGCAAAGATGTACGCCCATCCGATGAGACTTTCTTTCATGTTAAATCGCGCGTTTTACGATTATTAATCGTTGAAGCGTTGTTATAACGCCAAGTATTGCGAGAACCCATGCACTAATCGAAAGTGCAAAAGGCACGCCTAGTCCATGAAATCCTGTTCCAACTAAAACGATAATCGCTCGTTCTGTACGCTCGGCAATCCCGCCGCTACAGGAGATACTCATGCTTTCTGCTTTTGCTCGAATATATGAAATTAGCATTCCTGTGATGAGGCACACCAAGTAAACAATAGATAAACGATCTTGAGTGTCAATTAAATAGATTGCAACGCCACACAAAACAGCTGAATCAGAAACTCTGTCAACAGTTGAATCTAGGAATGCCCCCCATTTGCTAGATCCCGCGGCACTAATTCTTGCCATAGCGCCATCAAATAAATCGCTGAGCATGAAAACTGTTATAAATAAAGTTCCAACAAAGAATTCGCCACGAGGAAAGAAATACAAGGAACTCAAGACAACGCAAAGAGCTCCGATAGCAGTGACTGCATTCGGCGTTAATCCGATTCGTAGGAAGAATCGGGCCACCGGAGAAATTATTCGCGTGACCGCAGGTTTCAAAACTTCGCTAATCATTGGGTACATCGTAGGCTGAGGCCATGCCAACTCATAGTTCCGGACTACGTATCAGCGTGTACGGGCACCCAAGTGCTCAGCCAGAATCTGTGGCCGACCTATTTGGTGCTACCCACAATTCTGAAGTAGGCGGTTCAGAAGACGTGGCAATTTTTGTCATTAATCCAAATTCCGGCGTGGACGAAAAAACAATATCTGATTGGGCCGCTCTCGATGAGTACCAAACACCACGATTAATTACCGTGACAAATTTAGAAAATGGAGAAGGTGATTTTGACGATGCCGTGTTGCTCGCAAATCGCTTATTTGATCAAATAGTTACGCCATATTTGGTATTACACGATGATGCCGGACTGCCCTGCGCACTTATTAGTTTAGAAACGCAAGAAATTATTGATTACTCAACGCTTCCTTCGAAAGTTATTCCTAGTGATGCCGAACATCAAACTTTAGTCAGTGAGTTTGTTGCTGAATATAAATCTCATATGGCGGTCATGGGGGAAGAATCTTTTGCAGCTGGCTTACTCTTTCCTGCAATTCCACTGTGGATTGAAAAAAATATTGGTGTCGATATTGTTAATAAATACCTTTCGCAGATTAGTCGTTAACCCAAGCTGCTGAAAGATCGCTACGGGTCTGAGCCAATAACTGAGGCAAAACTTTTGTCTGACCAATAATTGGCATGAAATTAGCATCTCCGCCCCAGCGTGGCACTACGTGTTGGTGAATATGGTCTGCGACTCCAGCACCAGAAATTGCACCCTGATTCATACCGAGGTTAAACCCTGCAGCGTTCGAAACTTTTCGCAAAGTTTTCATTGCTTGCGTGCTTAATGAAGAAATTTCGTTTCGTTCAACTTCGGTTAAATCTGTGAGGTCAGCGACGTGACGATAGGCGCAAACTAGAACATGTCCTGCGTTGTAAGGATACAAATTCATGACAACGTATGCAGTTTCACCACGATGAACAATTAATCCTTCTTCGTCACTCAAAGATGGAATTGCGCAGAACGGACAAACCACGCTGTTTCCTTCGAGAGGTCTATTCTCGCCTTTTAAATAATCCATGCGATGCGGTGCCCATAAACGCGACCATGTGTCTGGGATGCCAGCGCCGCCTTCTAAATGCATAAACTAAACCTGAATTCTTTTTGTCACTGCGTCTTTAATCTCTTTAATGGCATCAGCAACAGGAATACCATTTTTCTGTTCACCATTTCTATATCTAAATGAAACCGCGCCAGCTTTTTGATCTTCTTCTCCAGCTATGACCATAAAAGGAATCTTTTGCATTTGTGCGTTACGAACTTTTTTCTGCATGCGATCATCGGATGCATCTATCTCGGCGCGAATTCCAGCTTTTTTCATCTGTGCTATGACTTCAGCTAAATAATCAGCAAACGCATCTGCAACAGGAATACCAACTGCTTGAAGCGGGGCAAGCCATGGTGGAAATGCTCCTGCATAGTGTTCAGTTAAAACACCAAAGAATCTTTCGATAGAACCAAATAATGCACGGTGAATCATGACGGGACGTTGACGTGTTCCATCAGCTGCTGAGAATTCAAGTTCGAAACGTTGAGGCAATTGAAAATCTACTTGAATGGTCGACATCTGCCACGTGCGACCAATGGCATCTTTCGCTTGTACGGAAATTTTAGGTCCGTAAAAAGCTGCGCCACCTTCATCTAGTACTAACTCTAATTTTTGCGCCTCTGCTGCTTTGCGAAGTGCTTCTGTGGCTTCTGCCCAGTCCTTGTCTTCGCCGACAGATTTTTCTGGGTTTCGGGTTGAAAGTTCGAGATAGAAATCATTGAGGCCATAATCGCGCAGCAAATTCAGTACGAAAGTTAATAATGAATCAAGTTCAGTTGGCATCTGATCTTTTGTGCAATAAATATGGGCATCATCTTGTGTGAAACCGCGGGCACGAGTTAATCCGTGCATCACACCTGATTTTTCGTAACGATAGACGGTTCCAAATTCAAATAATCGAAGTGGTAACTCACGATAGGAACGTCCGCGTGCACGGAAAATTAAGTTATGGAAAGGACAGTTCATAGGTTTCATGTAGTACTTCTGTCCTGCTTTTTTAATAGTGCCATCTGGATGATGTTCTTCATCCAAAATCATTGGTGGATACATACCTTCGGAGTACCAATCCAAGTGACCCGATGTTTCAAAGAGCGCAGCTTTTGTTAGGTGCGGTGAATAAACAAATTCGTAACCTTCTTCTTCATGGCGAATGCGGGAATAATCTTCCATTGCCCGGCGCACAATGCCGCCCTTTGGATGAAAGACAGCCAGGCCAGAACCAATTTCTTCTGGAAATGAAAATAGATCTAACTCATTTCCAAGTCGTCGATGATCGCGTTTCTCCGCCTCTGCCAACAACTCGAGGTGAGCATCTAATTCTTCTTGCGTCGGCCACGCAGTTCCGTAAATTCTTTGCAGCATCGGATTCTTCTCAGATCCGCGCCAATATGCTGCGGCACTTCGCATTAATTTAAATGCGGGAATATGTTTTGTTGACGGTAAATGTGGACCACGACATAAATCACTCCACACCGGTTGGCCATCGCGACCTAAATTGTCGTAAATAGTTAGCTCTGCACCACCGACTTCGACGCTTGCTTCATCATCAGCGCCAGATTTCAAGCCAATAAGTTCACACTTATACGGTTCGTGAGCGAGTTCTTTCAAAGCCTCTTTTTCGGTAGTAACACGGCGCTTAAAACGCTGGCCATCCTTAATAATTTTACGCATTGCGGATTCAATTTTTTCAAAATCATCAGGGTTAAAAGGGCGCTCTGGATCAAAGTCGTAATAAAAACCATCTGTAATTGGTGGACCGATTCCTAACCTAGTTCCTGCAAAAATACTCTGAACTGCTTGAGCCATAACGTGAGCTGTTGAGTGACGCAAAACAGCTAAACCTTCTGGCGAAGAGATGGTGATTGATTGAATCTGATCGCCGGCAGCTAGGTCGGTCCACAGATCTCTTAGCTCGCCATTTATTTTGCAAACAATTACATCTTTGCGTTCAGCGAAAATGTGAGTTGGTTTTTGGTCTGCCGCAACGTTAACAGCGACGCCATCAACGATGATTGAGAGCTCGGACATGCCCCTAGCCTACCGAAGTCCTTACGGCCATTTCTCGGATTTGTTGCGCAAATAATTGACTAACTTGTAAATCTGGCAGCACTCGCCCATCAATGCTTGCGACAGGTATCGCAATTTTTAAACTAGATATAACGATGGCTGCCTGGACATGCGACAGATCATTCGTATCTATTTTTCTGACCTTTACTGGCAAATTTTCCACGACCAATGCACGCATGACCCCAGGCAAAACACCTTGAATAATTGGCGGCGTGATCCAGAGTCCATCGCTGTAAAAAATAAGATTCGAAACAGCGCCTTCACATACTTCGTGGTTGCTGTTAATAACGATCGCTTCGTCGCACCCTTTTTGCTTTGCACCACTCAAGATTTCCAATCTAGATGTATATGGAAATGTTTTGACAGGTACGCCTTTGATATCTATTTGCAGTGAATGGGTACAAAGCCTCAAATTATGAGCCAACTCTTCATAAGGTTCATGCGTTGCGATAAACGTGCCATCTTCTTTAAAAAGCAATCGCAATCGTCCAACTGGATGTTTCACTTCAGCTAATAGGTGATCTATTGCCATACGTATGCGTTCTTCACCTGGTATGGAAACGCCAACCCTTGCGCCACCATCGAGAGCTCGCCTCATATGACGATTGAGTGCGTATGGCAACGAATCAACGGTTTTGATTGTTTCAAAAACACCAAAACCATCGGGCCAGTTATCGTCGCCCAAACCGTGCGCGCTGGATTCAACTACAGAATCATTGACCCAAATTTTCATGTGATTTTTCCCGATGCAATTTTAATTAATCGTTCAGCCTTCAACTCTGTTTCTTCCCACTCATCTTCAGCATCGCTGGCCCACGTTATTCCTGCACCGGTTCCAAATTTGATTGCGTCTTCTTCTTTCCAAAAAGTTCTGATCGCAACAGCTAACTCGCAAGCATTTCCTTCTATCCAACCAATCGCGCCGCAGTAAATTCCACGCTCTATTTCGTGTTCTGCAATTATTTTCACAGCTGAGGATTTGGGCGCACCGCTTACCGATCCAGGTGCCAGTAAAGGTTCAATGATTTGTTGCCACGATAGATTCTCTTTTAATTGACCCGTTACATCCGATACAAGGTGATCGATTCCGGGATGGTGTTCTACATCCAGCAATCGGGGCACATCAATGGACCCATCTTTACAAATTTGTCCTAGATCATTTCTGATCAAATCAACGATCATCACGTTCTCGGCTGTGTCTTTACTACCAAACTCTGCACCCCCTGTGCGGCGAGTACCTTTTATCGGAGACGACGTGACGGTGTTGCCTTTTCGCTTAAGAAATAGCTCCGGCGAAGCAGAGGCAATTTCTACACCCGGAATTCTCAAATAACTTGCATACGGTGCCGGATTGTTTTGCAAAATCGATGCAAACAATGGTGCGAGTGAAAAATCCTTGTCGATAGTTGCGCTCAAAGTTCGACAGGCATTTACTTGATAGACCCATCCATTAGATATGTCTTCCTGGATGGCTTTCACATACGAGACGTACATGTCATGATCCATTGATGATTGAAATTGCGAGGTAACAAATTGCGAATCATTCACTGCAAATTGCGATTCAGAAACATGTGCAAAATTGGCGCACGTCCACTGGCCTTCAAAGGAAATAGAAACGGCCCAAAAACCATCATTAGTTATTTCGCTGGGATCATGTGTTACTCGCTGCAAACCCGTTGCAAATCGATTGCCCATCCAAAAGATCGGCTCAACCCCTGCGTTCATGCGGACAACTTAGTCGTTGCCACCTCACTTTGGCTCTTGCGCACTCATGCGATAGATTTTGCCCTGCAGTACGCGGACGTAGCGCAGTTGGTAGCGCGGAACCTTGCCAAGGTTCAGGTCGCCGGTTCGAACCCGGTCGTCCGCTCTGATTCACCGCCACTTACACATCTTTACTAATGTAAACGATAAGAGTGGCGGTATTTCTATGGTGGAATGGCCGAGAGGCGAGGCAAGGGACTGCAAATCCCTCTACACGGGTTCAAATCCCGTTTCCACCTCCATTATTTGAAGGGGTGTCCCTTCACCAATAAAAATGAAAGAATTCAACAATGGTGCCACTTGATGAAACACAACGTCCTTGGGGCCGTTATGAAATTTTGCAAGAAAGTGCAATTCATAAAACCAAATGTGTTTATTTACTCCCAGGAAAACGTTTGTCCTACCAACGCCACCAAAAACGATCCGAGCATTGGTTTATTGTTCAAGGCAATGCCGAAGTAACACTTGAAGGAAAGGTTTCACAACTTTCACCCGGTGGAACAATCACTGTTGGAATCGGCCAACTTCATCGAATCGCAAATGTCGGAACCGAAGAAGTTATCTTCATCGAAGTGCAAACCGGCACCTATTTTGGTGAAGATGATATTGAGCGTATTGATGACGATTTCGGTCGCTAAATTAGCTGTTGTATAGTTCCATCACCTAGGACGATTGGCTCAGCGGTAGAGCACCACATTGACATTGTGGGGGTCACTGGTTCGATCCCAGTATCGTCCACGTTATAGATTGAATTTAGAGATGAATTAGAGTGAAGAACACGAAGTCATAGTGACAACTTTTTGAAAACTGCTAAATACGCCGGATGAATTGGCCAAACCTTTGTAAGCATTGCTGGAAAATGCGGAAGATAAGAATCTCGTAATGTTTCAAATCCCTCGGCCTCAAAGAGTTTGCGAACGGTCTTTCCTGAAGGTCTATAAATGTGAGTTGGATCCGAGTCATAGAGTTTGGAGTACTCCCAGCGAGTTAACCAATTCGAAATTGTTGGCATGTGAACAAGCACAATGGCTCCAGGTCTTGCTGATGCACTAATTGACTGGATACCTGCAACTGGATTTGATAAATGCTCAATGATGTTAATCGCCAAAATTAGATCAAACTTCTGTGAAAAAGGGCTTGAGTCGTGCAGATCTCCTTGTTTAAAAAATCTTTCGGGCTTTCTTCCCCCTGCAACTTCAACTGCATGATGAGCAATATCCACTCCACATAAAGTTCGCGCACCTTCAAATGCATCCAAGAGCCATCCATAGCCACATCCGACATCGATTACATCAGATTGTGAAAGTTTGTTGGTGCTGTACTTGGCGTAAATGTTAAACAGAATTCTGTCACGCCACTTATCAAACACTGTCTGTTGGGGTTCGCCCTGACTTGAGACTGCACCATAGAGTTGGGAAAAATACTCATGACCCGCGGTTTCACGACTTTCTTCCATCAGTACTCCCCGAGCTTTCAACTAAATTTGGAGAAAACTATCAGGTTCATTGGAATTTACCGATAGACGCACTGGCGGAGATCGCCACAGTGACAGTGGCGACACTGGTTCGAGTCCGGTGCCGCTCTCCAAAGTTTTAAACTTAGTGGCTTACTCCCCCAAGATTCATAATTACAACTCCGGCAATAATTATCGTCATGCCGATGATGTTTAACTTGGTTAATTCTTGATTGAAAAAAATCATCCCGCCAATTGCTGCACCGATAATTCCAAACCCAGACCAAATGGCGTAGGTAATTCCAACATCTATTTTCTTGAGTGATTGGGACAGCAAAGCAAAGGCTGTTAAGTATCCGAAAACAACGCCAATTGATGGCCACAGTTTTGTGAATCCATCGCTTCGTTTAAGCAACAAAGTTCCGGCAATTTCGGCTGCAATGGCAATAGCTAGCAAGAACCATGTCATGTGTGAATCGTATCCCGACTAATATTGCTATGTGCCCACTAAAGACCCGAGCCGAGAAGCGCATTTTCCCTTAATAGAGAAGAAGTATGGCGAGCCAATGAAATATTGGTTCAAAATCATGGCAACAATCAAAGATAAGAAGTACCCAGAGCAGATTGCCCACCTTCGTGAGAATTACGGATTCTCACAAGCGCATGCCAATGCCCTCGTAATGTTCTCTCGCGGATCAACTACAACACGAAAGTTTGAAACCCCCAGTGATTACTTCAAATCAATTGATCCAGTCCAAGCCAAGACCCTCAGAAAAGTATTTAGAATCCTGAAGGCGAAGTATCCTGAATTAGAACTTGTTACTGCATGGAATCAACCGATGCTGCGAAAAGGAACTCACTATGTTTTTGGTGCATCCGTAGCTAAGAATCATATTTTGATTGCACCCTTTGATGCTGAAGTCATAAGGAAGATTGCGCCGCAACTCAAGGGTTACAAAGTTAATAAAAAAACTGTCGCTGTTCCTAATGATTGGAAAGTTGATGAAAAAATCTTGATCAATATGGTTAAGAGCGCTCTTTCACAAAAGTGAGGGATTTTTCAAAAATTATTTCCATGTCATGATCTAGCGTGGCAACGTGATAACTATTGGTCAGTTCTACTCTTTCCTTATCCTTTGAACTTATCCCCTTAAGAATGATCTCTGTATTAGATACCGGAAGCACGTGATCTTCGGTGCTGTGAAAGAGCAGAGTGGGAATCTCTACCTTGCTCAAATGTTCGCGAGTGATTTTGAGCATCTTTGTTAACTCATAAATTCCAACAATCGGATTAGCATCATATGCGTATTCAGTGACATTCTTTCGCTTTATGTCATTGCCTACAGCTTTGCGCATTTTTTGAAATTTAGAGATTACTTTTGCCAGCGTCGGAGTGACAAGCGGAATATGAATCATCGGATTTACCAGAACAATTCCACTGATTTTTTCTTGATGGTTTTCGGTGGTGTAAAGAGTTAATCCTCCGCCCATAGACAAGCCAAATATGAATATTTTTGTGCATGTCTTTTGGAGTTCACGCAATTCGCTTTCAATCTTGCGCGGCCACTCTTCCCACTTCACATTATTGAGATCTTCAGGTTTCGTGCCATGGCCTGGCAAGCGCGGGACACGAATTGTGTAACCTTGTTGATGCATAAATTCTGCCCACGGACGCATTGATGATGGCGATCCAGTAA
Source organism: Candidatus Nanopelagicaceae bacterium (assembly GCA_947461995.1). Classification (GTDB taxonomy): domain Bacteria; phylum Actinomycetota; class Actinomycetes; order Nanopelagicales; family Nanopelagicaceae; genus Planktophila. The sequence goes on from CANHNH010000001.1 coordinate 107,142, forward strand.
ATCCATGAATTAAAAGAATTCCGATTTCTTTTGTAGAGCCATTTCCTATTGCGGAAAAGTCTTCTAAATAACCCGCAGGTGCGCCTTCTGTTCCCATGCGCGAAAGAGTACGCCGTGAATTAATTTGAGGCTATGTTTTGAGTCAGAGTTGACCAATCGGCAAGTAATTTGGTGGCTTTCCCAGAGTCAACAGCGTCAATTGCACGCTTCAATCCACTCGCTATTCGCTGATAAATGTCTGCTGAAATATCGCCTTCGAATGCTGCAATTGCAGCTGCGGCATTTAATAACACAGCATCGCGAGGTGCACCCAGCTCACCGCTAAAGATGGCTCTAGTAATGCGAGCATTTTCTGTTGAGTCTCCACCAACGAGAGCGGAAATTGGTGCTGCAGATAAACCAAAATCTGTCGGCTCAATACGATCACTTGAAATTGTGCCACCACCTATGGATAAAACAGATGTTGTGGTTGCCAAAGTAATTTCATCTAATCCGTCATCGCCGCGAAAAACGAATCCATCAACACCTCGATCGCCAAGCACTTGTGCCATAACTAAATGCATCCGTTCATTAGCAACGCCAATTGCCGCGGCTTGCGGTTTTGCTGGATTGGCAAGTGGTCCCAAAATATTAAAAACGGTTGGAACACCCAATTCTTTGCGGACCGCAGCCGCATTTTTCATAGCTGGATGAAACTTCTGAGCAAAACAAAAACCAATTCCTAACGCTTGCACTGTCTTTTCAACGCCAGCGCCCTCTAGGGAAATATTGACACCCAGTGCTTCTAGAAGATCTGCAGCACCTGATTTTGAGGACGATGCTCTATTGCCGTGTTTGACTACCCGAGCGCCAGCGGCTGCAGCCACAATTGCAGCGGTTGTAGAGATATTTATCGTGTGCGCGCCATCGCCACCAGTACCGACGGTATCAACTGCTCTCTGAGCGATATTTATTGGAGCGCTGTGATTAAACATCTCGGAAACAAAGGCGCCAACTTCATCTGAAGTTTCGCCTTTATTCTTTAGCGCTAAAAGAAACGCTGCTAGATCAGAATTCTCTGCACGTCCTTCAAGAATTTCGCGCATGAACCATTGCGCTTCTGAGATTGATAAATCCAGCCCAGATTCAAGTGATTCAACGGATGATTTCCAACTCGGATTCATGAGTGGGTTTTCTTATGTATTTATGCCGAAGTCAGTGAACCGGTGCGCAATAAATCTGCAACGATACGAGCAAGCGTAAAAGGATCTATCGGATGAATAACTGAGGCTTCTACTTTTGACCATGCAGCAAGCCATGCGTCTTCTTTGCGACCAGTTATTGCAAGAACTGGTGGGCAGTTAAACACTTCATCTTTGAGCTGACGGGCAATTCCAAGCCCACCTTCAGGAGTTGCTTCGCCATCGAGAATAAAAAGATCAATTTTGAAAGTTCCTTCTTGGGACTTGCGATCTATGTATTGACGTAGCGCTGCGCCGGTAGCGAATTCATGAACTTCGTGTTCAGGCAGATCTTCAGCCACGCGCTTTCCCAAAGCCAGAATTACAGCTGCTCGCACAGAAGTATCATCAGAATAGATAGCAATTTGCTTCTTCTTAAGCGATGTTCCGTGTGTTAAATCCATACTCGTATCTTATTGTCTGGCAGACCATTTTTAGAGCAAGAATTAGTAGTGACCCGTTTCACCTAGGAAAGGCGAAAATGCCTCGGGTAACTAGGTCCGTAGCGGTGGAAGTCGGAGAGGAATGCGGGAATAATCATCCCCATGTCCACTGCAGCCACAGCCCACAGAATCTCTCGCCCCAACCTGGTCGCCGTCGGAACCATTGTCTGGCTCTCTAGTGAACTAATGTTTTTCGCAGGATTATTCGCTATTTATTTCACAACGCGTGCAGTGCAAGGACCATCAATTTGGACAGAATCTGCACAATTATTGAACATTCCTTTTGCGGCAGCAAACACAACCGTTTTAGTTCTATCCTCAGTAACGTGTCAGTTCGGTGTATTTGCCGCCGAACGTTTTCAAAACAAAAGAACTGGTTCTTTTTTCCAAATAAGTAAATGGGGAATGCGTGAATGGTTCTCTTTAACATTCCTCATGGGCGCATTCTTCGTTGCAGGACAGATTTATGAGTACGCATCTCTTGTCACTGAAAGTTTGACACTTTCATCTACTGCCTACGGATCAATCTTCTACATTGCTACTGGCTTTCACGGTCTGCATGTAACTGGCGGTTTGGTTGCATTTCTCATCGTTTTGCTTCGCGTGGCAAAGGCTCGACGATTCACACACTCACAAGCAACGACTGCGATTGTTGTTTCTTACTATTGGCACTTTGTAGATGTTGTATGGATCGCACTATTTTCGGCAATTTACCTAATCAAATAATATTTAAGATTACGAAAGGCATGTGAGTGAAGCGACTATCTAAGTACCGCAGACATCGTGCGGCTGCGCCTTTGCTGCTCATCATTGCTTTGCTAGGTATAGGTACAACTTTTTCAGTTGCAAGTGCCACCCCAAATAAATCCGCATTGGCTTTAGCCCGTTCAGCAATAATCGAAGAAGGAAAACAAATATTTCTTAAAGGTTGTTCTTCTTGTCACGGACTCAACGCTGAAGGCGGAGCAATCGCTCCATCTTTAATTGGTGTTGGCGCCGCGTCTGTTGATTTCCAAGTTGCAACTGGTCGCATGCCGATGGCAGATATGAGCACACAAGCAATGCGTAAAGCTCCCGTGTATTCCCCGCAGGAAGTAGCAGCACTTGCTGCCTACGTTGCATCCCTGGCACCTGGTCCAGCGATTCCTGGCGATGAATTGCTTAATTACGAACGCGATGGAAGCGTTGCTGATGGCGGAGAACTATTTAGAAATAATTGCGCGATGTGCCACAACTTTGCTGGCCAAGGTGGAGCTCTAACCCAAGGAAAGTACGCGCCAACAGTGATGGGTGTTGATCCCGTACATATTTATGAAGCGATGATTACCGGTCCACAATCAATGCCAGTTTTCTCCGATAAAATTATTACACCTGAAGAAAAATTATCAATTATTAAATGGATAAAATCGGCAGAGGCAGAACCGGCACTAGGTGGCGCCTCCCTTGGTCGCGTAGGTCCTGTTACTGAAGGTTTGCTCGTGTGGACCCTTGGAATTGGAATATTAATTGGCATTGCAGTCTGGCTTGCAATGAAGGCGAGATAAGGAAAACATGGCACACGAAATCGAAGCGATTCAAGATCCTGGAATTCCGGCTCACGTTCATCGCAAGGCCGATAATGATCCTGCAGCAGCCAAGCAAGCAGAACGCCAAGTAGCCATTCTCTTTTTATTATCAGCCCTTGGAACGATTCTTTTCATAGTTTCATACGTTGCAATTCCAGAAGATATTTTTGTTTTCATTCCTGTCATGGGAAATACGAATGCGCATCAGTTGTTTTTGGGGTTGGGTCTAGCTTTTTCTCTATTTTTTATCGGCATGGGTGCGATTCATTGGGCTAAAACTCTTATGCCAGATGAAGAAGTAACTGTGCAGCGTCACGAATTCAGATCTGCCGATGAAGATCGAGATGCACTTGTTGCAACCGCTAAAGAAGGTGCAGCTGCTGCAGGCCTTGGTCGCCGTTCTTTAATTAAGCGCTCTCTTGGTTTATCCCTTGGCTTAGTTGGTTTATCCCCCCTTCTTTTGTTGCGCGACTTAGGCCCTCTTCCAGGAGATTCACTCTCAAAGACAAGTTGGAAAGCCGGTACTCGACTTGTAACTGATCCAGGTGATCGCCCAATTAAGCCAGAAGATCTAGAAGTCGGTGCAGTTGCTCAAGTTCTGCCTGCCATGATTCCAGGACAAGATCACCGAGCCTTGAGTGACATCGGAAAAGACGCTGTGCTACTAATTCGTTTGCGTCCAGAAGAATTTAATTTGGATGCAGAACGTTTGTCATGGACGCATGAAGGAATCATTGCCTTTTCTAAAATATGTTCTCATATGGGATGTGCTGTTGCGCTCTATGAACAACAGACCAAACATCTGCTCTGTCCATGTCACCAATCAACATTTGATGTGACGCGCGCGGCAAAGGTTTTATTTGGACCTGCAGCCCGACCACTTCCTCAATTAGCATTAGCCCTGGATTCAGAGGGTTATCTTGTTGCAAAACAATCATTTTCCGAACCAGTAGGACCTAGTTTTTGGGAGCGCTCATCATGACCGCACGTGAACGTATTGCAGGCAACGTTGCTAATTATGTAGATGAGCGAACAGGCGCTGCGGCTTGGATGAAGAAAAACCTCAATAAGGTTTTCCCAGATCACTGGTCATTCTTGCTAGGCGAAATTGCACTGTACTCATTTATTATTTTGTTGCTCTCTGGAACATTCTTAACATTCTGGTTTGATCCATCGCAGCGCGAAGTTGTTTATGAAGGTGCATACCAACCTCTTTCTGGCTTGAAGATGTCAGCGGCGTACGCGTCTACTCTGCACATTTCATTTGAAGTTCGTGGTGGCTTGCTCATGCGTCAGATTCACCACTGGGCAGCACTTTTCTTTATGGTTGCAATTGTTGTTCACTTATTGCGTGTGTACTTCACTGGTGCTTTCCGCAAGCCACGCGAATTTAACTGGATCATCGGCGTTGGTCTACTAACACTCGGAATTGTTGAAGGTTTCCTTGGCTACTCACTGCCTGATGACTTGCTATCAGGTACCGGAATCCGAATCGCCGAAGCCATCATTCAAGCCGTTCCTGTTGTCGGTACCTATATAGCTTTCTTTGCTTTCGGCGGAGCATTTCCCGGCGAAGCTTTCATTCCGCGAATTTTCACAGTGCACGTTCTCTTGCTTCCTGGAATTTTCTTAGCGTTAATCACAGTGCACTTAATGTTGGTCTGGTATCAGAAGCATACCCAGTACCCAGGTCCAGGGCGCACAGAGAAAAATGTGGTTGGTTATCCTCTATTTCCTGTGTACATGGCTAAAGCTGGAGGCTTCTTCTTTATTGTCTTTGGTGTCACAACTTTTATTGCAGCCGTTGCATCTATTAACCCAATTTGGTTATACGGTCCCTATACGCCCGGGCAGATTTCTGCAGGATCGCAACCCGATTGGTATATGGGTTGGCTAGATGGTTTAGTTCGAATGGCTCCTCCACTCGAAACACACGCTTTTGGACACACTATTTCTTGGAACATTCTTATTCCTGGTCTAATTGTTCCGGGCATCATGTTCACTGGATTAGCTCTGTATCCATTTATCGAAAGTTGGATAACCGGAGATAAGCGCGAGCATCACTTACTCGATCGTCCGCGAAACGTTCCGAATCGAACAGCAATTGGTGCAATGGCACTAACTTTCACTTTGATTGCCCTGATTAATGGCGGAAATGACATCATCGCTCAGCAATTCCACTTAAGCATTAACCAAATCATGTGGTTTAGCCGCATCGGCATACTTGTGTTGCCACCTATTGCTTTTGTTATCACCAAACGAATCTGTATTTCACTTCAACGTGCAGACCGAGAGCTTGTATTACACGGTAAAGAAACTGGTCGTTTGGTCAGATTGCCTCATGGTGAATTTGTTGAAGTTCATGAAGAGATATCACCAGAGAAAAAATGGCTACTTACTTCTCATGAACAAAGTGGAGCCCTAGAATTGCCTGAAATCGATAAAGCGGGCGTACGTCGCACAGATGCAATACGTAACAAACTTCGTTCACGCATGAGTCAAGCGAATGCAGAAGTAGCGCCTAAGGTTTCTGTGCAGGATCTCAAGGAGATTGAGCACCACTAATAAATTATTATTGCGGCAATAGCAATTAACGCTGCTGCAGTAGCAATGGATCCACTCTTGCCAACTCTTTGGGGTAAGCCTCTAATAGCGCTCTCGCGGTCTTGATCCATGTCTTTAATCACGTTAATAAAATGTGCTGCGCAACCCAGAATCGCACCTCCAAGCCACATCCACAGAGGTGGTGTGATTGATTTAGAGATAGCAATACATGAAGGCAACACTGCAAATGCAACTGCGTATGGAAGCGGTGAGAGTACATTAAATTTAAAATAGAAGTTATAGGCAACACCACATCCAATGCCCAGCCAGTAAAGCAAGCCACCTTTAAAACCTAAAGGACCCAAGAGGTTTGCCACAAAAGAAAATGGCACCATAAAAATCAACCATTTGCGTAAATATGCTTTTGTTATTAATCCAGAAACCAGTGGTTTATTGCTGCGCCCATGGCGTTGGTCATCTGTAAAGTCATAGAGATCATTACTCCAGCCAACAACTAGTTGTCCTGTGAAAACGGTGAAAGCAATTACGTATGCCGGGCCTTCCCACCAATAACGCACTCCAAAAGCGAAAGCGATGCTTGTAACGATTAATGTGGGTATGAAATGCGAGGCCTGTAAAAGCCCACGAAATTTCTTCATGATTTCTTAACTGCGAAGTTACTAATTAATGATTTGAAGAAGTTAAAGGTTTTTCATACTCGGTAACCCAGCCAATTACACAAATAATCAAACTACTCACTGCGATTAACGTGAACCACCAACCGATTATTAAACCTAAACCAGTTGCCAGTGCCGATAATCCAGTTGGCAATGGCCACCATGAATGAGGGCTAAAAAATCCTAACTCGCCAGCACCGTCGGAAATCTCTGCCGTTATATTGTCTTCTGGAAGTGTTGAACCGATTCGTTTTTGTGTAAACCACACATAGAAACCAATCATGCCGGCAAGACCTGCAGATAGCATCAAGCCGGTAATACCAAGTGCTTCACCATCTACTTGCCAATAAACAATGGTGATAATTACGTAAAATATTGATAACCCAGCAAAGAGCATCCAATTTGTTTTCATAAAACTTAGTGCCCTTCGGTTTTGATGTGTGGGTGGTGTAAATCAAAAGCTGGGCGCTCACTTGATATGCGCGGCATAGATGTGAAGTTGTGCCGAGGTGGCGGACACGATGTTGCCCATTCAAGAGATGAGCCGTAACCCCATGGATCATCAACACCTACAAGTGGACTTTTACGTGTAATCCATACGTTTACAAAGAATGGAATCATGGAAAGCGCCAAGAGGAATGAACCGATTGTTGAAACTGTGTTCATAAATGTGAAGCCATCGGTTGGCAAGTAATCCGCGTAACGACGAGGGAATCCTTTTATGCCAAGCCAATGCTGGATTAAAAATGTTAGGTGGAAACCAAAAAAGAGAGTCCAGAAGTGGATTTTGCCTAGGCGCTCGTTGAGCATACGGCCTGTCATCTTTGGCCACCAGAAATAGAATCCAGCGAACATAGCAAAAACCACAGTTCCAAAGAGAACATAGTGGAAGTGTGCGACTACAAAGTAGGAAGCTGAGACTGCAAAATCAAGTGGTGGCGAAGCCAAAATAATTCCTGTAAGCCCGCCGAATAAGAATGTTACGAGAAAGCCCATAACCCAGAGCATCGGTGTTTCAAATGTAACGTGGCCGCGCCACATTGTGCCAATCCAGTTAAAGAATTTCACGCCAGTAGGAACACCAATTAAGAAAGTCATAAACGAGAAGAACGGAAGCAACACTTGTCCGCTAGCAAACATATGGTGCGCCCAAACAGAGACTGATAAGGCTGCGATTGCAATCGTTGCGGCGATTAATCCCTTGTAACCAAAGATTGGCTTGCGACTAAATACAGGCAAAATTTCCGTTGCAATTCCGAAGAACGGTAGCGCCAAGATGTACACCTCAGGGTGTCCAAAGAACCAGAACAGATGTTGCCAGAGCATTGCTCCGCCATTAGCTGGATCAAATAAGTGCGTTCCGTATAAGCGATCTGACTCAAGTCCTAAGAAAGCTACGGCCAAAGGAGGAAATGCTAGTAAAACAAGGATGGATGTGAGCAAAACGTTCCAAGAAAAAATCGACATACGAAACATCGTCATCCCGGGAGCACGCATTGTAAAAATTGTTGTAATGAAATTTACAGCGCCCAAAATTGTTCCGATACCACCGATGGCTAACCCAACGATCCAGAGATCCGCGCCAATTCCTGGTGAATATGTTGAACTAGAAAGTGGAGCGTAAGCGGTCCAACCAAAGGATGCGGCGCCGCCCGGAGTTAAAAATCCTGCAAAGACCATAATTCCAGAGAAAAGATAGAGCCAATAAGAAAGCATATTTAAACGAGGAAAAGCCACATCTGCTGCGCCAATTTGCAGAGGCATAATTACGTTCGCAAATCCAACAAAGAGCGGAGTTGCAAAGAGCAATAACATAATCGTTCCGTGCATTGTAAAGATTTGGTTGTACTGCTCATTGCTTAAAAATTGCAACCCTGGGCGAGCTAATTCTGAACGAAGGAGCAGTGCCAAGAAGCCACCAATTAAGAACCATGCAAAAGTAGTGATGAGATACATGTAGCCAATACGTTTGTGATCCGTAGTTGTAACCCACTTAACGAATGCGTTTCCCTTGCGCGTTGGCTTTATGCCTTCTGTCGGAAGTTTTAGCGCCGGGCGTTCTGCGTAAGTTGTCATACTGTGCTCGCCTTCAGGGTCTCTAGATAATTCTTGTATTCAGATGGGGTAACAACTTTTACGCTAAATATCATCTGCGTGTGGTTGCGACCGCACAAGATATTGCATCGGCCAGGATAGGTACCCAATTTGTTCGCCGTAAATTCGAGGTGATTGGTAACGCCAGGAAGATTCTGTATCTGAATCATAAAAGCTGGAATCCAAAAGCCATGTACGACATCGTTAGAGGTAATTGTGAATCTAATTTTTTCACCTTGAGGTAGATACAGGGTTGGAGGTTGAGCAGGCGTACCGGTCACAACAGCGCCAGAACCAGCTTCCGGATACGCGAATTGCCATGACCATTGGATTCCTTCAACAGAAATTTCGTGTGCAGGTCCAGTTGTTTTTGCTGTAATCACGTTTTGCTTTTGTAATGTGTATCCGAAAAGAACGGCAACGATTAGGAACGGGATTACGGTGTAAAGAATTTCAACTGGCACGTTGTATTGAGTTTGCTTTGGAAATTCAGGAGAATCTTTTTTGAGGCGATGAAAAATCGCTGGCCAAATGATGAGAATAAAAGTGATAACTCCAACAACACCAGCTGCGATCCAAGCTCCTTGCCACAGTGATAGCGACTGATCGTTAACACTAGTTATTCCTTCTTCAAATCCAAGTCCCGATACCTTAGAACAACCGGTAAGAAACAATGCGGTTGGCACGACAATCCCGGCTAGGGATAAAAAACGCTTATTACGTGCGGACATAGGCTTAAGAATAGTGGTGCATTTCCGAAACGCGCTCACCTGCCAGTAGCGTTCATCCGGTGGTACGTGTCACAGGAAATTTCCAGAGTGAGAGCCCTATTCATCTAAAGGCTTTTGAAGTGCTTCAGGCTGCCTTTGAAAACGGTTGGGCAGATCCGGCAAAGCTTTCTCAATCTGGCGCCCGGGCACGTCAATTAAAAAACAACGCCCTGGAGTCCATAGGCTCTGCTCTATCAATTGAGGTTGATTCAATCGTGCCTGTATCACCCGCTTCGCTTGGATATTTCGTAGGCATTCAGGGTCTGAATCGAGGTTCTTCATCTTTGATTCATGGAGCCACAGATCGCAAAGATGTGTTCGCAATTGCATCAAAAACTGCTCATCAGCTTCTAAAAAGTGACCTCACCGGAAAACTGCATTCTGAAAAAACTCAAAGCAAGGGATCGGTTCTTGCGCTTCAAATAGCTAATGCCGAAACTGGTGTGATTCAAGATTGTCAGGCGATCATCAATGATGTAAAACCCGATCACATTTTTCTTGACGCAACAACGAGTGGAATTCGCGTGCCGCTAATTGATCAATTTTCTACGGCACTTTTCGATAGCAAATCTTGGTACGGTCCATCAGGACTTGCGTTTTTAGTTTTGAAAAAACCTTCAGAGTGGAGCAATCCCCTGCCTCATCTCAACGCTGCCCATCCAAATTTTGATGTTTCGCTACCTCTGCTTCTCGCAGCCGCTGTAGCACTTGAAAATTTCTCTGCAGAAGTAGCGTCTGCAAACACTCAAGCTCGTGAATTTAATGAACAACTAAGAAATGCATTTTCGCAATTGGCAGATATAGACATTGCAGGTCAATTGGATTCCAGCCTGCCCCACTTACTCAGTGTTTCTTTCCTGAATTGCAATGGTGAAGAGTTGCTTCGCGAAATTCAAAACGATGGCTACAGCGTTGACTCGGGCTCAGCTTGCACGGCTGATAACTTAGAGCCAAGCCACGTACTGGCTGCCATGGGCGTTCTTACTCATGGAAATATTCGAATCACTATTCACCCAGGCACAACCCAAGAAGAAATTGATGGATTAATTTCTTCTGTGTCGAAAAACGTGCAACGTCAACGCCGATGATTGAAATTGATGCTCGTGGATTGCGTTGTCCTCAACCCATTATTGAACTTGGAAAAAAGATCTCAACAATGAATAAGGGTGATGAAGTAACTTTACTGTCAGATGACCCAGCAACCGAGCCTGATTTGTCAGCATGGTCGCGCATGACTGGAAACAAGTTTGAGAAAAAATCCGAGAGTGTTTTTCTTGTTACGAAACTAAGTGAGCGCTGATTTCCTTCGCTGCGCTTTCGCCATAGGCACCCTTAAACCGCTCAACAAATTGATCTGGCGTGAATCGATACTCCTGGGTGCCTTTAGTTTCAATGACATACGTTGCAAGCATCGCACCAAGTTGTAGACATCTTTCGTGAGAAAGTCCCCACGCAAGGCCTGCAATAAAACCTGAACGAAATGAATCGCCCACACCTGTTGGATCTAATTTGGCGCTCTCTTTTGGACACGCAATTTTGATTAGCTCGCCACCCTTTGTTTCAATACGTGCGCCTTTTGACCCTTGTGTGATGACGCGATGCTTTACGCGAGAAAGAATTTCAGCATCGCTCCAACCAGTTTTTTGGATTGCTAGCGCAAGTTCGTATTCATTCATAAACAAATATGCGGCACCGTCAATCAGCATCTTAATTTCATGACCTTCCATACGTGCCATTTGTTGAGATGGATCGGCTGCAATTGCAATGCCACGGGTTTTTGCAACTTCGCTGTGGCGCATCATCGCTTCTGGATCATCAGGTGAAATTACTATCAAATCCAGTTCGCCAGTTTTTTCCATAATCGGTGCTAATTCAATATTTCGCGCTTCACTCATTGCGCCCGGAAAAAAAGAAGCAATTTGATTGAGTTCGGTATCAGTGGTCACCATAAAGTGCGCAGTAAAAAGATTTTTAGAAATTAATACGTGGCCGGTGTCTACGCCGTGTCGAGAAAGCCACGCCTCGTAATCAGCCCAATCTTTACCGACTGCTGCAATCAAAATCGGTTTTAAGCCAAGCATTCCCATACCAAAACAAATATTGGCCGCGCATCCACCTCTGCGAACATCGAGGTCATCAACTAGGAATGAGAGTGAAACTTTTTCAAGTGAACCTGCAACGAGTGAATCAGTAAATTTTCCAGAGAAGGTCATTAAATGATCAAGACCGACAGAGCCAGCTACACCAATTCGCATGGCGTGATACTAGTTAACTGATTGCTTAGTTAAAAGAATCGCCACAGGCGCATGAGCCTTGGGCGTTTGGATTATCAATTGTGAAACCTTGCTTCTCAATTGTGTCCACGAAATCAATAGTTGCACCAGATAGATAAGGATCACTCATCTTGTCTGTAATTACCTTAACGGCTCCGAATTCGCGAACAATGTCGCCATCAAGATTGCGATCATCGAAATAGAGCTGGTATTTCAAGCCAGAGCAACCACCAGGTTGTACGGCAACGCGAAGATTAAGATCGTCGCGACCTTCTTGTGCTAACAATGCAGACACTTTTGATGCTGCGTTATCGGTTAGAAGGATGCCTGCTGTGGTGCTTGTCTCTGTGCTCATGTTTTCTCCCTTTCGAGTACCGGCTAAGCGTAGCGACCTGCTGGACTCTGCGCGACATGGACACAGATTATGAGAGAGAATGCATCTGTGAATCTGACTGACTTACTACTGCTTGGAAAAGGCAGCGATTTAGCCAGTGAACGTGGCGTTTCGTGCGATGGCCAATTGCCTGCCGCAAGTGATCCCGAATTAATTGCTCGCGCCAGAGCTGCTCGCAAAGCACTCGGATCCAGCGTTCTAGTTCTAGGCCATCACTATCAACGAAATGAAGTTATTGAATTTGCCGATATCACGGGAGACTCATTTAAATTGGCAGAAGAAGCGGCTAAACAAAGCAGCGTTGAAAATATAATTTTTTGCGGAGTTCATTTTATGGCTGAGAGTGCCGACATTCTAACTTCTGATAAACAAAGAGTAATTCTTCCCGATCTTGCCGCAGGTTGCTCAATGGCAGATATGGCCACTGCCAATCAAGTAAATAAATGTTGGGATGAACTTTCAAGTATTGGTGTTGCGGAAAAAGTTATTCCGGTGACGTATATGAATTCATCTGCAGCTATTAAATCTTTTACCGGCGAACATGGTGGAACGATTTGCACCTCATCGAATGCAGAAGCGGCAATGAAATGGGCATTTACTCAAGGTGAAAAAATTCTATTCTTGCCCGATCAACATTTAGGAAGAAATACTGCAGTGCTCTCGTTAGGACTCACTCTCGATGATTGTGTCTTATGGAACCCATGGAAACCCATGGGCGGACTTACTGAAGATGAAATCAAGAACGCCAAAGTTATTTTGTGGCGTGGTCACTGCTCAGTTCATGGGCGTTTTTCAATTGATAGTGTCAACGAAATCCGCAACCGCGTGCCCGGGGTGCAAGTTTTAGTCCATCCCGAATGTACTCACGAAGTTGTGAGTTCTGCTGATCGGATCGGATCAACTGAAAAAATAATTCAGATAGTTCAATCATCTCCAGCCGGATCAAAGTGGGCAATCGGCACAGAGCTCAATCTGGTCCAACGAATTTCTCAAAATAATCCAGACAAAGAGATCTATTTCTTGGATAAGGACATCTGCTATTGCTCCACAATGAATCGCATCGATCTGCCCCACTTGGTTTGGGCTATGGAATCCCTCGTGAGCGGCAGAGTTGTGAATCAAATTCGTGTAGCACCTGAAGTGGCTAAGTACGCAAAACTCGCTTTAGAAAGAATGCTCGCTCTATAGTTATGTCCATGTCTAATTCTTCTGATGCTTCTGCGAAAAAAGGTCGTCCAACTCCTAAACGCAAAGAATCACAATCAAAACGAATAGTTTCATCCCTCGCTCCTGCTTCTTCTAAGTTAGAAAAAAAGCGCGCCCGCGAACAATCCCGTGCGGCTCGAACCGCGTCTCGCGCCGCTTACTTGCGGGGCGAAGAGAGCGCTCTGCCTCTGCGCGACAAAGGTCCGGCTCGCAAACTCGTAAGAAATCTTGTTGATTCAAGAAAATCTATCGGTGAATATTTTCTGCCAATCATTTTTGTAGTTTTGTTACTCTCTGTTTTTCCTGTACCTGCCCTGCAGTACGGCGGAATCGCACTTATGTACGTCGTACTCCTAACAGCTGTTGTTGATGGAATTTTTCTATCTCGAAAGATTAAGCGCGAAGTCCGCAAGCGTTTTCCAGATTCAGCGACCAAAGGTCTTGGACTCTACGGTTGGCTGCGATCAACTCAAATGCGCCGTCTGCGCACCCCACACCCACAGTTAAAATCCGGAGATAGTTTTTAAGTATTTTTTAAGAGCTTATCTAACGTGGGACTTAACAAAGGGCAGATTTACTACTTCAGCCTGTGATTCGCGTCCGCGCACGTCGATCACTACAACTGTTCCGAGTGATACCGAAGAATCCAAAAGCGCTAGAGCAACTCCATTTTTTAATGTTGGCGAAAATGTTCCAGAAGTAACAATGCCTACTTCAATGCCCTCTGAATCCTTAACTTTCATACCAGCGCGAGGAATACCCCGATCCAGAGATTTCAAACCGTGTAAAAATCTGCGCGGACCATTCGTGCGTTCACTTCGCAGAACGACGTCTCCTGAAAAATTTTCTTTCTTCCATCCCACAGCCCATGATGCATGTGCTTGCACTGGAGTGATATCAAGGGAAAGTTCGTGACCATGTAACGGATATCCCATTTCCGTTCTCAACGTATCGCGAGCCCCTAAGCCGCACACAAGGCCATCAAAGGCGGCGATTGCGGCAACAAGTGCGTCCCAAACTTTTTCTGCGTCTTTCCATAATGGCAATAATTCAAAACCAAATTCACCTGTATATCCAGTACGGCACAAAATTACATCACATTGCGCAATCTTCACCTTTGTAAAACTCATGTAATCAATTAAGGATTCAACGCCTAGGGATGCTAAAACTTGCGCTGTTGCTGGACCTTGTAGCGCAAGCACTGCATATTCTGTATGTAAGTTTGTAATCGTTATTCCCGGCACTTTTTTAGCTTCCAGGGTTGCAACAACATCGGCTGTGTTCGATGCATTTGGAACAAGAAAAATATCATCGGATGAATTTCTATAGGCAATAAGGTCATCAATAACGCCACCATCGTCGTTACACAACATTGTGTATTGAGCCATGCCATCAGATATTCGATCGAGGTCATTGGTAAGAATTGCGTTAAGAAAATCTAAAGCACCGCTACCTTTTACGCTGGCTTTGCCTAGGTGCGACACATCAAAAAGTCCTACACGTTCTCGGACTGCGCTGTGTTCTGCGAGAACGCCAGTGGCTGGATATTCAATGGGCATTAACCAACCACCAAAATCTGCCATCTTGGCTTGAAGATCCACGTGTTTTTGATGGAGAGGAGAATTTTTCACATTCACAACCTACTCCCACTGCTACAAAAGTTCCTACAACCGATAACCTGTGCGTCTTGCAGAATTTGAGAAGGAGCACCATGTCCTCGTTGGCACTTACTGACGGCGCCGTGAATAACGGTGTAATTGTCGTCGGGCTTTCATTTAATCCAAATAAAGCATCAGCGTTAAGCATTGAATCAGGCTCTCTGACTCTGGATGCAAGAACACTGCTCGCTCAACTCAAAGAGCTCGGAGCAACTGGTAAATCTGATGAAATTATCAAAATTCCTGGCACCCGAACAAAATTAATCGTTTTTACTGGATTGGGTCAGACACAAAAAGAGTATGCCCATGAAACTCTTCGTCGTGCCGCGGGAGCAGCTGCACGTGCTTTGGCCGGAAGTGATGAAGCAACATTTGCCTTGCCAACTGCAAATATTGAAGCAGTTTCAGCGATTGCAGAAGGTGCAGCACTTGGCTCCTATGCTTTTGATGAATTCCGCGGCTCAACAAAATCAGAACGAAAATTGCCACTGACAAAGATCGCGATTCACTCCAAATTTACTAAAAAAATTGAAGCAAGGAATGGGCTAAAGCGCGCGCAAATAATCGCAAAGTACACGCACTTAGTTCGAGATTTAATCAACACTCCCCCATCGCACCTAACTCCAGAAACTTTTACGAAAAAGATTGCGGCTGTTGTTAAATCAGCGGGCGGCGCTTCTGCTGGACTTAAAGTTAGTGTTCTCAATGAAAAGCAATTGAAAAGTGGCGGCTATGGCGGAATTATTGGTGTTGGCCAAGGATCGGCAAATCCACCTCGTTTGCTTCACATTAAATACACACCCAAAAAATCTCTACGTAAATTTGCATTCGTGGGTAAAGGAATCACATTTGATACTGGCGGATTAGCTCTTAAACCTGCAGCCGGTATGGAAGCCATGAAATCTGACATGAGTGGAGCAGCGGCTGTATGCGGTGCGATTCTTGCCATTGCAAATCTAAAACTTCCGGTATCAATCGAAGCATGGGCACCCTTGGCTGAAAATATGGTTAGCGAAAATGCAACTCGGCCAAGTGATGTCATTACAATTTATGGGGGTAAAACTGTAGAAGTTCTCAATCCGGATGCAGAAGGTCGACTCATTCTGGCTGATGCTCTTGTCAAGGCCCAAGAAACAAAATCACTCGATGGTCTTATTGATGTTGCAACATTGACGGGGGCACAAGTGGTCGCACTTGGAACCCGAACAAGTGCGGTCATGACAAATAATGAAGATTTCAGTGCTCGTTTAATCACTGCAGCCACAGATAGTGGCGAAGCATTTTGGCCAATGCCACTACCTCAAGAATTGCGCGCATCTCTTGATTCACCAGTTGCAGATTTAGCAAATATCGGTGAACGAATGGGCGGCATGTTAGTCGCCGGTTTATTCTTAAAGGATTTCGTTAAGCCAGAAGTGCCATGGTTGCACCTAGATATTGCAGGTCCCGCCTACAACGAATCTGGTGCACACGGATACACCCCAGTTGGTGGCACTGGTGTGGCACTGCGCACACTTCTGTGCTTGGTCGAAAATTCAATAATTCGGTAACTAGCCCGAAGGCTGGCAAGATAGGACAAGGGCGAAGGTTGTCCTAGTACGTCTTTAGAATCGTGGGAGGTTTACGCAGTGGCTCAATTTGATCTAGTAATCCTTGGCGGTGGAAGTGGCGGTTATGCATGCGCCCTTCGAAGCGCACAACTAGGTCTTTCTGTAGCACTGATCGAAGCTGACAAACTTGGTGGCACGTGTTTACACCGTGGCTGTATTCCAACAAAAGCATTATTGCACTCAGGTGAAATTGCAGATGGCGCACGCGATGCCAGCCACTTCGGTGTGAACGCGCAATTCTTGTCTATGGATATGCCAGCTGTTAATTCATATAAGGATGGCGTAATCGCTCGACTTCACAAAGGGTTGCAAGGTCTTGTAAAATCAAGAAATATTACGTACATCGAAGGTCACGGTCGTTTGGTTTCTAAAGACACCGTTGAAGTTAATGGCGAAAAATACACAGGTAAAAATGTTGTACTCGCGACAGGATCGTACGCAAAAACTCTGCCTGGACTTGAAATCGATGGCAAGAAGATCATTACATCCGATCATGCAACAAAATTGGAGTACGTTCCAAAGAGTGTCATCGTTTTAGGTGGCGGCGTAATCGGCTGCGAGTTTGCATCTGTTTGGAAATCCTTTGGAGCAGAAGTAACAATTATTGAAGGTCTATCTCACCTGGTTGCACTTGAAGATGAGTCATCTAGCAAGCAACTCGAACGCGCATTTAGAAAACGCGGGATTAATTTTGAACTTGGTGTTCGCTTCAAGTCCGCTGCGATTAATGGCGAAACTGTAACCGTGACTCTCGAAGATGGAAAAACTTTCACGGCAGATGTTCTCCTCGTCAGTGTCGGAAGAGGACCTGTATCTGCAAATCTAGGATACGAAGAACAAGGAATCGCTATGGATCGCGGTTATGTATTAGTCGATGATAAGTGCCGCACAAATGTTGCTGGAATTTGGGCGGTCGGTGATTTAATTCCGACTCTTCAGCTTGCTCATGTGGGGTTCGGTGAAGGAATTCTGGTTGCGGAAGAGATTGCAGGCCTTAATCCAAAAGCAATTAATTACGATGGTGTTCCACGGGTTACATACTCTGAACCAGAAGTTGCATCCGTTGGCTTGACGACAGCAATTGCAAAAGAGCGCGGTTACGATGTTGTTGAATTAAATTATGACTTAGCTGGTAATGGTAAAGCTCAAATTTTGCGCACAGCAGGATCTGTGAAATTGGTTTCTGCCAAGAACGGACCTGTACTTGGAATTCATATGGTTGGTTCTCGCGTCGGAGAACTTCTAGCCGAAGCACAACTAATTTTTAATTGGGAAGCAAGTGCAGACGATGTTGCTCCTCTTATTCATGCACACCCAACTCTTTCAGAAGCCATGGGAGAAGCACACATGGCACTGGCCGGTAAACCGCTTCATGCTCACGGATAATTTAGGGAGAAAACTATGACATTTTCACTAACGATGCCTGCCCTTGGCGAGAGCGTGACAGAGGGAACAGTTACACGTTGGCTAAAAGCAGAAGGCGACCAGGTTGCTGTTGACGAACCATTGCTAGAAGTATCAACAGATAAAGTTGATACAGAAATTCCTTCACCTGTTGCGGGAACACTTCAAAAAATTATTGTCGGCGTAGATCAAACTGTCGCAGTTGGAGCCGAACTTGCAGTTATCGCAGACGGTGCAGCAGCACCTGTTGCACCTGTTGCAACACCAGCTCCAGTTGCGACACCAGCACCTGTAGCGACACCAGCTCCAGTTGCACCAGTTGCGACACCTGCCCCCGTCGCGCCAGTTGCATCAAACTCTGCTGGAACCATTATTACGATGCCAGCTCTTGGTGAAAGCGTCAGCGAAGGTACTGTTACACGTTGGTTAAAAAATGTTGGTGACGCAGTTGCGATGGATGAAGCGTTGCTAGAAGTTTCAACTGACAAAGTTGACACAGAGATTCCATCACCAGTTGCTGGAACGCTCTTAGCAATTGACGTCTCAGTTGATTCAACTGTTCCAGTTGGTGCACGTCTAGGATTAATAGGTGCTTCTAATGGTGCAGTTGTTGCAGCGCCAGTTGTTGCAGCGCCAGTTGTTGCAGCGCCAGTTGTTGCAGCGCCAGTTGTTGCAGCGCCCCCTGTTATTTCTGCACCTGCGATTATTCCCCCTGCAACGGTTGCGCCAAATGCCGATGCTTATGTAACACCAATTGTTAGAAAATTAGCTTCCGAACTCGGCGTCAATCTTTCAACTCTTCAGGGCAGTGGTGTTGGTGGCCGTATTCGTAAAGAAGATGTTCAGGCTGCTGCAAAACCATCTGTGTCTCAGAGTGCTCCAGTTGCGCAATCCGCTACGACCACTGTTGCTGCAAAATCACCGACAGTTGTGACATCACCATTGCGCGGAACAACAGTGACAATGTCGCGTCTGCGCAAAGTCATAGCCGCCCGAATGGTTGAGTCTTTACAAGTAAGCGCGCAGCTCACAACAGTTATCGAAGTAGATGTAACAAAAATTTCTCGCCTACGCGATAGTGCCAAGGCATCTTTTGAAGCACGAGAAGGTGTGAAACTTTCATTCCTTCCATTTTTTGCCGTGGCAGTATGTGAGGCGCTCAAAGTTCATCCCGTATTAAATTCATCTGTCGAAGGTGATCAAATTACTTACCATGGCGCCGAACACCTTGGAATTGCCGTAGATACTGAACGTGGATTATTAGTACCAGTAATTCACAACGCCGGAGATTTAAACATGGGCGGAATTGCTCGCAAAATTTCTGATCTAGCAGCACGAACTCGAGATAATAAAGTTACTCCAGATGAATTAGGTGGCGGAACATTTACGCTAACAAATACCGGAAGCCGTGGCGCGCTTTTTGATACTCCGATTATTAACCAACCACAGGTTGCAATTCTTGGCTTAGGTGCAGTTGTGAAGCGACCAATGGTCGTTCGCGGTGAAGATGGTGGTGAAACAATTGCGATCCGTGCAATGGTTTATTTAGGACTTTCATATGATCATCGCGTCGTTGACGGAGCAGATGCTGCTCGATTCTTAGTAACTCTTAAAGAGCGTCTGGAACACGGTGCTTTTGAATCGGATCTTGGTCTCTGATGCCAACGATGCAACGAGTTGCAATCACCGGAGCATCCGGAATGATCGGAACCGCACTTGTCGGTCATCTAAAATCTGAGGGTTACACAGTTCAAAAATTAGTTCGTAGGCCAAGTCGCGCGGCAGATGAAATTACCTGGGATCCACAAGCAGGTACAGTGGATTTAGAGGCACTTACTGGAGTAGATGCGGTTATTCATTTAGCTGGTGCCGGAGTCGGAGATAAGCGCTGGACTAAGAAGTACAAAAGCGAAATTCTTAATTCCAGATTGCTTGGAACAACTACAATTGCCAATGCAGTAAATACTGTTAAGCCATCGGTTTTTATTAGCGCAAGTGCAATTGGTTGGTATGGCGAAACTGGTAATCGCGCCGTGATCGAAACAGATCGAGCTGGCGAAGATTTTTTGGCTGCAGTATGCCGAGAATGGGAAGGCGCAGCTGATCTAGTCCAAGATGTGCGCACAGTAAAACTTCGCACCGGCCTGGTACTCGATCCAACTGGCGGTGCACTGGGACGCATGCTTCCTCTATTTAGATTTGGTTTCGGTGGAAAATTGGGAAACGGAAAGCAATGGTGGTCGTGGATTACTTTGCATGATCAAATTCGTGCAATTACATTTGCTCTAGAAAGCAAAATCCAAGGACCTGTAAATTTAACTTCTCCGAACCCTGTTACAAATCAAGAATTCACAGCTGGATTAGCTCGCGCACTGCACCGCCCTGCATTATTTCCTGCACCAGCTTTGGCGCTAAAGATTGCACTGGGTGGATTTTCAACCGAGATTCTAGGTTCTAAAAAAGTAATGCCACAAGCACTACTTGAAGCGGGATTCGTGTTTGACTATCCGCATTTAGCAACAGCTCTGACTGCGCTAGTCGACTAATACAGAAAGAGCAGCCAAGCGTCCAGATAGCAGCGCACCATTTTGAGAGGGCGCACTCTTGTAGTCTCCAGCTATATAAATGCAATCACGTAGGTGAGAACCAGTTGCACTTTTACTTCGTAATGATGCTAGTGGTAGCGCACTTGGAATTTCATACTTTGCAACTAGCTTCCAATTTCTGGTATCCACACCATACATAATCGCTAAATGTCTGCGAACTTCAGATTCTGTTGTCGGAAGAATGCTTGTGCTTGAAATCAAATTCTTGCCAATCGGTGCATAACTTGGCATCATATTTGAGATCACAAGAGTGTTAACCACCGGACCGCGATCTTGGCTATCAATGATGAGAGATTTGCTGGGAGTTGGTCTGTCCTTAGTTGAGTGATACCACGTGGTACAGCCAACTAATTGAGGAACATCGGTGAGATCTAATAATTGCGCCGCCGTTGTTGCATCCGTAGCTACGATAATCGCATCAGCTTCATATTTGCCACGAGAAGTCTTTAATACATTTTTCTTTATGGAGTTTACTTGAACTCCATACTCTATGTTATTAACTCGTGAAGCCAGCACTTCTGCAAGCACACCCACCCCGCGAACAGGTAATCCCGAATTTCCCTTAACAAAGTGCTTGATTGCAGTTCGTCCATATTCGGCATCAACTAATAATGGATCTGAGAGAAACACCCCAGTTAAGAAAGGACGAAGCACTCGTTCGTAAGTTTTGCCCAAACCGCTGTTCTTCAGGTCCTCTCCTACGCTTTGCGCACTTGTTTTCCGAAGTAAATACTTGATCAATCGCATTTTTTCGAGGATAGAACCTGTTTCAGAGTTAAAGACTGAAAACAAGGTTGCACGTGGATCGCCAATTCGGACTCTTTTCTCATCACGACACACTTCAATAACCGATGATGCAGAAACAAAACCTAATTCCTTGAGTAGCCCTAATTTCTTTATCTCAGGATAATTGACATTAATTAATTGAAATCCACGATCGCAAACAAACCCATCAATCACATCACTCGCCACTCGCCCACCAGCACGATCGCTGCTTTCAAGCACGGTCACCGAAACGCCTTCGTTTTGTAAAGCAATTGCAGCGCTAAGTCCGGCCAGACCTGCACCAACAACAATTACTTTCTTAGGCACGTTCCCCCATTTCAAGTCGCTGGTGAAACAGCGGCATAAGAACTAGATCTTGAGTTTGGAAGGCCACCAAATTTTTGGTCCAAGCAAATGAACCAAAGCAGGAACCAGAATTGAGCGAACAACTAGGGTGTCGAGTAACACTCCAAAGGCCACTGCGAATCCAATTTGAGCTAACGCAACTAATGGGAGTACCCCTAGGACTGTGAAAGTAGCTGCCAGAACAACACCAGCGGAAGTGATGACTCCACCTGTGACTGTTACGCCCTTTGTCACACCCGCAATGGTTCCGATTTTGATTGCTTCTTCACGCACACGAGTCATCAAGAAGATGTTGTAGTCAATACCGAGTGCTACAAGGAAGATAAATGTGAAGAGTGGGAAACCAGTATCTGCTCCCGCGAAACCAAAAATGTGGTTGAAGACAAGCGCAGATACTCCAAGGGTGGCGACAAATGAAAGAATTACTGTGACCAAAAGGACTACTGCTGCCACAATGCTGCGAAGTAGTAGTCCAAGAATAATTGCAATAAGAAACAGCACAATTGGAATTATCAAATTGCGGTCGTGAGCTGCTACAACATTAAGGTCATAAAAAGTTGCGCTAATTCCGCCCACTAGTGATTGTGAATCGATTGTATGAACGGCATCTCGAATCACCGGGACTAAATTACGTCCTTCTTTGGAATCTGCCGGCACATTCAATGTGGCATCCAGAACTACCTTGCCATTGATAACTTTTATTGCTGGCATTGGTTGACCCGGTAACACTTGACCATCAACTTCTGGCACAACGCTGGAAACTCCCTCAATTGAGTTGAGCGCCGCGATCGCTTCGGACACTTTGGATTCCGTAATCAAAATTTGAGTGGGTTGACTCTGTCCGCCTGGGAAATGTTCAAGCAAAACGTCTTGACCAATTAGCGAATCAGGACGTGATGTGAAGCCTTCTGTTGTTGAAATACCACTTGCTTTGAGAGTTGTGATGAATCCAGCGAAAACCAGAAGAATTACCGTCGTAACGATTGCAAATTTCTTCGGACTATTCGCTGTTGCATTAGCCACCTTTGACCACAGTCCAGTGAGTTTTTCATCTTTATCATCGTGACGTGGCACCCTTGGCCAAAATATCCAACGCCCGAATACCACGAGCAATGCAGGTAATAGCGTTAAAACAGTAATCATTGAAGCAACTATTCCAATTGCTCCCACTGGTCCAAGGCCACGCGTATTACTCAGCTGCGACAAAAGTAGGACAAGTAATCCAAGAGTTACTGTGCTGCCAGAAGCGATAATTGGTTCTACAACCCCACGCCAGGCAATTTTCATTGCATCAAATCTTGAATCAAAATGGTGAAGTTCTTCGCGGTAACGGGCAATCAACAAGAGTGCATAATCGGTCGCACCACCAATAACCAACACCGACAAAATTCCTTGCGACTGCCCGTCCAAAGTTATTAGATCCTGCTTTGCTAGAATATAAATTACAGCGCCGGCGAGTGCTTCTGCTACAAGCGCCGTGAACAAAGGCAATATCCATAACACCGGTGATCTATACACAACAATTAAAATAAGAGCAACGACACTTAATGTCTTAAGCAGCAAAGTTGAATCAATGGCGCCAAATGCGCTGAATAAATCTGCAAAAATTGCAGCAAAGCCGGTGACATGA
>CANHNH010000002.1 GCA_947461995.1 Candidatus Nanopelagicaceae bacterium
ATGGAGGTCACAAAAGAGGCTCGCTCACTCGTGATGCGCATTCCTCTTGAAGGCGGCGGTCGTCTCGTAGTTGAGATGAATGCAGAGGAAGCAAATAACCTCAGCGCTGCATTGCATGCCGCTGTTTCCCTCGTTAAGAAATAAACAAATCCGGCGTATTTCTTCTTTTTTTAGTTAGCCTGTGCGCTATGGCCTACGCCCAACTCAATAGCATCGAATCTTCGCTAGAGGACATTGTCAGCGCTGATGCGATCGCAGTTGGTTTTATTAAAAGTGAAGATTCGACTTACGAATTAGTCGGCAAAATAGAAGCCATTGCCGCAATCGAGAAATTCTTTGATATAGATCTCATAGATGAAATTACTTTTTTTCAACCAAGTGGCAAAGCTGGCGAAATTTTAGAAATTCCAATTAGTCAAAAAGCCACCAAAGCGGATCGTATTTTTATTATTGGCTTGGGTGATCAGAGTACTCAATCCCACCGCCTAGCTGCAGCAAATCTTGGTAGAAAATTGCGGGGCAAAAATATAGTTGTTTCAACTTTACTCGCCACAGATTCACAAGATATTAGAGCCCACGCAATTTCAGTAGTTTTAGGTGCCTACACCTGGACGCTAAAAAGTGATTCAAAACCAGATCAACCAACTTTTAATGTAGTAGGCAAGAGTGAGAAAGTTATTGATGATGCCAAAATTATTTCTCACTCGGTATGTCGAGCTCGCGATCTAATTCACACACCCTCAAATTTCAAGAATCCACTCTGGATGGCAAACCAAGCACAGAAAATTGCAAAAGAAGGCAAACTTTCCATCAAGGTCTTAGCTGGAAAAGATCTTGCTAAATTTGGAGGTTTGCGCGCAGTCGGAAAATCTTCTCCCAAACCAGGACCGAGATTTATTCAAATCACGTACTCTCCAAAAGTGAGCGGTAAGCGAGTGCCCCACGTTGTTCTTGTAGGCAAGGGGATTACCTTTGATACTGGTGGAGTTTCACTGAAACGTCCATACGATTTCATGACGGCAATGAAAGGTGACATGGCGGGAGCTTCAGCCGTACTTAACGTAGTTGGCGTGTTACCTCAATTAAAGCCACGAGTAAAGGTAACTGCGCTCTTGATGTGCGCAGAAAATGCACTCTCTGGAACTTCCCAAAGACCAAGTGATGTTATTACTCACTACGGTGGAACAACTGTGGAAGTACTAAATACAGATGCTGAAGGTCGCTTAGTTTTGGCCGATGGGTTGGCCTACGCGGATGCAAAACTAGATCCAGATTACTTGCTCGATATTGCTACTTTAACTGGGTCGGCAACACTTGGACTTGGTCGCCAATATGGCGCTATGTATACGCGGGATTCAAAGTTGGCAGAACAATTAATTGCTGCAGGCGAATCATCGGGTGATCGACTCTGGCACATGCCTCTAGTTGATGATTACCAGGACTCTCTTGAAAGTGACATTGCAGATTTGAATCACACTGCAGATAAAGGCGATTATTCAGCTGGCTCCGTAACTGCAGCACTATTTCTGGAAAAATTTACAGGCAAAAGAAAATGGGTCCACTTAGATGTTGCAGGATCTGCCAGAAGTGAAAACGATTCAGGCGAATCTCCAAAAGGTGGTAACGGATTTGGAGTTCGTTTACTGATTGATTGGATTATGAGTTTATGATGAAAATTGATCCACATACTTACGCTGAAAATTTTATTTCTGAAGATGAATTTCAAATCCGCGCTAGAGCGCGCGGAGTAGAAGTGGGCGCAAACGATGCAACTACGGGCGTTGGTGCTTATCTTCGTGCACTAGCCCATCAGCTCTCTGCTCAATCAGTTGTTGAAGTTGGAACAGGATCAGGTGTCGGAAGTCTTTGGATTTTAGCTGGAATGATAAATAGTGGAACTCTGACTTCGATTGATGACGAAACTGAACACTCACGTATTGCGCGAATCGCTATGCAAGATGCTGACATTGCGCCACCTCGGTTCAGACTAATCACTAATTCAATAATGGATGTTATGACAAAGTTAACTGATCGTGCGTATGATTTAGTTGTACTGCGTCACAATCCTGAAGATTTAACATACACAATTGAAGAAGCCCATCGAATATTGCGAAGTGGCGGCGTGATGGTGATTGATGGATTCTTTGGTGGTGGCAAAGTGAGTGATCCTTCACAACGTGATCCTCGAACAATTGCCTTACGTGAAGCTGGCAAATCTGTAAAAGGCGCCACAGATCTCTGGGTAAGCACACTCATAACCATTGGCGATGGTTTGTTAATAGCAACAAAGTTGTAGCAAGATAAGCACCATGTCTTTTCTTTCCCGAAAATCCCGTGCACATAATGAGGCACCATGGTGGAACTCCCAAGATTTCTCACCTTCATCCAGAGGTATCTCGCCAGGTTCTGTAGTGGTACTAGCAATTATTGCTGGACTTGTCGGCGGAGCACTTGGAGTAAATGCATCTGGGGGATTCTTAGGTAGTAAAGCAAATTTAGTTTCTGCATCAAATTCTATTGAACGTAAGCCAGATTCAGTTGCAGGATTAGCAAATCGGGTCTTGCCCTCAGTGGTTTCAATTACAACTGGTTCAGGAAGTACCGGTTCAGGTTTTATCATTGATAGCGGCGGTTACATTCTGACAAATAATCACGTCGTTGAAGAAGCCGCTCTTTCAAAGGCAAAGATAATTGTCACACTTAATAATGGCCAAGAATTTGAAAGTAAAATTACTGGCCGGGATGCTTCTTATGATTTAGCTGTTCTTAAAATTATTGCAACGGGCTTGCCTGCGCTTCAATTTGGAGACAGCGATAAAGTCGCTGTGGGTGATTCAGTGATCGCAATTGGTTCACCGCTTGGATTATCTGGAACAGTTACTTTAGGAATTATTAGTGCAAAAGAACGAGCTGTAACAACTGGTGGCTCTGCTGGTGAAAGCTCATTTATTAACGCCTTACAAACAGATGCTGCAATTAATCCAGGTAATTCTGGTGGCCCACTCATTGACACAACAGGTGCGGTGATTGGAATCAATTCTGCAATTGCTACCCTCAGTGGTGCTTCAAATAGTCAGGCAGGATCTATTGGATTAGGTTTTGCGATTCCAATAAATCAAGCGAGAAAAACAGCAGATCAATTAATTAAAACTGGAAAAGCTTCTTATCCTGTTATAGGTGTATCAATTGATATGACTTTTACTGGAGCCGGTGCAAAAGTAACCGAATCAAGTGGAGCAATTCTTCCTGGTGGGCCAGCACAAAAAGCTGGAATTAATCCAGGAGATGTCATTGTTGAATTTGCCGGTAAACCAATTAACAATCCTGATGAACTCATCGTTGCGATTCGTGCAAAAAATATTGGTGATCGAGTTGAGATTAAGTTCAAACGTGGCAGTAGTACGCGTTCGGCATCTATTGTGCTTGCTGCTGGCAAGAACTAATCCACGATAACCACTAGGCTAAAAACATGATTTTTGGCATTGGACCAGGTGAATTCATTGGATTAGCAATTCTTGCAATCTTCTTTGTGGGTCCTGAACGCTTGCCAAAATTCTCCTCAGATGCCGCAAAGTTTTTAAAGCGAGTAAAGAATTTAGCAAATACTGCTACAGCTGAACTCCGTGAAAACCTTGGACCAGGATTCGAAGATTTACAACCATCAGATTTGAATCCAAAAACTTTTATTAAGAAACAAATTGCAGGTGCACTTGATGAAGAGAAACCACGAAATATGGCGCAACCTAAAATTGATCCGGATTTACTATGACAACTATTGAATCAATCCACGCGGCATTAGCGACGGTTGAAGACCCAGAAATTCATCGCCCATTGCCCGAATTAGGCATGGTCGAGTCCGTTGAAACAGATGGTGGGATTGCTCGGTTAAAGATTTTGCTCACAATTTCTGGTTGTCCGATGCAAGACCGGCTGCGCACTGATATTACAAAAGCTGTTATGTCGGTGGAATCCATAACTTCTGTTGAAATATTATTTGGAGTAATGAATGAAGAGCAACGAGGAAATTTAAAATCTTTATTGCGAAATGGCCGTGAAAAAATCATTCCATTCGCTCAACCAGAATCTCTGACTCGAGTTATCGGAATCGCATCCGGCAAAGGCGGAGTAGGCAAATCTTCTCTCACAGTTAATTTAGCTGTTGCTGCGGCTCAAAAAGGCTTACGAGTCGGAATATTAGATGCAGATGTTTACGGTCACTCTGTTCCACGATTGATGGGTTTGATAGGACAACGTCCGACTGCGATAGATCAAATGTTTATTCCACTTGAGTCATATGGAGTAAAAGTTGTTTCCATGGAAATGTTTAAACCAGAGCGCTCAGATGCTATTGCCTATCGCGGACCGCTCTTACACAAAGTTCTAGAACAATTATTATCTGATGCTTATTGGGGTGATTTAGATTTATTGCTCATTGATTTGCCACCCGGAACAGGTGACCTTGCTATTTCACTAGGTCAACTCATTCCAACTTCAGAAATTCTTGTGGTGACTACTCCACAGATTGCGGCGGCCGAAGTTGCCGAAAGAGCAGGACGTATTGCACACCAGATTAAACAGCACCTAGTTGGTGTTATAGAAAACATGTCAGATTTTCCATGCCCTCACTGTGATGAAATGATTTCTCTGTTTGGTTCTGGCGGGGGAGAAGAGACAGCAAAGAGATTGTCAGATTTAGCAGGCATTGATGTTCCATTGCTCGGCAAAATTCCATTTAACCCAGATCTAAGAACTGGTGGAGACAGTGGTACACCTGTAGTAATTCAATTCCCTGACAGTGTTGCATCTAAAGCAATTAATGCAATTGTTGATCAATTAGTTGTTCGTAAGAAATCACTTCTTGGTGTCAGGCTTGGACTTAGTACGTAATTCATCAAGAACTTCTTCGAGCATGTCTTTAAGTTCATTGCGTAAGAAATCTCTTGTAGCCACTTCACCGAGTGTATTTCGAAGGCTTGCTAATTCACGAGTGAGATATTCCGTGTCCGCAATAGAGCGCTCATTGCGAGCACGATCTTCACTTACCTGAATACGATCCCGGTCAGCTTGACGATTTTGTGCAAGCAAAATTAAAGGTGCAGCGTATGAGGCTTGTAATGACAAAATAAGCGTCAAAAAGATAAATGGGTAATCGTCAAAACGCAGATCAATTGGAGCCAAGGTATTCCAGGTAAACCAGCTCAAAACAAAGGCGGTCATATAAACAAGGAAGCCTGCAGTTCCGAGGAAGCGAGCAAAGCGTTCTGACAAACGACCAAATGTTTCAGGATCAAAGTTAGGACGAAACGTACGACCTGTTTCGCGAGGTGTATCTAAACGGTTATTGCGAGCCATTTCTATACCTCCCTTTCGTGTGTATCGAGTAAATCTTCATGCTGTAAAACGCCTGCTGTCTTTGAAATATCTCGGTGATCATGGCGCCAATTTTCAGGCAATAAGTGATCGAGTACGTCATCGACTGTTACTGCGCCAAGAAGGCGTTCGTTAACATCTACAACTGGCAGGGATAGCAAGTTATAACTGGCTAAGTATGACGAAACTTCATTCAATGATGCTTGGGGATTTAATCCTTGAGTATCAGTATCCACCATTGACCCAAGAAGCGTTGATGGAGCCTCTCGCAGTAATCGTTGGTAATGTGCAATGCCAATAAATCTACCTGTTGGAGTTTCAAGGGGAGCGCGACAAATAAATACTTGTGACGCCAGAGCCGGTGAAATTTCACTTTGACGAACAGCAGCTAATGCTTCAGCCACTGTGTTATCTGCGGTCATAACAATTGGTTCGGTCGTCATCATTCCGCCAGCTGTGTAATCTTCATAATTCATCAAGCGGCGAACATCTTCTGCATCTTCTGGTTCCATTAATTCAAGAAGTGCTTGTGCTCTTTCTTGCCCAACTTCGCGTAGCAAGTCAGCAGCATCATCGGGATCCATTTCTCCTAGAACATCGGCGGCGCGTTCGCCTTCGAGTTCTGCGAGTAATTCAACGCGCTCTGCTTCATCCATTTCTTCAAGCACGTCGGCTAAACGCTCATCATTGAGCGCTCGCGCAACTTCAACGCGGCGCTTTGGCGCCAAGTCATGCATTACAGATGCCAAGTCGGCAGCACGAAGAGTGCTCAATGTCGAAAGTAAGTTCGCAACACCCTGATTGTGTTCAGAAATTGCAAAACCAGAAACTTCTTCCCACTGCACTGTCGATGTGGCTCCCTTGCGACGCAATCCTGTGCCGCGACGCATTATGTGTACTCGCGTAATGAGCCAATCGCCACTTCTGTTTTGTTCCATACCCATATCTTCTACAACAACTTTTTCACCGCTTTCAGCAAGTGATACAGAACGGTCAAGCATTTCTCCAAGTACGAGCACTTCACCTGCGCGAGTTTCAAAGCGACGCATATTTAGCAAACCAGTAATTATTACTGTTCCGCTTTCAATGGACGTAACGCGCGTAATTGGCACGAACACACGACGACGAAGAGGAACTTCAACAATTAATCCTAAAATTCGTGGTGGTTGATTATTTGCACGAAGGGTCGCAAGTGCATCTCGCACCTTTCCTACTGGATCACCATTTGGGTCAAAAACCGCGGTACCTGCAAGACGGGCGAGAAATACTCGATTGATCAAGTTTCCGCTCATGGGCTAAGGGTAACGGCTCCACACCCCCTGATGCTTTCGCTTAAATTCAATGAAGTAGATACTTTTGCCCTGTGTCAGAGCAGAAATCACTCATTAATAGTCATACGGCTTTGCCTGGGCGCAATGATTTGATTCGACTAGGTATTGGAATTATTGGCATCGGAGTTTCTGGCCCGCTCATCGCATTGAGCACAATGCCAGTTGTTACTTTAATTTTTTGGCGAAATATTGGGGGCGCACTGCTTATTGCTCCTTTCGCCTTTAAGCATCGCAAGAATCGCATCGGAATGTTGTGGGCAGCGCTAGGCGGATTTGTTCTAGCGATGCACTTCATTGGATTCTTTTTAGCAATGCGACTGACTTCAGTTGCTGCCGGTACCGCGCTTGTAGGACTACAACCTATTTTTGCCGCCTTGTTTGTACGAATCAGAGGCGGACATATTCCATCTCGCGCCTGGCTCGGCATGATCGTAAGTTTTTCTGGAGTTGTTTTAATTTCTGGAATTGATTTCAATATTTCATTGAGATCTTTTGCAGGAGATATTGCAGCGATCGTATCTGCAGCATTAGCCGCAATTTATATGCTCATTGGCTCTAAAGCCCAACAAAGTTTGGAAACAAGCACATATACGGCAATCTGCTATGCCGTGTGCGCATTGACTGCCCTACCAATCGTATTTCTTGGGGGATTTAATTTATGGAATTTCAATGGTAACGAATGGTGGATTGTGATTGGACTAGTTGTTTTTGCTCAACTTCTTGGCCACAACATGTTTAACTCGGCATTGAAGAGAGTATCTCCCGCGGTTGTCTCTCTTATCATTTTCTTTGAAGTTCCAGTCGCTTCTGTGCTTGCAATTTGGTGGTTGGATCAACGACCTCCAATTGGAATTCTCCCGGGCATAATTCTAATTCTCGGAGGATGTGCTCTCGTAGTTTTGCGCACGCGACCTTCACGAATCGAGTTGACTCCATGATTGATTTACATACACATACGACTTGTAGTGATGGAACAGATTCACCCGCCCAGCTTGTCAATAAAGCTATCAGCGAAGGTTTTTCCCTGATAGCCATTACAGATCACGACACCACTTCGGGTTGGGAACCCGCAAAAAAAGTTCTGCGCGCAAATTTATCACTGGCCCTTGGTGCGGAAATATCTTGTCTTACAACGCAAGGACTCAGTGTGCACATGTTGGGTTTACTTTTTGATGGCAGTCATATGGATATGCAAGAAATGTTGGAAAATACACGCGATGGTCGTATTCCACGTGCGCGAAAAATTATTGAGTTGTTAAATGCAGGTGGGTTTAAGATTTCTATGGAAGATGTCGAATCTGTAAAGCCCGAAGGCGCAACTCTTGGTAGACCGCATATAGCCGATGCTTTAGTAAAAAATGGCGTTATTGCCTCACGAGATGAAGCTTTTGCTGAATTACTGCATAACAATTCTCCATACTACGTATCTCATCTTGCACCCACTCCAGAAGATGCTATTTCGATGATTCGTAAAGCTGGTGGAGTCGCGGTTATCGCTCATCCCTTTGCCTCACTTCGTGGCAGTGTCTTATCTGTTGAAGATTTTTTACCACTAAAAAAAGCCGGATTAAATGGAATTGAAGTTAATCATCGCGATCACAACAACGACGAACGAAATTCACTTGCAAATATTGCAGCTGAATTAGATTTAGTTATTACAGGCGCCAGTGATTATCACGGGACCGGAAAACTCAATTCATTAGGTGAAAACCTGACCAATCAGGCACAATGGGAACGTCTTGAGTCAGAAGCAGATCAGCGAAGGGTCATCAGAGCATGAACATTGGCGAAATCACAGCAGTCACATTCGCGCTTCAAGCATTTGTAACGCTATTTGTCATCATGGACCCACCAGGTGCAACGCCAATATTTCTTGGATTAGTTGCAGATAAGTCACCAGCCACCCGTCGCAAACTTGCATGGCAAGCCGCAGCTGTTTCATTAGTTGTCATTACTTCATTTGCACTCTTTGGTCGTCTCGTACTTTCGTATTTAAATATTTCTCTTGAATCACTTCAAGCCGCCGGCGGACTCTTGTTGCTCATAGTTTCACTTGAGTTATTGATGGGCGGTCGTCCTGGATCAGAAAATCGCAAATCAAATAACATCGCACTTGTACCGCTGGGCACTCCTTTACTAGCTGGCCCTGGGGCGATTGTCGCAACAATGATTTATGTACAAAAAATAAATAATGTCGGACAAGGCATCGGATTGGCAATTGCAGTGATTGCAGTTCATCTAGCTATTGCACTTACTTTGATGGCATCGACAACTATTCTTAAAGTTATTAAAGATACTGGCGTAAATCTTGTTGCCAGCATTGCCGGACTCTTACTTGCTGCAATTGCAATTCAGATGATTGCAGATGCGATTAAGGCCTTTACTGCTTCATGAGCTCTGAACTAGGTCTATATTCACCAGAGAGCATTGTCTGGCAGGTACATAGCGATCCATCGATGGTAGTTGGTGGAATTAGAGCACTTTTACAACAAGCATTACATCCTGATGCCATGGATGGTGTCGCAAAGAATTCAAATTTTCGCGAAGATACTTGGGGTAGGTTGCAGCGAACTGGGGACTATGTTGCGACTTTAAGTTTTGCTCCGCGAATGCAAGCAGAGGCACTTTCGGCAAGGGTTCGATCTGTTCATACGCGTTTAGGTTTAGATGGACCACACCTTCTTTTGTGGGTGCATATGTCACTTGTTGACTCTTTCTTAGAAACCGCAGTGCGCTCCGGAATGCATTTGTCGACGCAGGATCAAGATCAATATGTAAAAGAGATGGTGGATTTTGCGCAGCAAGTGGGAATAAATCCTGATGATGTTCCCACAAACATGAATGAACTAAAAGCTTATTTTGAAAACATTGCACCCGAGCTTTATGCAAGTGATGATGCCAAGCGCACAGCGCTCTTTCTTGCAATTCCACCAATGCCAACGGTTATTCGTTTTGCAACTCCTGCCGCTCCGGCTTGGGCAACATTGAGTGCATTAGCCACAGCAGCACTTCCAACTTGGGCTCGAAAACTTTATGAAATACCTACTTTGCCAGGCCATGATGCTGTGACAAATGTTGCTCTGGTTGCAACTCGTTCGACCTTAAAACTAATCCCTGAGAATATCTTTCAACCACCGCTTCTTAAAGAAGCACGTGTTAGGTGGGGAATCGCATCATGACATCAGTTATTGCGATAACAAATATCGCTGGTGGAACTTTTAAAACTACAACTGCTCATGCTCTAGCAGTGGCAAGTGTTGAGTATGGAAAAAAGGTCTTATTAATTGATTTAGATCCTAGAGCGGATTTAACATTTACATTGGGATTTGAAAAATCAAGAGAGACAATAAGTGAAATACTTAATGGTTCAACTCTTGCAGAGGCAAATGACATCACAACTCAGGAGAGGTTTGATTTCATTGGGGCAGATTCTCGTCTTTCTATGCTCAATGATGTCAAAGCGTTGAAGAGCGCTTTAGAACTCCTGCCAAGAAAATATGACCTAGTAATCATTGATACTCCCTCTCAGATTGATTCGAAATTAGCCATGGCCCTACATGCCGCAGATGCAATCCTGGTTCCAGCGAATAGTTCAGCACACGCAATTCGTGGAGCAGTAAGCACGCTAAGAATTTCATCAGATGCGAAGAAATTCGTACTTCCGGTTGATCAATTTAATACAGAGCATGCCAATCTTTTCGAAACTCACATTATTCTGGACGCACAGATTCCATTAACCACAGACATTGATATTGCAGTAAGCCAGAAACGAAGCGTGCTTTCAACGGATAAGAATTCAGATTGTGCTTCAGCGTACAGAGAAGCGGCGTATAGCGTTCTAGAACAACTTAATCAGATTTGAACTTCTTCGTGCGAGTTCTTTCGCGCTTTTCACGGGTTTGTTCAACTTTTGGAGCTTCTTGTGGTTTCACAGCAGGCTTTGCTTTAACCATGCGGCCAGTTGAGCCAGCAGGAATTTTCATTACTTCGTAGAGATGTTCTGAAGACGAATAAGTTTCTTCAGGCTCTGGTAAACCAAGTTTGAGCGCAGTGTCAATCATCTTCCAGCGAGCCATTTCATCCCAATCAACGAATGTGACTGCGATTCCATGCGCTCCGGCTCGAGCAGTACGACCGATTCGATGCACGTAAGTCTTTTCATCTTCAGGGCACTGGTAATTGATTACGTGGGTTATGCCATCAATATCGATTCCGCGAGCCGCAACATCAGTTGCAACTAGTACATCAGTTTTGCCAGCTTTGAAATCGTTGAGAGCTTTTTCGCGAGCGTTTTGCGCAAGATCTCCGTGAATAGTTGCTGATCTAAATCCACGTTCTAATAAATCATCAGCAGTTTTTTGGCACGTTCTCTTGGTTCGGCAAAAGACGATTGTTGGTCCACGACCTTCGGCTTGCAGAATTCTTGCAAGCATTTCAATTTTATCCATGGCGTGCGCGCGGTATACGTGCTGTTCAATTTTTGAAACAACGGCGCCTTCATCTTCATTATCTTGAGTGCGAATATGAATTGGTTGATTCATAAATCGACGCGCAAGGCTAAGAATGTCGCCAGGCATTGTGGCTGAAAAAAGCATTGTTTGAGAACGTTTAGGCGTACTAGTAAAAATCTTTTCAACATCAGGTAAAAAACCAAGGTCAAGCATCTCATCTGCTTCATCTAAGACTAGACGTGATACTTCTTTTAGCTTTAGTTGGCCTTGACGATAAAGATCCAAAAGTCGACCAGGCGTGCCAACAACAATTTCAATTCCTGCATTGAGAGCTTCGATTTGTGGTTCAAATGCCCGCCCACCGTAAACGGCTAAAGTTCTAATTCCACGATTATTTGCTAACTCATCAATATCTTTTGCTACTTGTATACATAACTCACGTGTTGGTACAACGACTAAAACTTGTGGAGCACCCTGGAATTCAAGTTCTTTCCACTCGGCATCCTTTGGAGCAATCACACGTTCAATCAGAGGAATTCCAAATGCCAAAGTTTTTCCCGTACCCGTCTTGGCTTGGCCAATAACATCTCCGTCAGCTAGTGCAATAGGTAAAACCATCTCTTGAATTGGAAATGGAGAATCAAAACCGTGCTCTTTAAGAGCGGCCTTTGTTTCTTGGCGAAGTGGAAGGTCTTCGAAAGTCAGTGACACTTATTGGGCGCCGAAACCGACGCGACGATCGGTTTGTTCGCCAATTTCTACATAACCAATTTTGTCTGCAGGAACCATTACAACCCGGCCGCGAATATCTTGAAGAGTTAAGGCATCACCAGATTTAAGTGCCGAGTTGACTGCACTTTGTATATCGGCAGCTGCAAGCTCGCTCTCGAAATTTAGATCTGAAGTGACGTTAGTTATTGAGATTCGAACCTGAACTTTTTTAGCGCTATCGCTTTTCTTTGTACTCATAGTTGCTAATACTACCGATTAATCACCATGCGAGTTTGCCAAGTTATTTGCTGGGAAAGCCCGAAATTCCGCGCCACATGAGATTTTCAACTAGGTCTACGGCTTGTTGGCGGGTTAATTTGCTATCTCTTTCAAGCCAATGTCGGGCAGTTACTTGTGCGCAACCAATCATTCCGACACCGAGCATCATTGCAACTTCACGAGGAAGACCAGTGTCAAGGGAAATAATTGCGCTAACTGCTGCTGCGCAGTCATATGTCATGCGATTGAGTCTTTCAGCAACTGAAGGTTCGACACTCATATCGCTTTCAAACAATAAACGAAATGCTTCTCCTTCGCTTTCAATAAACCCAAAGTAGGCATCGACCGTTGCACGAACGCGGTTTGCATTATCGGGAGTTGATGCGATTGCTTTTTGGATTTCATATACAAGTGAATCTATATGTAAATCTAAAACGGCTAAGTACAACTCTAATTTTGATGGAAAGTGCTGATA
Organism: Candidatus Nanopelagicaceae bacterium; assembly: GCA_947461995.1. Classification (GTDB taxonomy): domain Bacteria; phylum Actinomycetota; class Actinomycetes; order Nanopelagicales; family Nanopelagicaceae; genus Planktophila. Next base: position 12,618 of record CANHNH010000002.1, read on the forward strand.
TAAAACTGGCTTACTGACGCCAGCACGATCTGCAATTTCATCCATCGCTGCAGAGTGGTATCCGGCAGCAGTGAAAACTTCGAGGGCCGCAGATAATAAAAGTGCTCGGCGTTCATCACGTGGCAATCGAGCTTTGTTATCTCGAATATTGGCTGAGGTACTCATCACGGCTAATCGTAGAGGCAAATGCCTTCAAATTGGCAGCGCTTCGATGAGTACGGCAGAATAAGAACATACTCACTCACACTCAGGACGGTTATGAATATCCCACCATTAGTTGAAAAAGGCCCCGCCCTCACAGTTGATGAAGTGCGTCGATACAGCCGTCATCTAATTATTCCTGATGTTGCAATGGCGGGCCAGCAACGATTAATGAACGCAAAAGTTCTCTGCGTTGGTGCTGGCGGACTCGGTTCACCAGCTCTTATGTATCTTGCTGCTGCAGGCGTGGGGACTCTTGGCATTGTTGAATTCGATACTGTCGATGAATCAAATTTACAGCGACAAATTATCCATGGACAAAGCGATATTGGTAAGAGCAAAGCAATCTCTGCGAAAGAAAAAATTGCTGAAATCAACCCAAATGTAAATGTCGTTGTTCACGAAGTTCGACTAGATACTGACAACGTCATGGATATTTTTTCACAGTACGACTTAATTGTTGACGGAACAGATAATTTTGCTACTCGTTATTTGGTAAATGATGCGTGCGTATTATTAAAAAAACCATACGTTTGGGGTTCTATTTATCGCTTTGATGGTCAAGCAAGTGTTTTCTGGGCGGAATACGGTCCTTGTTACCGTTGTCTATATCCAGAACCACCGCCACCAGGAATGGTTCCAAGTTGCGCCGAAGGTGGCGTACTAGGTGTTCTATGTGCCTCAATCGGATCTATTCAAACCACGGAGGCCATTAAATTAATTGCTGGTATCGGCGAACCATTAATTGGCCAACTTATGATTTATGACGCTCTTGAAATGTCATACCGCAAAATTAAGGTACGTAAAGATCCAAAGTGTCCGCTGTGCAGCGATAAACCAACACAAACCGAATTGTTGCCAGACTACGAAGCATTTTGTGGAGTTCTCTCAGATGCTGCTGAAGTTGCGGTAAAAGACTCAACAATTTCTGTTACTGAACTCAAATCAAAAATAGATAAAAAAGAGAACTTCTTGCTAATTGATGTCCGCGAACCGAGCGAGTTTGAAATTGTACGAATTCCTGGTTCAGTTTTAATTCCAAAACAAGGATTTCTAGATGGAAGTGCTTTGTCAGAACTGCCACAAGATAAACCAATTATTTTGCACTGTAAATCTGGTGTTCGTTCTGCAGAGTGTTTAGCGATACTTAAGAGCGCAGGCTTTGCCGATGCAACTCACGTAAGCGGTGGCGTTGTCGCTTGGGCGAAACAAATCGACACTTCTTTGCCGGTGTACTAAGTGTTGGATAGTTACAAGGGCTTTCGCCTACTTCTGGTTCATGCTCACCCCGATGATGAAACCATTAACAACGGTGCGACTATGGCTATGTATGCCGATCTTGGGGCAGATGTCACACTCGTAACCTGTACTCGTGGTGAAGAAGGCGAAGTGTTAGTTTCAGATTTACTTCATCTTGCAAGCACCCATACAGACGCTCTCGGTGGACACCGCGAAATCGAACTTAAAGATGCAATGGATGCACTTGGTATAAAAGATTTTAGATTTTTAGGTGATGGCTCAACCAAGTTTCGAGATAGCGGAATGATGGGAACCGAACCAAATAATCGTCCAGATGTTTTTTGGCAAGCAGACTTAGATACAGCCGCCGCTCACCTCGTTGATGTTATTGAGGAAGTTAAGCCTCATGTACTCATAACTTACGATGAAATTGGGGGATACGGCCACCCAGATCACATTCAAGCTCATCGCGTTGCCATGAAAGCCAGTGAGTTGGCTCAATGGAAAATTTCAAAGATTTATTGGAACGCAATGCCGAAATCTGTTTTAGCAGAAGGCATAGAAAAGATGAAAGAGATTGGCTCAGACTTCTTTGGAGCCGATAGCGTCGATGATTTGCCGTTTGCTAAAGATGATTCACTTGTAACTGCAATGATTGATGGAACAAATTATGTAGATTTAAAGATGAAGGCCATGGCTGCCCACGCAACTCAAATCGAATTAGATGGACCATTTTTTGCACTTTCAAATAACCTGGGTCAGCAAGTGTGGGGTCACGAGTATTACTCACTGGTTCATGGCGAAAAATCAGAACCATTAGATGTTCAGGGTCGTGAAACAGATCTCTTTGCTGGAATTACTCTGAAATGAAACTTGTTTACTCAGCAGCCCTTGGAATTTTGACAGGAATCGCGGCGGCTTTATTGCATATCTTTTATCCACCGTTTGGATTGATTTTGGCGCTGGTAGGGACTGCTGCAACTATTTGGGCTATCGGCAGACACTTCGGCGCAAGAAAATATAAATTGATTGCTTCAATTACTTGGGGGTTAATTCTGTGGCGCGCATCGACATTTGGCGTTGGTAACGAACTCCTTGTGCAAGGAAATTCCCAGGGTAGTGCACTTGTATTTCTAGGCGTTGTAGCGCTTTTTATTGTTACAGCAATGCCTGCATAATTATCGCCAACTCCAACTTTGTCCTGCAGCAGAATCTGAAATCTCTAATCCAGCGCTTTCAAGTCGGATACGTAACTCATCACTCAAAGCCCAATTCTTAGCAGCTCGAGCGTTTTCTCGTTCTGCTAAAAGTAAATTCAACTCCTCGGAAAGAGCCTTAACTTTTTCGGGGCGTGAAAGATGCAGCCCGAGTACCTGATCAGCAAATAGAAATGCATTACTTTTTTCTGCATCAGTTAAATTGCTGTCTTTTTCAACTGAGCGTAGGTAAGTGATAACTCGAGGGGTTTCTAAATCATTTTCAAGAAATGCAAGAATTGTGGAATCTATCTTTATCGAATTAGAAAGACCCCAGCCAGCAATTTTGCTTCGCCAACGTTTGATTGTGTCATGGGCAGATGCAATAGATTGCCATGAGAGATCCATCTGAGATCTATACCGATTTTCAAGAAAACATAAACGTAAAGCAAGAGGATCAAAACCCTTGGCAATAACATCATTGAGCAGAACTACATTGCCCGCACTCTTTGACATTTTTCTACCCTCAAATAAAAGATGTTCACCATGAACCCATAAATCCACACTTTCAGTGCCAGTAATCGAATTAGATTGAGCACGTTCGTTTTCATGATGCGGAAAACGTAAATCAATTCCGCCAACGTGAACGTTGACGTGAGAATCTAAGAATTTGAGGGACATTGCAGAACATTCAATATGCCAGCCGGGAAAACCAGGACCCCATGGTGAATCCCAAATCATCTCTTTTCTATTTCCAGCAGTCTTCCATAGAGCCCAATCGGCGTGGAATTTTTTAGCCCCATCCTCAACAAACTCGTATTTATGGCCAGGTTTAAGTGAATCTAATCGATTGCCACTTATCTGTCCGTAACCCTCAAATGATTGAGCATCAAAATAAACACATTGATCTTCAGCAACGTATGCGGCACCTTTGTTGATAAGAGCCGAAATCATTTCATGCATTAGTTCAATTGATTCACTCGCTCGTGGATATTTTTGGGCAGGAATTATGTTCAGGTTTGATAAGTCGTGGTGGAAGCGTTCCTCATACTTACGGGCAATTTCAAAAGGATCTATTTTCTCTTTCTCGGATTGTTCAAGCATTTTGTCTTCTTGAAAATCATCTGACATGTGACCAACATCTGTAATGTTTTGAACCATGTCCACGTTGAGTCCGGAGAGGCGAATTGTCCGAGCAATCAAGTCACTTAAGAGAAAGGTTCGAAGATTGCCAACATGGGCATCGCGATAGACCGTTGGACCGCAGCAATACATACTGACGACTCCATTGCCGGAAGAAATCTCCTTTGGCGCACGTGAGAAAGTGTCATAGATAGATAGAACCATCAGCAGCAAACCTCAGGAATGATCGATAATGTTTTTTGGTATGTGCGATAGACATATTCGTGATGCAAAGTGAAACCGAAGGAGCTATAAAGATTTATCGCGGTTAAATTCTTTGAATCAACCTGCAGCAGTGCTTTTTTGATGCCCTCTTTAGATGAAGCGTTCAAGAGAGTGCTAACAATTAACTTACTTACACCGTGACCGCGATAAGCCGGATCAACAAATACACGTGAGAGCGCACTCCAGCCATCTGAGTGCGCGGTTCGACCAACTGCGATTAATTTCTCGCCATCAAAGACTGATGCATAAATCGCTGGAAACGCGCGCATCAAATCGGCAACTCCGTGATCATCTTGCAGGCTAAGCCATGAATCATCGAACTCGCTGGAAGTAGTGATTGTGAATTGTGATGAGATTGGCTCCGCATACTCAAAATCGGCGACCATGACGTGAGCACGAATTTTCTCAATCCAACCATTGTCGAAGAGTTTTGAATCAAGATCTTGATACGTTGGAAGTGGAATTGAGAATGCAGGTACAAGTCCTTCTTTTTCATAATGTGCAATTACAAATGAAATAGCTTCATCGATATCAATCTGCGGCTCTCCGTAAGGGGCTTTACCGCAAGGCAAGACAGAGTTGGCTCGCAAAGTAAATTTTCCGGAGGTTCGTACTAACCACTTTCCAAAATATTCTTGCTTAACAGGTGGCCACGTTGTCGTTAATACCTTTTCAAGTTCTTGAATACGAAGTGAAAGAGGTGCCCCATGCCCTGCCGGATGATTTTTTTCTTCGATAACTTTGTAGATTGCTATTTTTTCGCGATCAAATTCAATCAGCTCACCATGGCGATTGCGAAGTGAGTTCTCGGACTCTAAATATCCAACAAGGTCGCAAAATCCACCTTCGGGATCATGGAAACGAATACTGACTCGCGCGCCAATTGGAGCCTTCATATTGCAGCCTTCATAGGTGTAACGATAATCGCCCACGCCAAAGTCGCGAGTTACAGGGGCTTCGCATTACAATCGCGTTATAGAAATGGCTGCAAGGCCGAATAAAAGTGATCCAGGGAGGCTGTGCTCGTGACTTATGTGATTGCCCAACCATGTATCGATGTGAAGGACAAATCCTGCATCGAAGAGTGTCCAGTGGACTGCATTTACGAAGGCAATCGCATGTTGTACATCCAGCCAGATGAGTGCGTGGACTGTGGTGCATGTGAACCCGTGTGTCCTGTTGAAGCCATTTATTACGAAGATGACGTTCCTGGGCCTTGGAAAGACTTTCAAAAAGTTAATAGTGAGTTCTTTGTAGAAATCGGTTCACCAGGTGGTGCGGCAAAAGTTGGCCCAACAAATAAAGATCACGCCGAAGTAATTGCTGCTCCAGCTAAGAGCGAGTAAAGGCGCGTGCACTGAAGCTTCCAGATTTTCCGTGGGATGCCCTGGCACCCTTTGGGGATCTAGCGCGCCAACATCGCGCGGGCATTATTGATTTATCTCAAGGCACACCTGTTGATACAACACCACAAATTATTCAAAAAGCGTTAGCAGAACATTCAAACTCACCGAGTTATCCACTTACGGCAGGCACTGCCCAATTACGAGATGCAATTAAGAAGTGGGCTATCAATCGACTTGGCGTGACAGGTGATTTTGATGTCTTACCATTAATTGGATCCAAAGAATTTGTTGCGTGGTTGCCAACTTTTTTGCAAGCAAAGAAAGTTCTTTTTCCTAAAGTTGCTTATCCCACTTACAACGTCGGAGCAATCATGGCCGGGGCAGAACCAATTGCTGTAGATCTGGATGCAAAGCAATGGCCCGAGGTGGAACTAGCGTGGATTAATACGCCATCTAATCCAACGGGCCGCGTTCACACAGCCGAAGAGCTCAAGGATGCAATCACATTTTCACGTACTCACAAGACACCTGTCGTATCTGATGAGTGCTACCTAGAATTTGGTGATACAAAGGAACCTGCTTCAATTCTTGCCTTCACAAACGCAGATAACACAAATATTTTGGCTGTTCATTCACTCTCAAAACGCTCATCAATGGCCGGATATCGCGGCGCCTTCGTTATCGGAGACCCTGTACTAATTAAGAAAATTCTTGAGATAAGAAAGCATGCAGGCATGATGGTGCCCCTGCCGATTCAGCACGCGATGATTGCAGCTCTCGGCGATGATGTGCATGTCGGTCAACAACGTTCTCGCTATAACGCACGACGCAAAACTTTAATACCTGCACTTGAATCAATTGGATTTAGAGTTGATTATTCAGAAGCTGGGCTTTATATCTGGTGTACTCGCGGCGAAGATTCCTGGAAATCAGTTGACGCGCTCGCGAAATTAGGAATTTTAGTAACCCCTGGAATTTTCTATGGCGCAGATGGATCACAGCACGTTCGAATTGCACTGACTGCAACAGATGCTGCGATTGCCGATGCAACAGCACGGATTACAGCCTCGAAAGTGCAGTAAATGGCGGTCGGAATTCTCCTAGTTGGTGGATTAGGCACGCGCTTAATGCCACTGACTCGTGATACTCCCAAGCCAATGCTTCCAATCGCTGGCCTGCCTGTTACAGAACACCAACTAATTGCAGCAAAGCGCGCCGGTGTTACAACTATCGTCTTGGCAACTTCATATTTGTCGCAAATTTTTACGCCATATTTTGGTGATGGCTCGAAGTGGGGAATGGATATTCGTTATGCAGCTGAAGAGACGCCATTGGGTACTGGCGGAGCAATCAAGAATGCTGTGGCAGCGCTCAATCTAGGCACAGTGTCAGATGAACCAATTGTCATTTTTAATGGCGATATTTTAAGTTCACATAATTTGCAGAAACAAATTCAAGAACACATCGCTCATAAAGCTGATGTAACGTTGCATTTAACACATGTCAAGGATGCACGAGCATATGGCTGTGTTCCAGTTGACGAAAATGGTCGCGTGACTGCGTTTTTGGAAAAAATGGAAAATCCAATTACTAACACTATTAACGCTGGCTCCTACGTTTTTCACCCTGCAATTATTGACACAATTCCTGAGTCAACTGTGGTCAGTGTTGAACGAGATGTATTTCCAGCACTGGTTTCGGCTGGTAAAAAAATTTATGGATACATTGAAGATTCGTATTGGCTAGATATTGGTACACCGCGTGCATTGCTTGCAGGGTCCAAGCACTTTGTGGGCGCTGAATTTAAAGCTTCATCAACTGCCGTCATTGCTTCCTCGGCTCAATTACGTGATGGAACCAGTGTGGGGGATCGATGCACTGTGGGAGAAAATGCCGTAATTAGCGGCAGCATTATTTCGGCCGATGCTGTTATCGGGGCCGGCTCAGTGATCACAGATAGTTATGTTGCTCGCGACTCTCACATCGCACCGAATTCAAAAATTAATGGAAGTTACTATTCGAATGAGTTGATTTCGACCCTAAATTTATAAATAATCTTTTATTTCCCCCCCATTTCACGCTCAAATTGTGTATTCGAGGACTTGACTTACAGGGATTACAAGCGTGTAATTCACTCTTAGTAGGCCACATCCACAAGGGATGAAGCCATGAATTACAAGGAGAATCGACACTATGCCGATCCGCCCACAAGATTCACAGAAGCAGGCACCTACTTCCTCTCATTCTTCCTCTCAGGCAAATCTTGGCTCAGGCCCCATCATTCAACTCGTCTCTGGTGAGAGCGTTGAGTTATCGTGGCAAGAACGTGCGCTATGTGCACAAACAGATCCAGAAGCTTTCTTTCCAGAAAAAGGCGGATCCACCCGTGAAGCAAAGCGCGTCTGCCTTTCATGTGATGTGCGTTCCCAATGTTTGGAGTACGCACTTGCTCATGACGAACGTTTCGGAATCTGGGGCGGACTTTCAGAACGCGAACGCCGCCGTCTTAAGCGCCGTCCTGCTTAATCGCTCTCGCGCGATCTCGAGCGAAAACAGGTTCTCACGATGGCTGTAAAAGCCGTAGAAGATTTAAATCACGTCACAGCAATTCTTGTTGTGCATGATGGTGCTAAGTGGTTACCTGAAGTTGTCGCATCACTCACATCACAAAATCGACCAGTAGATCAAATGCTCGCCGTAGATACCGGCTCGATTGATTCATCCGTTGCACTTGTAAAGGGTGCAAAAATTCCAGTTCTATCTCTTGACCGTGAATCCGGATTTGGTGATGCAATTTGGGCAGCAATACAAACATTGCCAACACCGACTTCACCTGAAAATGAATGGCTTTGGATTTTGCATGATGACTGCGCAATGCATCCAGATGCACTTAATAAATTACTTGAAGCGCTCGCTGACAAACCACAAGCAGTGATGGCTGGACCAAAATTATTGGGATGGCGTGACAAATCTCATTTACTTGAAATTGGAGTAAGCATTGCATCAGATGGTGCACGTTGGACTGGTCTAGAACCGCACGAATACGACCAAGGTCAACATGATGGTGTGCGTGATGTTCTCGCAGTAAGTACTGCTGGTGCCTTAGTTCGCCGTGATGCATTTGTAGAACTCGGTGGATTCGATCCGAACCTCTCACTCTTTAGAGATGATGTTGATTTTGGTTGGCGAGCCAGAGTTGCTGGTCACTCAGTAATTGCTGTTAGTGATGCAAAAGGCTTTCACGCGCAAGCAGCTGCATCTGAGCGACGCTCTGCAGATGTCAAGGAAGCGTTCTTACATAGACCACTGTTGCTTGATCGTCGAAATGCGGCATATGTTTTGCTCGCTAACTCGTCGTGGTGGATGTTGCCGTGGGTGGTTTTGCAGTTACTTGGTTCTGCAACTGCTCGCGCAGTTGGATATTTACTCGCCAAATTACCAGGCTACGCAAGCGATGAACTTCTAGCCCTCGCAACTTTAGTTATACACCCTCGAGAAATCGCTAGTGCCCGAAAATTTAGAAAATCTCACAGATTGCTTTCAGCTCGTGCAGTAAAGGAATTTATTCCACACCGTCGCCATCAATTAAGAGCCGCGAGCGAGCGATTGATTGACTCTATTCGAAACACTTTGCTGCCAAGTGTTTCTGAAACCAGCACAGCTCTTGAACCACTTAATGAAGATGAAGATTTATTGACACCTGGTACAAGTGGACGATGGTGGACAATATTTAAGCAACCAAAAGCTCTTACCGGTTTTGCGATGCTGATTTTAATTGCAATTTGGTCAAGACACCGATACGGATCTCTCGTTGGGGGTGCACTCGTTCAAACGCCCGAAGGTGCTAGAGATTTGTGGCGAATGTATTTTGAATCGTGGCATCAAATTGGAATGGGAACAGATCAAGGATCTCCATCTTGGTTAGCCGTGGTTGCTCTCGGTTCAACAATATTATTTGGCAAGGCGAATCTATTTATCACATTACTTTTCTTCTTTGCTCCACTAATTTTCATGCTTGCAAGTTTTAGGCTTTTCTCGAAAATAACCTCGCATAATTGGTTGCGAGTAATGGCTAGTTTTCTATACGCAATTTCTCCTGTTGCAATTGCCAGTATTAACTCGGGTCGAATCGGAACCATTGTCACCTTGATTCTCTTGCCATATATCGGATTACTAATCCGTGATTGGTTAACCATTGAAAACTCCACGTGGCGTAAAATCTTTCTTTTGTCCCTAATTCTCGCTCTTTCATTCGCTTTTTCAATGCAAGTGTTTTTGTATCTACTAATTGCAACGGTAATAATTTCTACGATTGACTTTGTTCGATATGGAAATATTAAATTTTTTCACGAACGATTACTCCGTCGTGCAACGTTGGTCCTAGCTCCACTTCTTGTAAATATTCCATGGTCATTTTCAGTTCTGTTAGATCCTAAGAATCTTTTCCTTGAACCTGGATTAACGATTGCAGGTGGAGGTCCCAATTTCGCGCTGCTATCAAATCCTGGCGGATCTGGTGCGCTTCCTTGGTGGTCAATTAGTCCGTTATCACTTGTACTACTTGTAGCTCTTTTCTCATCGTCCAAAGCAAGAGTTATTTCTTACTTTGGAAGCGGCGCACTTGGTGCGGCTGTAATAATCGGATCTCTCTCGTTTTCTGGTCATGGCAATTCTTCGCCTGTTAGAAGCTGGATTGGCTCATTAATTGCTATCGCAACTATTTGTTCAATTACTTGCGGAGTTTTAATTTTAGACCGCATCCGCGAAGTCCTTGTTGTAACAAATTTTCACTTTCGCCATATTCTTGCAGGCTTACTCGTTGTAATTACGACGCTCTATTCAATCTCAACAATTTCATGGCTAGTTACTGCAGGTGCGGGCTCGGCCGTAAGAGCGACGCATTCTAAAGTTTTGCCACCATTTCTTGGTATTGAAGATGGAGTAAAAACTATCGTTCTTCGCCAGATCAAGAGTTATGACGTTACTTCATTGCAATATTTTATAGCTCGAGGTCACGACGTTTTGCTGAGTGAGCCAGATATCGCGCCCGATGAAGCACCCGCCATTGCAAATGCGATAAAGGAAATTGCGGACGGAAGTGGAATTTCTGCATCTAGAGTTCTTGGAAGATATGGAATTCAGTATGTATTTGCAAAGAGCCCATTAAACAAGGAAGTAGTTCGTACTATTGATGGACTAGGCGGTTTTGTAAGGTCTTCGGCAACAAGTGCTGGCGTTGTTTGGAAAGTAAATAATGCTTACCATCGAATTAATTTTATAGATTTAAATGGCAAAATTTCCGAGATACCCAGTACAAGCGTTGGAACTCGAACTCAGATTTATGCACTAGGATCAATTTTGTTAACAGATTCGTACAGCGGTTCCTGGAAAATTTTTCAAAATGGATCAATGCTCGAGCGAACTAAAGATGTAAATGGATTCCCACAATTTGAAGTGAAAGAGCCTGGAGAGATTTCTCTACTACATGATGGTACTACTAGACGTGGTTTCCTCTCTCTTCAATTTATTTTGCTGGTCACACTGATTGTTCTTGCGGCACCTGCTGGACGTAAGCGACGTGAAATGTCAGAGGGTGATCTGACATGAAAGCCAGACGATTCTTCATAGTTGTACTGACCTTGGGTGCACTAATAGGTGCATCAAATTCCTTGAGTGGATCGATTTCCCGAGAGCAATATTCTTTAAGTTATCCATCAGTTCTTTGCCCTCCAACTTTGAGTGCTTTGTCATCTCAAATTTCATTGGGATCTCGTAATACGAAAATTCATCGCGTTGGTTCAACCTCTGCAAAATTTGTTAAGTCGCGAGCACTTCGCATTCCAATACCCAGTGATCCAGTGCTAGTTGATGCACAGGGAATCACACCGATTGTTTGGCAGAGCCGTACAGGCTCTTGGGCTGGAGGAACAATTTGTTCTGATCCAGCAGCAAGTCAGTGGTTCGTTGGTGGTTCAGCAGACATCACATCCCGGGGAAAATTATTTCTAGTAAACAGTGGCTTAAGCGAATCTGTTGCCGATGTTTATATCTGGAGTGGTTCAGCGCCAGCAACTGCAAAAGCAATCAGCATTAAAGCAAACTCCTATCAAAGTCTTGGTCTTGACTCTCTTGCGCCCGGCGAATCTTCAATTGTTGTCAGAGTTGTCTCTAGATCCGGACGTTTGAATGCATTCATAGTTGATGAACGTGGAAAAGGACTTCGCACATTGGGTGGAGACTTAGTAAGTCCAGGCATCGCACCTTCCAAACAGATTTATATCCCAGCGATTCCGCTTCAGCAAAAAATTAAGAATGCACCGCCTCAACAACTCCGACTTTTGGCTCCAGGAGATGTTGATGCAAATGTCAGTGTTGAAATAATTTCAGGTGATGGTCGGTTCACACCTGTTGGATTTGATGACATCATCCTAAAAAAGGGCCAAGTCATGAACTTTCCAATTTCACCTGCAGTAAATTCTTCAGTGTATGGAATAAAAATTAATTCAGATGAGCCAATCGTCGCTGGAGTCTTTGCAAACGTTGGAAAAGATTTTGTGTGGAGTTCGTCGGTTCCCGCATTGACCCCATTCACGATTGCGTTGACTGGAATGTCACCACTTCTTGTATTTGTGGGTAAGAGTATTAATGTCGAAATTGAACTCAGCGTTGCCAGCGGAAAGAAGTTGAGCAAAACTATTAAGGGAAGTGACATCGCTTTCTGGCGAGTTCCAGGCGATGCTCGGAATCTGACCTTTCTTCGAATAAGCGGGGAAACGTATGCCGCAGCTCTTCAGAAATCTGTTAATGGCTTTGGATCAATACCGCTAGTCGCCGGCAGTGTCCTATCAAAATCAGCCATTCCATCTGCAAACATTCGCGTTTTAAATCCTTGATAATCCCAAGTTTTTAGTAGGCGCCCCACTAACCTTGTGTACATGAGTTCACATTCTCGTTATGGCCGCGCATGTTCGCGTACCAGTTGTCGACTCACTGCAACGATGACTTTGACCTATAACTATGCAGATTCCACCGCAGTAATTGGTTCACTCGCAACTTTTTCTGAACCTCACGCATATGATTTATGTGAAAAACATGGAGAACGTTTGACCGTTCCAAATGGATGGAACGTCATTAAAGCCTCAACAAATCCACACGATAACGGTCCGACACAAGATGATCTAATGGCTATTGCAGATGCTGTACGCGAAGCCGGGTCTAAAGAAATAAGTAGCGATACTCCACAAAACAGTTCAAGTGCGGCAACTTCACTTGGCCGTCGAGGACACTTGCGGGCAGTTCCGTCCTAGACTCTTCTCTATGGGGTCGACAGAAGTTCCAAATATTTTTAAAGCTTACGACATACGTGGATTAGTTGGGACCGAGTTAACCCCTGATTTCACCTTTGCAACTGGCGCTGCTTTTGCACGTTTCATCATGCAAGAACGTGAACCAGGGACAGTTGTTATTGGCGAAGATATGCGCACTTCATCATCGCCATTAGCTGATGCATTCTCAGCAGGAGTGACATCTCTTGGATTAGATGTTATCCGTATCGGACTTGCATCAACAGATATGTTGTATTTTGCTTCTGGAAAATTAAATATGCCAGGTGCAATGTTCACAGCCAGTCATAATCCAGCACAATACAATGGCATTAAGTTATGCCTAAGCGGTGCGAAACCGATTGGTAGAGAATCAGGTCTGTTAGCCATTGAAAACTTCGTACGGTCAGGATCTCCTATTTCCCTTGGAAACGTAGGGAAAATGAGTGATCAATCCTTGCTCTCTGATTATGTTAAACATTTGCACACGCTTGTGGATGTATCAGGAATTAGAAGACTAAAAATTGTTATTGATGCTGGAAATGGAATGGCTGGATACACAGCACCTGCAATTTTTGATGGGCTAAATGTCGAAATAATCCCGATGTATTTTGAACTCGATGGCTCGTTCCCGAATCACGAAGCCAATCCAATTGACCCGAAGAATTTAAAAGATTTACAAAAAGCAGTTAAAAAACATGGTGCTGACATTGGTTTGGCATTTGATGGCGACGCAGATCGTTGTTTTTTGGTTGACGAAACAGGAGCGACAGTAAATCCTTCAGATCTCACTTCTCTGATTGCTGACAGGGAATTGAAAAAACATCCTGGGTCTTCAATTATTTATAACCTCATTTCTTCCCGATCGGTTGTCGAAGTAATAGAAGAAAATGGCGGTGTTGCTCTTAGATCTCGAGTTGGTCACTCGTATATAAAAGCACTGATGGCCCAAAGTGGAGCAATTTTTGGTGGCGAGCACTCTGGACATTTCTATTTTAAAGATTTCTGGAGAGCGGATTCGGGCGCACTTGCGGCACTTCATGTAATCGCAGCATTGGGGACGTCAAAGGATTCGCTTTCAAAATTGTTGAAACCGTATCAAAGATATTTTTCTAGTGGCGAGATAAATTCAAAAGTTAAAGATGTCCAGAAAGTAATGAGCATTATTGAACAAAAATATGGTCAACTTGATTCTGTCACCATTGATGATCTAGATGGCTTGACCATAAATGGTGACACCTGGTGGTTTAATCTTCGCCCCTCAAACACCGAGCCGTTGCTTCGCCTTAACGTAGAAGCCAAAACCCTTGCCCGCTTGGAGAAAATCACAGATGAGGTACTCGCCACAGTTAGAAAATGAGAGTCTGAGTTCTCAATTTGTAAGCAAAACCAGTAACCTAAGCCCCTAGTTGCCTAACACTGTAGAGTCCTACCCCTTAGGTCACGTCAAAACGATTGAGTACTTAACCTAAAAGGAGAACGTTCGTGAATTCACCAGTGACGTCAACAATTCCAAAGCACGATATTGCAGATGCTTCACTAGCCGCAGAAGGTCGCAAGCGAATCGAATGGGCAGAGCGCAACATGCCAGTACTTGCACAAATCCGTGAGCGCTTTGAAAAAACACAACCTTTTACTGGAGTGCGCATTGCAGCATGCATGCACGTCACAACAGAAACAGCAAATTTAATGCGTGTACTAAAAGCTGGTGGAGCAGATATCGCACTCTGCGCATCAAATCCACTTTCAACGCAAGATGACACAGCAGCAGCACTCGTTCACGAATACGGAATCAGTGTCTTTGCTCGCAATGCTGTTGATCGCGATGGATATTATTCACACATCAATGCAGCACTTGATATCGAACCACACCAAGTATTCGATGATGGGTGTGACCTTGTAAACACGTTGCACACAACTCGTAAAGAACTCATTGGAAACATTGCTGGTGGTTGCGAAGAAACAACAACTGGCGTTATTCGTCTCACGCAAATGGCTAAAGACGGTGCCCTACAATTTCCAATGATTGCCGTCAATGACACTGACACAAAGCACATGTTTGATAATCGTTATGGAACAGGTCAATCAACTCTTGATGCTGTTTTTCGCGCTACTAACTTCTTACTCGCAGGCCGTATTGTGGTTGTCGCAGGCTTTGGATATTGCGGAAAAGGTGTCGCAGAACGCGCAAAGGGCATGGGTGCCGATGTAATTGTTACGGAAATTGATCCAACAAAAGCTCTAGATGCGATGATGCAAGGATTCCGCGTTATGCCTATGGCAGATGCTGCAAAGGTAGGCGATGTATTCATTACCGTCACTGGAAATCGCGACGTATTACGTGATGAACACTTTGCTGTCATGAAGGATGGTTCCATTATGGCTAACTCAGGTCACTTTGATATTGAAATCGATGTTGCATGGCTCGAGCAAAATGCAAAGAAAAAGAATGCAAAGATGCGTCACCAAACAGATGAATACGTACTATCTGATGGTCGCCGCTTGCTTCTTATCGCCGAAGGTCGCCTAGTTAATCTTGGTGCGGCAGAAGGTCATCCTGCATCAGTGATGGATATGTCATTTTCAGATCAAGCACTAACAGCTGAGTACTTAGTAAAAGAAGCTATGAACCTCAAGCCAGGTGTACACACAGTTCCTACGTACATTGATAAGGAAGTTGCAAGCCTTAAACTTCAAAGCATGGGTGGAAAAATTGATGTTCTTACCCCTGCCCAGGATATGTACTTGAACTCTTGGGAGCACGGAAGCTAAAAGACTAAGTATTTAGTCGTTTATATTACCCACAGCGCTAACTTATAAGGATTTCCTTATCGAGTTTGTTGTCATTATTGCTGCATGCACAAACGTCACTCCTTAAGTGAAATTCTATTTCCAACGCGCTGTTTTGGATGTCGTGCATTAGGCCTAGATATTTGTTCACAATGCAGGGTTCTCTGGAATCCACATTTGTATAGAAGTGAACTTGATTCGCTAAAAATTTATTCAGCCGTTCTATATTCGCCAGTTGCAAAACGCATAATTCTTTCGGCAAAAGAAGATGGTATTAAGGCCGCAGATGAACTAGTAGTTGATGCGCTTTCACACTCCCTTCATTTACTGTTACGAGATTTTGAGATGGGAATACTTGTACCTGCGCCTTCGCGAAGTGGTTCAAATCGAAAGAGAGGTCGTGATTTTCTATCCGTCATCACACATGCTTTAGCTCGAAACGAATCACTTGATTGCGCAGATTTACTGATTCATACACGCAAGGTAAGAGATCAATCAAAACTAAATGCCCATCAACGACATGAGAATATTTATCAAGCTCTGGCAATAGACAGGAATAAATTGCGCTCTTTGGGAGTTGGTAATGATGTGATCCTTGTCGATGACTTGCTCACAACTGGCGCAACACTTCTTGAAGCCCGACGGGCCTTGGAAGTGCGTGGAATAAGGGTGATAGCGGCAATTACAGCTTGCCTCTCACCACCGCTAAGATAAGCCGGATACTTGGTCCGACCGCTATGAACTTGTGAAAGGGTAATTAGATGCCAGCCTTTTTTGATCGAATTCTGCGCGCTGGCGAAGGACGAATCCTTAAAGAGTTAAGCAAAGTGGTTGTGCAAGTAAACTCACAAGAATCGCGAATGATCGCAATGAGCGATGACGAATTACGCGAACAGACCCAAATTTTTAAAAAACGATTCTCGCAAGGCGAAACTCTGGATCAATTACTCCCTGAAGCATTTGCCGTTGTTCGGGAAGCAGCAAAACGAACTTTAGGACAACGTCACTACGACGTTCAGCTCATGGGTGGAGCGGCTCTACACCGAGGAAATATTGCGGAAATGCGAACCGGTGAGGGTAAAACTCTTGTAGCAACGCTTCCTTCTTACCTCAACGCATTGGCAGGTCGTGGAGTTCACGTCGTAACAGTTAATGATTACCTTGCTGAGCGCGATAGTGAATGGATGGGTCGTGTTCATCGATTCCTCGGATTAAATGTTGGAGTAATTCTTGCCAATATGACA
Source organism: Candidatus Nanopelagicaceae bacterium (assembly GCA_947461995.1). Taxonomy (GTDB): domain Bacteria; phylum Actinomycetota; class Actinomycetes; order Nanopelagicales; family Nanopelagicaceae; genus Planktophila. Next base: position 29,363 of record CANHNH010000002.1, read on the forward strand.
CCAGTTGAACGTCGCGAGGCATACGGGGCTGACATCACTTACGGAACAAATAATGAATTTGGTTTTGATTATTTGCGAGATAACATGGCATGGAATCTTGATGATTGCGTTCACCGTGACTACTTCTTTGCGGTAGTTGATGAAGTTGACTCTATTTTAATTGATGAGGCAAGAACACCATTGATTATTAGTGGACCTGCAGATAAAGCTACCAAGTGGTATCTCGAATTTAGTCAGTTGTCACAAAAACTCGAACGTGACCGCCACTACGAAGTAGACGAAAAGAAGCGCACTGTTGGAATACTCGAAGAAGGCGTCACTCGTGTAGAAGAGTTACTCAAGATTGAAAATCTTTATGAAGCAGCCAATACGCCAATGATTGGCTATCTCAACAATGCTATTCGCGCCAAAGAACTATTCAAGCGTGACAAAGATTATGTTGTCATGGGTGGGGAATTGCTGATTGTTGACGAACACACTGGTCGTATCCTTGCGGGGCGCCGCTATAGCGAGGGTATGCATCAAGCGCTCGAGGCAAAAGAACGTATTGAAATTAAAGATGAAAACCAGACACTTGCAACGATTACTCTTCAAAATTACTTCCGCTTATACGAGAAGCTCTCTGGTATGACTGGTACTGCGATGACCGAGGCTTCTGAATTCCATCAGATTTACAAGCTCGGGGTAGTACCAATTCCTACAAATCGTTCAATGGTTCGCCTTGATCAAGCAGATTTAGTTTATAAATCAGAAGCTGGAAAATTTGCAGCCGTTACAGCAGATATTGTCCAACGCCATCGCAAAGGTCAACCAGTACTAGTCGGAACAGTAAGTGTTGAAAAATCTGAAGAGCTATCTGCCTTGCTCACAAAAAGTGGCGTTCCACACGAAGTTCTAAATGCTAAACACCACGAACGTGAAGCAACAATTATTGCCCGAGCAGGTGTTGTAGGAGCAGTAACGGTTGCTACAAACATGGCAGGTCGCGGTACTGACATCATGCTCGGTGGTAACCCAGAATTTATGGCTGACTTTGAATTACAACGCAAAGGTTTATCGCCTGTAGATAATCCACAAGAGTACGAAAGTGCATGGCCAGAGGAAATAGCCAGACAAAAAGCTGCTGTGACTAAGGGACATGATGAAGTGAGTGCGCTGGGCGGACTGTATGTTTTAGGAACAGAGCGTCACGAATCCAGACGTATTGATAATCAGCTGCGCGGTCGTTCTGGACGTCAAGGAGATCCTGGCGAATCTCGCTTCTACCTTTCATTACAAGATGAACTCATGCGCAGATTCAACTCTGGACTTGTTGAACGTTTCTTATCCGCGGCCGGAATACCTGACGATGAACCAATCGAATCAAAGATGGTTTCAAACGCGATACGTTCTGCGCAAACTCAAGTAGAAGCGCAAAACTTTGAAATCCGTAAAAACGTTTTGAAGTATGACGATGTCATGAATCGTCAGCGCGAAGTTATTTATGGTGAGCGTTGCCTTGTTTTAGAGGGCAAAGACATCCAGGGGCAAGTTGCTGAATTTATGAGTGAAACGCTGGAAGCATATGTTGATGCAGCCACAGCAGAAGGATTTGCCGAAGATTGGGATCTTGAAAAGCTCTGGACTGCACTTAAAGTTATTTATCCTGTTTCTTTTTCAATTCAAGAACTTGAGCAAGAAGTAGGATCTCGCGCTGGTTTGGATTCAGAGTTCTTAAGAACTCGAATTCTCGAGGATGTGGCCAATGCTTATCAAAAGCGTGAAGAGAATCTTGGTAGTGAAGTAATGCGCGAATTAGAGCGCAAGGTTCTGCTCTCGGTTCTTGATCGCAAATGGCGTGAGCATTTGTATGAAATGGATTATTTGCAAGAAGGTATTGGCCTTCGTGCAATGGCTCAAAGAGATCCACTCGTTGAATATCAGCGCGAAGGATTCGATTTATTTACCGCGATGATGGATGCAATCAAGGAAGAAATCGCGAGCTATTTGTTCAATGTCGAAGTACAAGTTGAAGGCGGCAATAAGGTTCAAGCAAAAGGCCTCGAGCAACCAGAAGCGCCAGCTAATTCGCTTAAATACACAGCAGCTGACGAAGATGGCGTAACTCGCTCATCGGATGTTTCACGAAATGGTCCATGTCCGTGTGGTTCAGGAAAGAAATTCAAACGCTGCCACGGTGCTTCTTAATTAATTAAAGTAAATCTAAGGCAGTACATAACCATCGATTATCGACGCCCTCGAATCGCACGGAAAGAGCTCGCAATCTTTCTCCATATCGGACGGTTACAACTGATTCGCAAATCCCATCGAGTGGCTCGCTCTGGTGAATTGTTCTTAACTTACCAACCTCTTTCATAGTGCCAGCCCGGGCATGTAATTCTGTGAAAATTTTTCGGTGACACATTCGAGTTAATTGCGATGGAGAACGACGCCCAGCCCAGATCTCGAGAACGCTTACAACAAATCTCATAGTCCATTCATGTAGCTCTGGAAGATCACTTGCCGAAGTAGGTTGAGGTGAAAAATCTGGATCATATTCATCATCAAAACTGGATGGAATTAGATATAGACGAGCCTTCTGTTTTTCATGTTCTTGCACAATTGGTCGAAACATTTCTAACATAGGGTGTTGCCAATCTTCTGCCTCGCAACTGGATATTTCGGCATATGTCACAGGTTTAAGTAATGAAACGCTCTCTAAAGTTGTCATAAGCAAAGATTGGCTTTTAATTAGGCTAGTTAAAACATGCGAAGAGATGAATCTAATGTCATCTAAAAGAATGATTGTGCATGAATGAATAAATCTGATGATTTCTAGCGTTAAGTGCCTTCCTATGGCAATTCAACGAAAATCATCACGCTCACGTCTAATCCTTGCAATAGTTCTTATTGCAGCATCATTGATCAGTGCTTTCATATTCTCTTCCTTGGCCAATCAAAAGAAGGACATGATTGTTTCTACTACGTACTTGCTTCCAGGACATCAAATCCAAGATAGCGACCTCACAACAGTTCAGGTCTCACTTGGAGAAGTTTCAGGGAATTACATAAGTCAAGTGACACAAATCGTCGGCACATTCACTAAAGTTCGAATAGAAGCACACGAACTTATTGCAAAGAGTTCAATTGCGGCTCAATCCGATTCTTTATCACTCAGTTCCGTTCCATTAAATGTACGTGCCGCAGATGTGCCTGACGGCATTTTTCCTGGATCAACCCTAGATATTTATTGGGTACAAGATGCGATAAATCAGGATATTCAATTAACTCCTGAGTTAGTAATCGCTGGCGCTCATGTGTTGGCTATTACAAAGAGTGGTTCAAATTTTGGAAATGAAATCGCGTTAACAGTTGCCATTAATTCGGATGATGTTCTCTTACTGTTGGGCGCTACATCGCAAGGTCGAGTCGTACTCGTGAGTGCTCGTGGCTGAAATAGCACTTCCAGTAATAATTACAGCGATCTCAAACTCAGATCAGGAAAGTTTCATTGCAGGAACTCTTTTCACCCAGGGATGGAGTGTCATTCATCGAGCAGTGGATTTTGATTCACTCGTTGAGTTCACGGAATCTAATCCAGAGCAAGCAAGTTCTGCGCTGCTCTTGTACTCTCCAGATCTCAATGATTTCAATGCATCAGTATTTGAATCCATTACTTTAAATTTCCGACAAATAATTGGGTTTGCATCTGACAACACAATTCGCAGCATTGATGACATGTTGCATGAAATTCCACCAACAGCAACTCAATTGGCTACATTCATTCGCGGATACGTGAGATCACCTTTGATAAGAAGACTGCCACCGCTCGTTCAGTCGAATAAACGTGCTCGCGTCATTGCAATTTCATCAGCTGGTTCTTGCACGGGGGCAAGTACTCTTGCAATTAATCTTGCTTACGAGATGAGCCTTAAAGAGAAAAAAACTTTACTCATTGATGCGAACCTAAGTGAACCGAATATTGCGATTTATTTAGACCAAAGAAATTTAATGGCTGAAGAACTATGGCGACTCTCGACACCATTTCTTTACGTAAAAGAACTCACTCGAGACCGGATAACTGAATTTGATGCGCTCATTGAGAAAGCAAATGTGGAATTTGATTTCGTAATCATCGATGTTGGAACAATTCAGGATTTATCTTCACAACTTTCTGATCGAAGAGCCGATTCCTTGGTCATAACATGGGCCGGAGATCATGCAAATGATTTGTGGATTGTTTCCAGACCGGATTGCATCGGCCAGATGCGATTTAAAAGAGTTGCTGCAATTCTGGGAAGAACCTCAATTACTTCTGCCATTACTTTTGTATTGAACATGCGCTCTAGCGGACGTAAAGGCCAGGAGGAAGAAAAAGCTTTTCTTTCTATCGCCACCACTCAGAAAGCGCAGCATTTATATGTGATGCCATTTGATGCCCGCAACACAACGACTTCAACAGATGCCAGAGCCACTCTCGCCGAGGTTAATGAACGAGGAATTCTTCGAAAAGCGTTGGCTTCGATTGCAAGTGAATTGATTTCCTAAACTCTTATACCCTTAGCCAATGCGCGCGTATCTGGCTTTGACGATTGAGCAAGTTAGAGACTTCTATGCCCAAAAATCCTTCACACCTGAGATCGTTTATGCCCCAACAATTAAGTTCATCACTGAAAATCCAGAGCTCGATGAAGAAGAGGCTGAGTACGAGATTTCAATGATTGCGGCGCGAAATTCTGGTGGGTTTGTAATTGCATTAGAAATCCAGGACAAAGAAATATCTGCGCACAAAGAAGAAACCATTGTCCTAACTGGTGAGGTTATTTGGGAAAATGTGGAAGCTCTGTTTGTTTATGAATCTCAAGACGATGAACTGACTTGGTATGCAACCCAAGAAATTGGTGATTTTCTGAGCACTGCTGGAGCAAAGTAATGGCACGCCTAGAAGATCTTCTTCATGGCAGATCGCCATTGACTTCTCAGCACATCCATAGAATTCAAGAACTTGTCGCGGATTGGCAGTTACTTGCTGATTTATCTTTCGCAGATTTAGTTCTTTGGGTCCCGCTGCGAAAAGATTTTAAGAGTTGGCCAAGTGGGTACGTAGCCGTTGCACATATTCGTCCGACTACTGCTGCCACGATATTTGCTCACGACATAATTGGTGATGAGATTGACTGGGGTTCCGCACCCCTGATTGATAGAGCTCTCTCCAGTGGTGAAATTATTCGAGATTCAGAGCCAGAATTAGTTGGCGAAGTTATGATTAAAGTTGAAACTGTTCCAGTTATTCTCGATTCACAAGTAATTGCTGTAATTTCTCGACATCGAAGCGCGGAGTCAATGCGTACTCCCAGTCGTCTAGAACTTAATTATCGCGAAATTGCACACAAGCTTTATGCCATGGTTTGCGAAGGAACTTTTCCGTATCCAGGTGCTGATACGTATCTTGATCCCGCACCACGCGTAGGTGATGGACTTATTAGGTTAGATGTCAACGGAATCACTTCCTTTGCAAGCCCCAATGCACGATCTGCTTACAACAGACTTGGTTGGGATAACGATCTTGAGGGATTTAATCTTGGAGAAATTAGTGAAAAGATTAATAAGAAGAACCAAAATGCCGATGATCAAGGTTTACGCAGCCGATTAAGTGGTAAGAATTTGCAACGTGCAGAGTGCGAAAATGATGGCGGAACAATCGATTTAATTGTTCTTCCGCTTTTGGCAAAAGGAGATCGCATCGGCGCTATCGTCTTAATCCAAAACGTAACAGAATTGCGCCGTCGCGAACGTGTAATTGTTACTAAGGATGTGACAATCAAAGAGATTCATCATCGGGTAAAAAACAATCTACAGACTGTTTCGGCACTTTTAAGATTACAAGCTCGTCGAATTGAGGATCCAAGTGCTAGTGCAGCACTCGATGAAGCTGTTCGTAGAATCGCATCTATTGCTTTAGTTCATGAAACACTTTCAACTAGTTCTGAAGCCAGTGTTGCATTCGACCAAGTCTTGGATTCACTTATTGCTCACGCCCTAGATTTGAGTCCTCGAATGAACGAACTAAAAATTACTCGCACAGGAGAGATTTCATCCCTTGACCCACGGATAGCAACGCCGCTGGCCTTAGTCATCACGGAGTTAATTCATAATGCGTTGGAGCATGGATTAGCTGCACAAGGTTCTGGTTTACAAATTACTATCGAACGTTCAAGCAAGGATTGCGTTATAGAGATTTCAGATGACGGAGTGGGGCTACCGAGTGATTTCGACTTTAATACTTCATCTAACTTAGGGCTACAAATTGTTAGAACGTTGACTGAAAATGAGTTAAAAGGATCAATTGAATTAAAATCAACTAAGAGTGCAACAACTGCAAAACTAACTTTTCCGCTTTAAGCAGGATTGTGTAACTGGCTCTGTTCTTGCAGACGTGCCCGATTACGTGCGGCACGGCGTTTCAGGGCTCGGCGTTCATCTTCTGACAAGCCTCCCCAAACACCTGCGTCTTGTCCGCTCTCAAGCGCCCACGCTAAGCATGGTTCTTTGACAATGCAGCGATTACAAACTTTTTTTGCTTCCTCAATTTGTGTAATTGCGGGTCCAGTGTTTCCAACAGGGAAGAAGAGTTCTGGATCTTCATCGCGACAAGCTGATTGATGACGCCAATCCATGACTGAGCCATCCTTTCCACATGAAATATTTTCAAAAATTAACAAATACGAGGCAATCGTGCCTGCGCAACGAGTTAATTATCTCGTGTATTCATTACTTAAACAAGGATGTACGACAAAAGATTTCTGTGAATTAAGTGATTTAAGTCGCCATCTATCTCAGGTTGTTGCATATGCGTGCCCCCGGCAGGAGTTGAACCTGCGCACCAGCCTTCGGAGGGCTGTGCTCTATCCACTGAGCTACGGGGGCGCATGCGCAAGGTTATCAGCGCGTGCATGAACACACGAGAAGTGCGAGAATTCAGAGATGGGCGCGCACACTGCATATTTTGCAACGGGATGTTTTTGGGGCGCCGAAAGACGATTCTGGAAATTAGATGGAGTAATACACACGAGTGTTGGCTACATGGGCGGCTCTATTGAAAATCCTTCCTACGAGTTAGTCTGCACCGGAAAAACTGGTCACACCGAAGCAGTTAAGGTTGACTTCGATCCAACTAAAATTTCATACTCACGGTTGCTTAAAGAGTTTTGGGAAATGCACGATCCGACCTCATTTGACCGTCAAGGCAATGACATCGGTTCGCAATACAGAAGTGCGATCTTTACTTCTTCAAACGAACAGCAAGATATTGTTCAAAAATCTATGGCGATCTATCAGACTGAACTTGATGCTAAATCTATTGGCAAAATAGTTACCCAGGTATTGCCGGCGAGTGAACATAAATATTTTGAAGCTGAGGAATATCACCAGCGTTACCTTGAAAAGAACCCAAATGGTTATGACTGCCATTCAAGTACCGGTGTGAATTTTCCTGACGCCATGGTGAGCGCATGAGTAAGAAGATTCAGATTGATGACGCCGTACTTAAGGCGCAACTAGATCCGCTCTCTTATGAGGTTCTACGACATGGCGCAACCGAACGTCCATTTACAGGGGAATACACAGACACTGAAACCACCGGTGTTTATAAGTGCAAAGCATGCCAAGCCGAGTTATTTAGAAGTGAAACAAAATTTCATTCAGGTTGCGGGTGGCCAAGTTTTTATGCCCCATCAGAAAATGACGCAGTAACACTTATTGAAGACAGATCACTTGCTCCTCGAATTAGAACAGAAGTTCGATGCGCTGCGTGTGATTCACATCTTGGACATGTTTTTGAAGGTGAAGGTTTTGATACTCCAACTGATCAACGCTGGTGCATTAATTCAGTCTCACTCATTCTTGAACCTAAGTAATTTGGGTAATACGGTTCAGACATGAAATATGACGTCATCGTCATGGGTGCAGGACACAATGGTTTAGTTGCCGCGGCGTATTTGGCTAAAGCTGGCAAGCGTGTTTTGATGTTAGAGGCAGCAGATGAAATCGGTGGCGCAACTGCAAGCGTTAGAGCATTTAAAGAGTATGACGCGTTACTTTCACGCTATTCGTATTTAGTAGCACTGCTACCAGATCAAATTATTCAAGATTTAGGTTTGAACTTTGAAACTATTTCACGAGAAGTTTCATCCTTTACTCCATACAAAAAAGAGGGCAAAGATTTCGGTTTACATATTTCTAGAGTATGGGACAAAGAAACGGAAGATTCATTTATTGAACTCACTGGCTCTGCGCACGAAGGCAAGGCATGGCAAGAGTTTTATTCTGAGGTAGAAAAGTTCGCACAAAAAATGGCACCAACTTTTCTTGAACCCCTACGAACACGTCGCGAAATGAAAACTTTAATAGGTCAGGACTCCACATGGGAGTACTTGGTTGAAAAACCAATGGCTGAAGTCATTCAATCTAAATTTAAAGATGATTTAGTCCGTGGGGTCGTACTAACGGATGCTCTCATTGGCACTTTCGCTTCTGCTCAATCAATTCAATCAAATATCTGTTTTCTTTATCACCTCATGGGTAACGGAACAGGAGAATGGAAAGTTCCACGGGGCGGAATGATCTCCCTTGTAAATGAGTTAGAACGTATTGTGCAATCTGCAGGAGTTGAAATTAGAACTGACGCCGAAGTCACTCAAGTCTCAACAGATTCTGTAGGCGTCAGAGTGCAGACTAAGAAGGGAGATAGTTTTACTGCAGAATTTTTATTGAGCAATGCTGCGCCAGCTCATCTCGACCGAATTCGTGGTAAGAAAAGCGAAAGTGCATTATCTGGTTCGCAGATAAAGATAAATATGCTTCTTCGCACCTTGCCGCGTTTAAAATCCGGCGCTGATTCACGCAGAGCTTTTTCTGGAACCTTTCATATAAATGAGAGCTACTCAGAGTTAGAAGATGCCTATGTCACCGCTGCTAAAGGTGAAATACCGAAACATGCTCCTTCTGAAATGTACTGTCACACATTAAGTGATCCAAGTATTTTGAGCGAAGAATTAGCACAACAGGGTTATCACACACTTACTCTCTTTGGGCTACACACTCCCGCCGAGTTATTTGAAACAGATCCTGAATCATCAAAGAAAATTGCAGTGCAACGATGCATTGATGCTTTAAACTCTTATTTAATTGATCCGCTAGAAAGTGTTCTAGCCAAGAACAGTGATGGATCGCTCTGCATTGAAACGAAAAGCCCATTAGATCTTGAAAAAGATGTTCGATTGCCTGGCGGCAATATTTTTCATCGTGATCTAACTTTTCCATTTAAGGAAGAGGGTGATGCCCAAATCTGGGGCGTTGAAACAGATGATCCGCGCATCTTTATCTGCGGAGCTGGCGCTCAACGTGGTGGGGGAGTCAGTGGGATACCTGGTCACAATGCAGCTATGGCAGTGCTTGCAAAGGGTTAGGCTTTACAGATGAGCGAACCGAAACTAAGTCCTGAAACGATTGCGATTTCAGCAGGACGTCCATCGATTATGAAAGATGGATCCCTTAATCCAAGTATTTTTCTCAGTTCCACCTATCACGCAGGCGGAACAATTGGTTACGGTCGTTCAGGAAATGAAACGTGGAGTGCACTTGAAAGTGCAATCAGCGAATTTGAAGGTGGACAAACCCTTGCATTCGCATCTGGAAATGCTGCAATAAGCGCGGCCTTTGGATTACTACCAATCGGAGCACCCGTTGTGGCATCTGATCAGGGATATAGCGGAACAATGGCAATGCTTGAATCTTTTCAAGAAAGCGGCCGCTTAGAAGTTCGTTTTGTGGATATTGCAAATACGGACGCTGTAATTCAAGCAATGAATGGCGCTGCATTTCTGTGGATCGAATCACCAACTAATCCCGGACTTGAAGTCGCGGATATGCCAACACTGATAGTTGCTGCCAGAAATTTAAGTATCGGAGTCGGAGTTGATAACACATTTGCAACTCCACTGATTCAAAATCCTTTAGAAATGGGTGCAGATATCGTGATGCATTCTGTAACAAAGTACTTTGCTGGACACAGCGATGTCTTAATGGGATCACTTTCTACCAAGATTCCAGAACTGCACGCGCGACTTCACGAGATCAGAAGAATTCATGGTGCTGTACCTGGCCCTTATGAAGCGTGGCTTGCACTTCGCGGGCTACGAACATTTCCACTGCGTTTTGAATGTGCGCAAAAAAATGCTCTTGAATTAGCAAAACGTTTAAGTTCGCACCCAGGTGTATCAAGAGTGCGCTATCCAGGTTTACCGCAAGATTCACAGCACGCCCGCGCTAAGAGCTTCATGCGCGGGTTCGGGGCTGTGGTTTCATTTGAGGTAAAAGATGGTCCTGAAAAAGCAGATCGTATTTGTGAAAACTCTGAGTTAATCACCCATGCAACAAGTCTGGGTGGTGTAGAAAGTTTGTGGGAACGTCGCCGACGTTGGCCCGCCGAGAGCACGCTGACCCCAGAAAACCTGATTCGTTTATCGGTTGGCTGTGAAAATGTTGAGGATTTGTGGCGCGACATAGAACGGGCGTTTACCAACTCTTAATCTTTAAATACTGCAAAAGTTCAAAAAAGCGAGTATTTTTATCCTATGTTTAAAGCGATTCGCCGGATAGCCGCAGCAATTGTTGTTGGCCTTTTAGCATTCAAAGCTGTGGCTTCGTTTTTGTCATGGATCGAACGTCAAGAAGATTCCACAGCAGAAGCGTGGATCGATGAAGATGAATTTGAAGACGCATAAGTGAGCACTACTGATTACATTCCAGGTTCGTGCAATATCGGTACTGGTGAAATACGACGCAGACAATTAGTTGCGCTGATCGGATTAGTTTTATCTATCTCTTCACTCATCACACTCATTTCAACCAACGCTCCACGAGGTGCCCGTCTAGGGATTTTTGTTCCGCTAGCTGTGGCAAGTATTGGTTGGGTGCAATCGCGCAAGAAATTCTGTTTAGCGTATGGATTTATGGGAACCTTTAATTTTGGAAAACTTGGGCAGCTGTCTCGCGTAGCAGATAGCGCTAGCCGCGCTGCAGATAGAAAAACAGCACTGAGCATTCTTTTTCAATCAGGTGCTTATGCAGTGGTGGCCACAGCAATTATTTATGTAATACCTTTTTAAACTATTTCGCTTCCATCTTTTCGCGTCGCAGTTAAACTTGCCACTGTTGTGATAGCCAAGGCGGTAATAATAAATCCTAAGCTCACTGCCAGCGGAACATGGGGAATATTAATTCCAGCCACATCATGAACTCCAACTGCGTGTAAAGCTTCAAATATCATTTTGAATCCGATGAATCCTAGAATTGCCGATAAACCTAAAGAGAGATAAACCAAGCGTGCAATCAAACCTTGGAGTAAGAAGTACAGCTGGCGTAGACCCATGAGAGCAAAAATGTTTGTAGTGGCGACAATGTATGGATCTTTAGTGATACCGAAAATCGCAGGAATTGAATCAAGCGCGAAGACCAGATCCGTTACTCCCAAAGAAATTAACGCAATTGTAAAAGTACTTGCACCTTTGCTCTTGAGGTACGTTTCAACTCGGCTCTCTTTTACTTCATCTTCATGTCCACTTTCGCGCACGAGTTGAATTGCAGTAAAAATCAGGAATGCACCGAAGATAAAAAACACGCTCTGAAAGCGAGAGATTATTGCTGCTCCTGCTGCGATAAAGCCACCACGTAATAACAAAGCAATGATAATTCCCAAAAGCAGAACCAGCTGTTGCTTTTCTTTTTCAATTTTAAGGCGTGAAAGTATGATGACGAATACAAAAATGTTATCTACTGAGAGCGCATATTCAGTGAGCCACCCTGCAAAGAATTCAGGTCTGGCAGTAGGAGAGTCAACCCAGTTTGGCATCAAAATTCCAAATGCAATAGCTGCGCTGACGTAAACGACAGTCCATATAGCAGACTCAGTAATGGTCGTCTCTTTATTGCGGCGCAGTATTGCCATGATCAAGTCAAAAGCAATAACCAGTGAAAGTATTCCGATTGTTGTGAGCCAAACGGTTGTAGATTCCAATTACTTATCCTTTTTCTCTAGATCTTTTATCACGCGATGAATATCGGCTGAGATTACCTTAAGTTCTGCTAGTTCTTTATCCGCAAGAATTCGAGCCTCTTTAGCTAATTCAAATTCACCCAAGCTCGCTTCATGAGTCTCGTTGATAGTCTGTTCGAGTTTGGCTGAGTTAACACTCTGCCCAACCATAATTATTGAAAGTAAAACCAACTGTAGAAAAGTCTGGGCAATCCAAGAAACGATGATGAGAGTGTCCCCAGTTTTAATGGCATTGGGCAGAGAGGTCAAGGCAATGAGGGCAAACAGATAAGCGCACCACATAGTGGCAACCCCAGATGTTATTTTTTCGGCAATAAGATTGTTAAATGAATTAACTTTGCTCATGGCGCAAGAGTACGCCTTTTTTCATCCATTTTTGCTTCACCAGGTGGCGAAGGAAGAGAACCAAGAGCGGCAAGTGCTAAATCACGTAGGGCAACGGCTGAAATGCGTGCGTTCTTTAAAGTATTCATGATCATCATTTTTTCTTCAGCCGTTTTTGCATCGGCAAGCGCGTTGTATGCATCAGCAGTAGCTTTTTTTATTGTGGCTTTGAAAGTCCTATTAATTTTTTCACGAGCCTCTTCACGAGCCTTCATTGCTTCTTCGTAAGAATCTTTTCCAAATTTTAATTTAACTTTGGATTTCTTTACTTCCATTTTTGATGCCGGTTTGGTTTTGGAGCGGTCATCATCTGCAAGAGCTGGATGACTTGAAGATAAGAGGAGTGCGCTAATGATCACTGATGATATGCCGGCACGGCGCGCACTTGTTGCCATGGGCAAAAGTGTAGGAGAAATTTATGTGAACCTCCTGTGAGATGCGCTGAAAACACTAAAAGTTAGACACAGATAACCAATGGTGTGCGAAGGTATAGCCATGGCTCCTCAGATTATGGTTGTAGATGATGAAGCAGGCGTCCGTGATTTGGTGTGCGATGCCCTTCGAATTGCTGGTTTTGAAACAACTCAAGCAAACGATGGAATGTCTGCGCTCACGTTATTGCGTACCGAAAAACCTGATTTATTAATCATCGATATCAATATGCCTCTAATGGATGGATTCGATCTTGTCGAACGATTGCGTTCGCATAATGATTTGACTCCAGTGCTCATGCTTTCTGCAAGAAATGATCGAGCTGACATCACTCGCGGACTTTCGCTAGGAGCCGATGACTACGTAACAAAACCATTTGGGCTAGAAGAATTATTACTTCGCGTTAAAGCTATTTTGCGCCGAACCTCTAAGGTGTCTGCAACGTTTGCCACGCTTTCTTGTGGGCCAATCACCCTTAATGATGAAACGCATCAAGTTACATTTAATTCAGATCTGGTCGAGCTATCTCCAACTGAGTTTCGTTTGCTCGCGATTCTGCTTGAAAATAAAGGACGGGTTCTCAGCAAATCTGTTCTCTTAGATGACGTATGGGGAATAACCTTCGAATCCGAAACAAGCGTTGTTGACACATATATTTCATATCTGCGTAAGAAGTTGCACCGTGACGGATTTGAAGGAATTAAGACGATTCGCGGAGTAGGTTTTCAAATATTGGAACCAAAATAAATAATGAATCAACGTTTCCGAGTAACCTTTTTCTCAGTTCTCATCACAACGTTGGTATCTCTTGGAATCGGTGGGTTTGCTCTACAGGATTCTCACAATGCAGCGATTCGCCAAGTAGATTCTCGATTGAATTTTGTAATTCAATCAACTCTTCAAAATAATCAAGATTTATTAAATGCTGCGCTGTTTGCACTTGATTCTGGAAGAATTGATGCAACGGTTGTTCTCGTCACACCTCGTAGAGAACAAATTGTGATTACCGAAGCCTCGCAACGATTTGTATTGGACACGTCACCGCAGAACATAAGCTCATCCATGAAACATGCAATTTCAATTCGTTCTGAAAATCCTTACCGTATGCGATCTATTCCGCTGCCAGAGGAAGAGTTTTTGGTGGTTGCAATCTCAACAGCTGATCTCGAAAGAGATTGGAAGCAAAATATCGCTCGCTTACTTGCGTTCTTATTCTTTGCAAACGTGCTTGCAATCGGCCTTTCATTCCTGCTCTTGCGTAATAATTCGCGCAAGCTAGAGCAACAATCTTTACTTCGTATGCAGCGCTTTCTCAGTGATGCAGCCCATGAGTTGCGCACACCATTGACTGTCATCAAGGGCTATTCAGAGTTGTTAGGTGCGCATAAAATCGAAAGCAAGGAAGATCAAGACAAAGCTTTTGCTCGGGTTGATAATGAAGTTAAGCGCATGGAATCTCTGATTAGTGATTTACTCCTTACCGCAGAACTTAATGAAGCAACGCATCTTGATTTTGAAAAGTATGACTTGTCTGCATCTCTAAAAACTCACTTACGTGATTTCGAAATCCTCTCACCAGAACGTGCAATCGAATCCTCAATTGCTTCTGGAATTCACATCAAAGCATCCGGAGATCACTTGGATCGCATGATTCAAAATATTTTTTCAAATATTAGGCGCCACACACCGTCGGTGGCTCCAGTTTTAGTGGCGTTAAAGAGCAAAGGAAAAGATATTCAATTGCTTATCGAAGATGGCGGGCCAGGACTTCCTGAAGATGCGTACAAGAAAGCAAGTTATGAGTTTGAGCGTTTTGACCGTTCACGTTCACGCGATACAGGTGGCAGCGGACTTGGACTGAGCATTATTGCTGCCATCGTGAAAGAGCACTCTGGAAGCATTTCATTATCAAAAAGCTCACTTGGTGGTCTTGCAATTCACATCCAATTGCCAATTAAATAGCCCTTACACTTGAGCAATGTCGCTCGAGATTGCATTCGCTAAAGTTGCAGAACTAATTGTTGATCCGAACAATTTTGTACGCGCTGTTCTCTCAGGCCGCCGCAGAAACATGCAGACAGAGTACGAGCGCATCGATATTCGCCCCGTTCAACTAAAAGAGGGCATCAAATTGCAATTGGTTTTGACTGAATCTAAGCAGGACACGACAAAAAATATTGATTCTCAATTAGAAAAAATCCTTGAATTGCTCAATAGCGGCTATGCCAATGTTTTAGTTGAATTCACAACCGGTTCGTATTCTCTTCGAATCACCAAAAAAGGCGAAGCACTGATTCACGAAGGTAAAGGTACATTTGAGCGAAACCTTGCTCATGACAGAGCCAAAGAAAGATTGTTAGAAGCCAGTGATCCTTTTCTAATTGAAGTTGGCATATCTGATCACAAAGGCAACATTAAACCTTCGATGCAGGATAAGTATCGCCAAGTGGAAGAGTTTTTGCGGATCCTCGAACCTGTTTTGTCAGAGAAGAAAAAGAAGATCTCTGTTGTTGATCTAGGTTGTGGACATGCGTACTTAACTTTTGCCGCGCACCAGTACTTACAGAAAAAGTGTATTGACGCGCACGTTATAGGAATTGATGTCCGCGAGGCATCCCGAGATAGAAATAATGCAATCGCCAAAAAACTAGGAATCAGCGATTCAATAGAATTTCGAGCCGAAGAAATATCGGAGACAGCAATTAAATCAGCAGATATTGCAATTGCTTTGCATGCGTGTGATACAGCAACCGATGATGCAATTGCATGGGGAGTCCAACATAATGTTGAGCTTCTATTGATAGCTCCGTGCTGTCATCACGATCTACAAGTACAGATGCAAGAAATCCCTGAACCATGGCCAATGGTGACTCGACACGGAATCATGCGCGAACGCCTCGGTGATTTACTTACTGATTCATTTCGAACTCAGATTCTTAAATTACTTGGATATCGAGTCGATGCAATTGAATTTGTCGGAGGAGAACATACGCCTCGCAATTTAATGATCCGTGCTGTAAAAACAGGTGCGAAGGCAGAGCCAATAGAGATAGCCCGGTACAAAGAAATGCTCACGCAATGGAATGTGAACCCTGCCCTTGCTCAGCGCCTTGAAAAAGAATTAGACGAAATCTAGACCTGGCCACCATTAGACTTCACGTATGTCCAAAGTCCTTGCTTCGCTACCAGTCGGTGAAAAAGTTGGCATTGCATTCTCTGGCGGTTTAGACACATCAGTTGCTGTGGCATGGATGCGCAACAAGGGTGCGATTCCTTGTACATACACCGCAGATCTTGGTCAATATGACGAAAGCGATATCGATAGTGTTCCTGTGCGTGCAAAAGAATACGGGGCTGAAATTTCTCGTCTCGTTGATTGCAAAGAAGCACTCGTTGAAGAAGGTTTCGCAGCAATTGCATGCGGTGCGTTTCATATTCGCTCCGG
The DNA here is from genome assembly GCA_947461995.1 of Candidatus Nanopelagicaceae bacterium. Lineage (GTDB taxonomy): Bacteria > Actinomycetota > Actinomycetes > Nanopelagicales > Nanopelagicaceae > Planktophila. The sequence continues at coordinate 45,718 of CANHNH010000002.1, forward strand.
TGGAAAACAATATTTCAACACAACCCCGTTGGGCCGCGCAGTAACAGGAACCTTGCTGGTTCGCGCAATGCTTTCTGATGGCGTTGATATTTGGGGCGATGGATCTACATATAAAGGTAATGACATTGAGCGCTTCTATCGTTATGGGTTACTCGCTAATCCAAATTTAAGAATCTATAAGCCATGGTTAGACGCGGATTTTGTGCAAGAACTCGGTGGCCGTAAGGAAATGTCACAATGGTTGGTAAAACATAAACTGCCTTACCGTGACAGTGTTGAAAAAGCGTATTCAACGGATGCAAATATTCTGGGCGCAACTCACGAAGCCAAAACACTTGAAAATTTAGATGTTTCACTTGAAACAGTAGAACCAATCATGGGTGTTCGTTACTGGGATTCAAAAGTTGAGATTAAGAGCGAAGATGTCGTAATTGAATTTGTCCAGGGCCGGCCGCACTCCATCAATGGTACGACTTTCTCTTCGGCCGTGGATCTCATTCATGAAGCAAATGCTGTTGGCGGGCGCCATGGATTAGGCATGAGCGATCAGATTGAAAATCGAATTATTGAAGCCAAGAGCCGTGGAATTTATGAAGCACCAGGTATGGCACTTTTATTTATTGCATACGAACGTTTAATTTCGGCGATTCACAATGAAGACACAATTGCCAACTATCACGCAGAAGGTCGCAGACTAGGCCGACTTCTCTATGAAGGTCGCTGGCTAGATCCACAAGCATTAATGCTCCGCGAATCCTTACAGCGTTGGGTGGCGTCCGCTGTTACAGGAAAAGTTACATTGCGTCTGCGTCGTGGAGATGATTTCTCAATCATTAACACCGAAGGCTCTGGTTTTAGTTATCACCCAGAAAAGCTCTCAATGGAGCGCACAGAAAACGCTGC
>CANHNH010000003.1 GCA_947461995.1 Candidatus Nanopelagicaceae bacterium
AGGATTGCAATAACGGAGAAATAGTTGCCGCCATGATCGATGGCGAAGCAACAGTTAAAACCTTCTCCCGCAAGAACGGTCACATCTGGCTACTGCCAGCAAACCCAAACTTTGAACCAATCAATGGCGATAACTGCGAAATCCTCGGCAAGGTAACTGCTGTGATGCGGAGTGTTAGGTAGTTATAAGTTAGCAAAGCGTTCAAAAAATAATTTCAGCTTTTCAATAACGGAAGCTTTCTGAATACTGTGTTCATAACTTGGACTAAACATGTTTTTTGCGGGTAATAAAGCAGTAACGGCTGTGCCAGCAGTTTTTAATTCGCCTTCTAGGAATGCTTTGGACACAAAATCTTTAGTCGCTGCTGCATTCAAATTTTCTTCTTGAATAATTGCTTCTAGTTCAGCGTTTTTCTCAGCGTCAATAAATTCACGCCAATAGCTCTCAACATCAGTCGTGTTATTAATTGATTCCACGAAGCGTTCAATGAGGTCTTTTTTACTTCTAAGCGTGTAGCTAGACAGTACGGTCTTGTTAATCTTCGCCTTAATCTCCTTATTTTCATCAACTGAGGCGCTTTGAAGACTTCTAACCAATATAAGTATGTAATCGACATTAATTTCAACTTGTTTTACTAGCTCAATTTCGAAAACGAGATCATCAATGATGGACTCTTTATCCCCTTTTTCAAGGTCTCGAAATCTCTGGTGCAAAAGTAGGTACGTGCTTTGATAATCCTGGTAATCCCCGGGTGCGATTAATTCGTTTTCTAAGAAGTCATCAAATGAAAGCAAAATATTTCTGAGTCTCAAGATCTTGTTATAAAGATTAATGAAATCTTTTTGCTCTGTCTCCGAAACTGGAAGCTCTCCAGGCATTTTTATTTAGGCATATCCATATTTAACTTGCCATTTTTTCCAGTCATCCCAAGCTGCTTGAAGTTTTTGTCTTCCAATTCTTTCATGTTCCGCAGTTTTTGGGAGAAGTGAGATTGCGCATTGAAGGTAAATATTCAAAGAAATTCCTGCATTTTTAATGCATTTTATTGATGATGCTTGGTCCATGTTTTGATACCTAAGCCATTCTTCATATCCCTTTGTTAGATTCATTAGCGTATTAAATGCGGGAGTTTCCTTGGTGTCTTTTGACGGAATCTGTCTTTTTGCGCTGTTGAGGTCTCGCTTGAATGCAGCATTTGCCTCACCTATTTCTCGTAAAATGGAGTCATTATTTTTAAATATACGTTTGACATCTTTCATTGTTCTGATCGAAGAAGAAGTTGCCGAATTTGCATCAAACCTATTGATTCCTGCGACTATGCGATTGAGGTCGGCTTGTAAATCAATTGCTGCAAAAGCTGGAGTGATTACAAGCTGGGACGACGCAATCACCAGTATTAGTGAGAGCAACTTCCGTTTCATAAAATTCCTCCGAGCCCTGGGGCAGAAAATGACAAATGCAACCCTGAGAGTAGCAATGACCTATCAATACGGATAGTCATTTAGATGCCTGATGGCACAGTGAGATTAATTAGTAGTGTGAGGCCTTGCTGCCGTTAACACTAAATCACTAGTTTTCAACTCTCGCCCCCACATGCGCTTCCCATAAATTGTGTAAGTAATAGCTTCGAAATCCGTCTTCCAGAATTTTGACTGGTCTTTTCCATCCGCATGTGCAGGTCATATAAAAGGTACGGAACTCATCGAACTCCTCGCAGGTGAAATCACCCCAGTGCTTCTTTGTCATCACGGAAGGAATCTATGGGTGGGTACTGACAGTCGTTCGGGTTTATGTCTGTGCCTCGGGTTAGGTTTCTACGTATGAGATTCCTTCGAGAAGCTGCTGGGATTCTGGGGTATGCCGCGATTGTTCTGGTGCTCTATCGGGTGTTGCCAGAGTGGTTGGTAAGTGAGGAGCGTTATCTGAACTCGATCATTATTTATGTCGTTATTAGTGTTGTGTTCTTTGTGATTATTTATCTTAAAGGTTTGGATTCACTCGAATACTTTAGGTTGCCGAGAAAAAGCGTTGCATCCATAACTGCGATGGTGATTGCAGCTGCGTATGCCTCTCCGGAATTCTTATTTGGAGGTTTCAAGAAACTTTCCTGGGATATGGCAGTTCTCGGGATTATTTTCTTACTGGGAATTGGTATTAGTGAAGAGTTGTTCTCACGTGGGCTTGTTTTTGGAATGCTTCGTAAATATGGCGAGCGCAGGGCGATGATTTTCTCTTCAGTGGTATTTGGGCTATTTCATATCAACGTTTATGTGGGCGAAAACTGGGATGTGTGGGCTGCCTACAATCATGTTATTTCAGCGGGCAGTTGGGGATTCTTAGCGTGTGCTGTGATGATTGCTACGCGAAGTATTTGGTTTACGGCGCTATTTCATGCATTGGTGGATTGGAATATTGTCTTTGCTCAAGACATCGATTATTCCGATGCAGGTCCGCTACCTGTGTACTCGCTCTGGGATAACTTGGTGACGCCGTGGGTGGATCTAATTTTCTATGTACCCATGGCGTTGTTAATCCTGCGCGTAAACCGTGGAGGTTGGCCAAAGTGGATGGGAAAGATTGCGCTGAAGTGGAAGTTAGTTGTTCCGGTTAGTTTTTAGACAACTAGCGTTTTTCTAATCCCAAATTACCCAATCCCCTGGATAGTCCGTACGTTATCTCCCACGCATATTCTAAAATTCGCATGGCGGTGAATAACTGGTGTGGTTAAAGGTTCAAGTCCTGTGATTATCGATCCGGGTTTGACGTCAAAATTTACTGAGCCTTTATGAACGTAGAAATTGCCAGGTTCAATAATTGTTGGGACAACTATGTTTAGATCGTGGCGGTCTGGTTCATCGCCTGCAGGAAATATCACACGGCGTGGAGTCAACCAATTAGCGCCCTTACCAATTGCTTGTTCTGCTGCGGAATCATCATCCATAGTTAGTGTGAGATCGAAGTCTGCAGATTTAACTCGGCAATGCGTTTGTTCTTTCGAAGTTGAATCCCACGTCTTACCCTTTAATGTAAATTCTGACCTAATCAGTGGCCAACCAAATATTTCACGGCCCCAGCCAATGTAAGTATCGTCATCGGTCCACATAAAGGCAGAAAATTCGCCATCAACATCTGCAATGCTTCCTTTAAATGCAACGACAGCTTCTTTAAAACTACCGCTAAATTTTGATTTAAATTCAGGAGTTCCATCACGAGGCTCAAAGTTGATGTCGTAAAAACGAAGTCGAGTAATTACACCTTTATCTCCAGAAAGGGTTTTAAATGCTGGGCTGACTAGATTTTCAACTGCCTTCGCATCTACTTCAAACCACGCTGTAATCGAAGTTCCGGAAAGAATCCACGGTGGATCAGCCCACAAATGTTGAGGAGCTGGCCATGGGTTTGGAAAATGTGGTTTCGCGGACATTTATTCTCTCCTTTAATTGGTTACTGATGAGATAGGACTGCTGCTAGAAATTTCTTTGTATTTTCATTTTGTGGATTTTCAAAAAGCTCCTTGGCTGGAGCATCCTCTGCGACTACGCCTTCGTGCATGAAAACGGCTCGATTTGCAACATGTCGTGCAAAACCCATTTCGTGGGTCACGACAATAAGTGTGATTCCATCTTTGGCAACATCGCCGATAACTCGTAAGACATCGTTGGTCATCTGTGGATCTAGAGAGGATGTAACTTCATCAAGGAGTAGAACGCGAGGATCCATTGCCAACGTGCGGGCAATTGCAGCTCGTTGTTGCTGACCGCCAGATAACTGCAAAGGCCGAGACTCGGCTTTCTCTAGAAGTCCGACACGATCGAGAAGTGATTTTGCACGTTCGCGCGCGCTCTCTTCTGAGCGACCTAGAACTTTTATCTGAGCAACGCAGATATTTTCTAACACTGTCATGTGTGGAAAGAGATTAAATTGTTGAAAAACGATTCCAATGGATTGACGAATACGGGCAATATCTGGAGAGAGTGAACTTCTGGCTTCTTCCGAATTTTGGATTAGATGCCCACCTACTTCGATGGTGCCCTTTTGAATAACCTCTAAACCATTTACGCATCTCAAAAGTGTGGTTTTACCAGATCCGCTTTGCCCAAGTAATGCAAGAATTTCTCCGGAGGCGATATTTAAATCAATGCCGCGCAGGACTTGAACTCCACCGAAGTCTTTCCAAACTCCTTTAAATGAAACTCTTCCATCCTGAATAAGTACTTCATTTTTCATGACTTAGACGCCCCCCATGGTCCAATCGAGAAGAAACTCTTCTTCTTTTCTCCATTGGATTTTCCATATCCCAACTCTCTTTCGAATTTTGCTTCTAGCCGGCGGGCAAGGATTGTGAGAGGAAAACAAACACAGAAATATAGGAAAGCAACCTCGGTAAGGATCGTGAAGTACTTAAATGTTTGTGAAGCGAGAATCAGACCACGAAACATGATTTCTTGAATGGTAATGATGGAAAGTAATGAGGTGTCCTTGATAAGGCTAAGCAAATAATTAACGGTGGGAGGAAGTGCCACTCGAGCCGCTTGAGGAATAATCACTAAACGGCGTGCTTGACTCGTTGACATACCAAGTGAAATAGCAGCTTCAATCTGTGTTTTGGCTACAGAATTTATCGCCGCGCGGAAAACTTCGGAAAGATAAGCCGTATAAATAATTGTAAAGCCAACAATTCCTGCTGTTAGTGCTTCTAAAGTAAGTCCGAAAATCGGAAGAACATAAAAAATATAATAAAGTTGAACCAAGGCTGGCGTGCAGCGAATAAATTCTACATACGCTAAAACAGGACCTCGAACTGATCTAAATCGGGATACCCTCATAAAGGCTACGCAGATTCCGGCAATGATTGAGAAAACAATTACAACTGCTGAAATACCCAAGGAGTAGGCGAGACCGTGGAGCAACGTAGGCAGAAATTCTATGAGATCTGCCCATGTCATTGTGTCCACGATCTCGCCAACCTTCCCTTAGTCATTACGAAAGAATCTACTTAATAAATTAAATAAATACCGTAATAATTTTTACAAGCACTGCGCAATACCGTCAGCTGTGAAGCTTGTTGGAGCATCACATGTCACGTATGCAGTATCAGGCATTCCGTACTTCAATAGAATCGCCTTGAGCTTGCCGTTGGCACGCATGATCTTTAACTGCTCATTTACAGCGTTAACCCATGCAGTATCTCCAGTGCGCATTACGATGCTACTGATTCCAACAGCTTTGCCAGTCCACTGCTTTAGCAGAGTGATCTTTGGCTGTGGTTGTAATTTGAAGTCATAAGCGCCCTGTAATTCATCGACCATTCCTGCGTCAATGCGTCCCGTTGACAAAGCGCGGTACAAATCTGAGTACTTTGTAAATGGAACATATGTTGCTCCCTTGACGCCACCAATGACTTGGTCATCAGTAGAACCAATGATGCCTCCAACTTTCTTGCCCTTCCAGTTGGCCTTACCCTTGATCTTCTTTGGGTTGCCCTTTGCTACCAACATCGCTACTCCGTATTGATAAACCGGAAGCGAGAATTGAACTTGCTCACTTCTTAGCTTTGTATACGTCATACCAATTGACATGATGTCCCAGCGACACGCCTTAAGTCCAGGAATCATTGCGCCCCAGTCGGCTGTTACATAGTCCCAATCCTTAATTGTGAGTCCTTTAAGAACTTCTTCAATAACTTCAACGTCAATACCCTGGTATTTACCAGAATTTATATCGAACCATCCATGAGGTGGTTGCTGATAGGAAGACATGCGGACATACGATGCCGCTTGAGTCTTGGTCAAAGTGTCGGTGCATGAGTCTGCAGCTGAAGCTGGTGAACTCAATGGGGAGATCAACGAAGCGGTAATAAGAAGAGCGGTACTTACGATTGAGCCACGACGAAACCTGCTCGATTTGAAGAGAGAGAAATCCATACCTTTTTCCTCCGAATTATTACGATTAATCATTATGGTCAATCGATTGAACGAAAACCTAATAGTAAAGGGATTCAGTGTCAATCGTTATGACGAGTCAAAAACAATTATTAGTTACTTTTATTGATCTATTTGGTCAATTTTTATTCCATTGACCAACTGCCTGCGCACAGATTAATTCAGAATTTCCAAGATAATCGGTGGCCGACAGTGGCCAATTGTTAATAATTGTCTTTGCAGTCGGAAGTAAGCGCACAAGTGAATCTTCAAGTGAAATGTCCTCGATTTTACTTACGTTACTAGCTTCGTATAACAAGTTATGAGCCTCTTCTCTGCCAAGAGAGTTGGTCAATTCGATCATGTAGGCCTCTGCCATTATCGATCCGTTTTGCATGTGCACGTTTTTTCGCATTTGCTCAACGTTTACACCTAGATCACTCATCATGTGAAGAGCTATCCTGGTAGTTGAAATAGCGCCAATTAAGACTTCAGGGATAGTTTTCCATTCAAGTTGCCACTCCCCGGCCGCTCTTTCGTGACCCATTTCCCCTGATCTAAAATTCATCTGCGCTTGTCCAATCACTTGTAGACCAACGCCGATAATCGCTTCTGACATCACTGGATTTCGCTTCTGGGGCATAGTCGAAGACGCGCCTTTATGATGTTCGCCAGGTTCGAATACTTCTGCAATCTCAGTGCGAGATAGATCAATAATTTCTCTGGCCAGTCGAACAAGGCTCACGCATAGGCTTGCGCACTGGTTTGAGACCTCTAAAAATCGATCTCGGCTTACATGCCACGGAATTAATTCATCGTTTAAGCCGAGTTTTGCTGCCATCAGTCTTCGAATTTCAACAGCATCAGTTCCCATTGCAGCAGAGGTTCCAGCTGCTCCATAGAGGGAAATACATGAGGCTTCGGAAATTGCGCGCCTAATACGTGTTCGGTGGCGGTCAAATTCAGAGAGATAAATCGCGCACTTGAGTCCAAAGGTGGTCGGAACGGCGTGTTGGGCATGGGTTCGCCCAGGCATGATGGTCAAAGAGTGTTGCAAGACGATTGATTTAGTTGCTTCACCTAATTGATCAATGTAGGAAAGCAATACTGCTCCTGCTTGACTTACTTGCAGTGCTAGCGCGCTATCCATGATGTCCTGCGTAGTAGCACCCACGTGGAGAATTCCTCGTGCTTCAGTATTCAATTGACTGTTTAGGTAGGAAAGTAAAGCAATAATTGGATAGCCGACATTGAGTGAGCTTTCATAAAAACTTTGCATGTCTGGCAAATCTGCGTGTTCAAGTTGTTCTACTAATTCCAACTCATGCTTTGAGATAATCTGCTTCTCACATTGGCTTTGAGCAAGGGCAATTTCAACTTTTATCCAATTTCGATAAGTGGATTCGAGCGAGAAAATGTCAGCAGCGTTCTTATCCTGATACATCCAATCCAAAAGATTGGTTGGCGTCATGCCGGACTCAAACATTTACAACTCCCACCCTTTGTATATTGGCGTCACAACCTGTTGGGCACAGGCTTCATCAGTGGTTCTTGACAAAGAATATCTGCGCCTTTACGCTAAAGTCTATCGATTGACCAACTAATACTGCAATACATAAATAGAATTGAATCTGACACAACTCTTCAGGAGAGGGAATGCTGGCCACGATGCCAAACCGTTATTCAAAGAATTCTCGTGTCACAGGTAAGCAGGTTGCCGCTTTGGCGAAAGTCGATGCAGCTGTGGTCTCAAAGATATTGAAAGAGGATCCCACCCTGCGAGTTTCGAAGGAAACCCGCAAGCGCGTGATGGATGCTGTTGAACAACTAGGGTATCGCCCAAACTTTGCGGCTCAGAGATTACGGAGCTCGCGCAAGATCGGCGCTGTAGGACTTATTATTCCAAACTTTTCAAACCCTGCTTTTGCTGAAATTGTGCATGGCGCTGAAATCGCAGCGCTACAGCAAAAGGTTGCTCTCTTCGTTTCCTCAAACAGTGAACTAACGACTCCCCTAGATCTGACCATGGATTTAGTTGCCTCAGGCCGAGTCGATGCCTTACTCATTGCCGGTGGCTCTTCCACAGAAACAGCGGAGATTAATAAATATCTTAGTGAACGAAACTTTCCGTTCCTATTTCTCAATCGCCAAAGTATCGGAGTCCGTCGTTCGTTATTCCTAGATGATGAATACGCCATTGGTTTGCTGGTCAATCATCTAGTTGAACTGGGCCACAAGAAGATCTACAACATCGCAGGTCTATCAACTATGGAGACTGGAAAACGTCGCCAAGCAGCCTTCAAAAAAGCGATTACTGCTGCTGGCATTGCTTTCAGTCCAGATTTGATTGTTGAAGAGGAATACAGCCCTCTCGGTGGTCAGCGCGGATTCCAAGAGATCTTAAAGCGCAAACCAAAAGCAACCGCGCTTGTGGTCTCAGAATTTAATATGGCAGTCGGTGCGCTCAATGCCGCCCGAAAAGCGAAGGTAGTTGTACCGGATGATTTATCAATGGTCGCATTTAACAACTTGGAGATTGCTTCACTTCTTAATCCGACAATGACAACAGTTGGATTGCAATTGCAGCACCTAGGCGAAGAGGGTCTGAACTTGCTCCTTGAAAAAGAACCGAAGGAAGAGATCTACCAGACAGTTTCAAAAAGCGCAGAATTGTTCTTGCGTGAATCTTCGAAATCAATTCGGAAATGAGAACCTGATGAAAGAAATCGACCTCGCCGCACTTGGTCTAAGCGAACATGAAATAGTCCATGATGTTGTTAAGTTCTCGAAATCTTTCGATCGTAAAATTCGGCAAGATCCACCGAATCAATTAGGTGTACCAACTCAGTACTTGGCGATACTGGCTGTAAAGCGTGGAGATTATGCACAGGCTGACGAACTAGCCCGTTACATGCGTCAAGAGAGTGATTTTATTTTCGACTCAATGATGGTGCTCTGGCTTAAGCAATTGATGGATCACGCCAAGAAAGTTTTAGGTATGGAAAAATATGAAAACTTATTGCGAGTTCCAGAACTACATGTGTGGGCTAGTTTCCAGCGTGTAGGCAATGATTTTATAGATGAAGCCCTAGCCTTTTTAGAGCAGAAAAACGATGCACAGTTTGATACCTGTTTGAGTCATGCCCGTCGTGTATATAAAACTATGGGCGATGAAGTGGTTAAGTTTGTTCAAGATATTTTGACTGAGGTTCTTCTAGTTGAAGGGCCAGATGGTCCAGTTTCTGCTCTCCGAGGGCCTTACGAAACAATTTGGCAGAAGCGATACAAAACATGGGAAACACTTACCGGTGAGGAAAGGTTGCAACTTTCTTGCGAAGGTATGCGAGCGCATTTCGGCGGACCAACTCGCCAGGGAGAATTTAAAGTCGTTGATGAAGGTAAGCGATTCCGTATGACTTTTGCCGGTTGCGGAACAGGCGGAGTACTGCGCCGCGGTGATATTGAAACAGGTGAAGGACCATATCTATCTGTAGGAACAGTGAAGACCCCTCAGGCGTACACATGGGGTAAAACAGATATGCCCTGGTATTGCACGCACTGCAATCTTTATTTAGAACATTGGCCAGTTGAAGATGCCGGCATCAATCGCCGCCCAGTTATTTTTATTGATGATCCTAAATCCACGGTCACCACTGAATGGTTAGTTTATAAAGATCTTGCAGATACAGAAGATGAGGATTACACACGCATATGGGCAACTCCGCCAACTAAGCACCAGAAAGTAAAATAATGAGCGAAGAGAGCAAAGTAGCTGTAATCACTGGAGCTGGTAGAGGTATTGGCGCATCTGCCGGAGTTCGCTTACTCGAAGGTGGCTTCACCGTCTATTTCACCGATATGAACTTGGAGCGAACACAAGAATTCGTTGCATCGCTAGATAAGCACAAGGGGCGTGCATTTGCGTTGCAAATACAAGTTACTGATGATGCATCTGTCGATACTGCGATGCGCTTCGTCGGAGAAAAACACGGCAAAATTGATCTGCTAATTAACAACGCGGGAATTACAAATCAGGGACCTACTCAAGATATTACAACCGCTGATTGGCAACAACTCATTGATATTCACTTAGGCGGCACTTTTCGTTGCTCCCGTGCAGCGTTCCCTTATTTAAAGGCTGCTAATGGTGCAGCGATTGTGAATATTTCATCAATTGCCGCTCGCTTAGGAATGCCAATGCGTGCTTCGTACTGTGCGGCAAAAGCTGCAATCGAAGGTTTCGGACGCTCACTTGCAACTGAATGGGCTGAATATGGAATCCGAGTGAACGCGGTAGCCCCGGGATATGTGATGACCGAACTAGTTCAAAAAGATCTTAAAAATGGATTAGTTTCACAAGAGGTCCTAGGTAGTCGAATCAGCTTAACGAAATTTGCCACTCCAGAAGAAATTGCTGAAGTGATGTACTTTCTTGGAACGAAGGCTTCTTCTTACATGACCGGACAAGTCTTAAATGTCGATGGTGGTCTATCCATTGATCTAAATCCGGGTAACACCTCCGCTGTTGCGAAGAAAAACTAAGGAAAGGCCAAAAACCTAGTGAACACACATGTAGAACACATATCGCAGGAGTTTGATAAGCCAGTTCGTGGAAACGATCTCTTAGGCATGTACCGAAAGATGTTTTTGATTCGGCGCACTGAAGAAGCGGTTTTAGATTTGCGTCGCGCTGATTTAATTGCGGGATCTGTTCACGTTTGTGTTGGACAAGAGTCTGCAGCCGTTGGCGTAGTTGCTGCCATGTTAGATACAGACCGCACAATGGCAACTTATCGAGGCCATGGTTGGGCTCTAGCATCAGGCGTACCACTTCGCGCACTGTTCTCCGAAATTCTCGGACGAAGTAATGGAATAAATGGTGCTCGTGCTGGCTCTGCTTACTTGGTCGCACCTGAATATGGATTTATTGGAGAGAACAGCATCGTTGGTGGCGGCTTGCCAATTGCTAACGGAGTTGCGATGAGTCTGCAATATCGTGGCGCCGGCGGCGTAGTTGCTGTCTCTTTTGGTGATGGTGCAACAAATCAAGGGGCAACGCATGAAGCGATAGTCTTTGCAATTGCTAGAAAACTTCCAGTTATTTTTATCTGTGAAAATAATACGTGGTCTGAAATGACGCCAATTTCACAAACTGTGCCCAACGCGGCACTGTGGCAACGTGCCGCTGGATATGGAATCGCTGCCGAATTAGTCGATGGCGCCGATCTTGCACAAGTCTTTTCTAGTGCTCAGGCAGCAGTTGCTCGCGCGCGAAATGGTGAAGGTCCTACGTTTTTAGAAATAACTGTTCCGCGTATTTTAGGACACTACAACTTAGATCTCGAGCTTTACCGGTCACAGGCCGATCGTGAATCAGCACTTGCTCGCGATCCGCTTGCAAGATTACGGACCGAACTTGTGCAATCTCATTCAGAATCACTCATTGCTGAATTAGAGATTGAAATAGAAGCATTTGTCGCTAGTGAAAAAGAGTTTTCTCTTAACTCTGCTTTCCCAGAACCAGAAGATGCACTAGGGCATGTACTTGCCTCCAGTACATGGAGCGAACTTTCTCCTCTGCCAACTTCAGGTGAAGAAGTTGCATATGGACTTGCTGTTAACCGAGCACTTCATGAAGAAATGGAAAAGCGTCCTGAAGTTGTTCTCTTTGGAGAAGATATAGCAACAGCTGGTGGCACATTCGGAGTTACTAGAAACTTGCGAAAAAAATATGGAGAGCGAATTTTTGATACACCAATTTCAGAGGCTGCAATCCTCGGAGCCGCAACTGGTGCGAGTATCGGCGGAATGAAACCGATCGTAGAAATCATGTGGATTGACTTCATGCTTGTCGCATTTGATCAAATCGTAAATCAAAGCGCTAACGTTCGATTTATTTCACGTGGCAAACAACATGCACCAATGGTTATCCGAACCCAACAGGGAGCTACCCCTGGCTCTTGTGCGCAACACACACAAAGTCTTGAAGCGATTCTTGCTCATATTCCTGGAATTAAAGTGGGATTACCATCGAATAGTCACGATGCTTATCAAATGTTACGTGCTGCAGTTGCCGATCCTGATCCAGTAATCATTATCGAATCACGATCACTTTATTTAGTGAAAGGCTTTCTTGATACCACTGCTCCGCAAGAAGAAGTCGGCGGATCCCGCACTCGTAAATTAGGTAGTGACCTAGCAATTGTGACGTGGGGAAAGAATGTTCCGATGGTCTTAGAAGCTGCGCAAATGCTCGAGGCTCAAGGGATCAATGCATCTGTCTTAGATCTGCGCTGGCTAAATCCGCTTGATGAAAGTGCGATTGCAGAACTAGTAAAGAATTCTGGAGGAAAGTTACTAATTGTTCATGAAGCAAACCGCACAGGTGGTTTTGGCGCTGAAATCTCTGCTCGTATAGGAGAATCTCACTTTGCCGATTTGAAAGCGCCAATTATGCGATTGGCTACTCCAGATTCTCGGATTCCAGCTTCTCCAATTTTGCAAAGCGCCTTAATTCCGACTGTATCTACAATAGTTAATGCGGCTACTGAACTACACAACTCGTAAATTAACGTACGGGGTATTTCAATGCAGCACCTTTGTGCGATATCGCAAGTTCTGCAAGGTAGCGCCCTGCTAAGTTAGCGGTAATAAACCTGTCAAGGTTCTGCCCGATAAATGCAGCATTCGTCGGTGCAGCAAGAGTGATGCCAGCCCAATCATTAATAATCTCTTCGAGTTGAGTACCGTTCCAGATGTAGATTGCATCTGGGCGATAACAGCAAATAATAAGATCTCCGCTTTTCGTAAAAACTAATCCATCAGGAACAGTCTTTGGCATCTTTACAATAATTTCTGGCGCATCCAACGAATTTGCAGAAATAGCACACCGAGAAATTTGAGGGTTTTCAGATTCAACAATGTAAAGATATCTTTCTGTTGGATCGATTGCAAGACCATTGGTAAAAGCCGATACTAATTCGCTTTCCAGAGTGACTTCACCATTTGGATGTAGGCAAAAAATTGAACCATTCCTTGCACCCCAGTCCCCTGATTCGGAAAAAAAGAGCCTGCCATCAGAGTGAAATACCGGGAAATTAGGTGACTTAAGTTCCCGGCCAATCTTGCCGGTAGTTAAATCAGTGATCTGCCCACTCTTTGTATCCAGGCGCAAGACCGCGCTTCGACCCATGTCACATAAGTAAAGATTTTCTTGCCCATCAAATGCCATGCCGAGAATAAATCCGCCGGTGTTAGCAATTTCAGTTACTTCACCAGTTGAGGGGTTTATCCGATAAACCTGGCCTGCTTCTCCGCCAGCTGCAACCCATCCCGCTGGTGACCAAGCAAGACCTTCTGGATGATCGAGATCGCTAGCAAATATTTTCATCATTTCTTACTCCTTTGTAATTTTTCTCTAATAGCAAGAAACAGTAAGTCCGCCATCGACGACTAATTGTTGGCCCGTCATATATGAGGAATACGGTGAGGCTAAGAACATGACCGATTGCGCAATTTCCTTTGGCGCAGCAATGCGCTTCATCGGATATTCATTTTCAATCTTTGCACGAGCTGCTTTTGGATCATCAAACATATCGAAGTACTCAGCAACAAGTGGAGTATCTATGTCACCTGGACAAATTGCATTGACACGAATCCCACGATCGCCATATTGCACGGCAGCAGCGCGTGTAAGTCCAAGTACTCCACCCTTTGCTGTGCAATACGCAGCTAGCATTCCATCGGCAACTAGTCCCAAAATAGAAGCCACATTTACAATTGCTCCACCATTTGTTTTAAGCATTGCCTTGACAGCATGCTTGGTACCGAAAAATGGACCTTTTAAATTCACGGCTAAAATCCGATCAAGGTCAACTTCAGTTGTGTTAATCATCTCTTCACTAACAGATACTGCGGCATTGTTGACCATGACATCTAATTTTCCGTGCTTAGCAACAACTTTGGCGATCAATTCTTCGACTTCTTTTTCTTTCGATACATCCACATGAAAATATGTTGCACCAAGGGCTTGCATATTTGCTTTTCCTGCTTCGTCATTAACATCGCACCCAAATACTGTTGCATGGGCGCTTGTAAATTCGATGGCCAAGGCATGTCCTAAGCCTGAAGAAACTCCTGTGATGATGACTGATTTTCCTTCGAAATTCATTTTACTTCTCCATTTTCTGTGAATCCATTGATTTGCGTTGGTGGGGTGAAGACAATCATTTTGACTTGAGTAGAAATTTTTTCGCCGAACTTTAATTCACCTGCCGTGCCTTGAGTTATTGCATGATCTAGCCCTGCCGGCATTGCTGTCCACGGTTCAACGGCAATTGTTCGAATTCCGCGCCATCCACCATTGACCATCCAGATATGGATATTCGGAAATACCGCTTTATCAAAAGTAATTGCGAACCCCGTATTACGTACGTGATCTGTGACCGCAAGCCAACCATCGTTGAGATCGGCCAAGTAGTAATACTCCCAAGAAAGTGCATCATTCGATGATATTTCTGTTAGAGATTTAATTGGCCATTGCTGAAATTTTTCGCCTTTTTTAAATTCATCTGACGTGCCAATTGGGCCAGTTCCATCCACATACCAACATTTTTCTGCCGGAACATGTAAGCGAGTATCGGTGCTAATTGGAAATGCGGGATGAATTCCCCATATGTAAGGAAAACTTGTGGTTCCAATATTGGTCACAGAATAATCAACTTGCAAATAATGACTATCTGGCTCTAGCGTTAAAATCTTCTCCATCAGAAATGGTGTAATCACTCCCATTCTTGAAAGCTTTACAGAATTTGGAGAAATTAGTTCTACTTTCCAAGGCATTGACCAGACTTCGCCAAGAAACGGTATCTCTTCTCCGTTGACCGTAGCCGGTTGTCCTGTTGGAAAAGCATCATCAATTCCGCCACTCCACCAATTATCTACATTTGCACCAAATACTGGTGGCCGGACTTCAACCCGCGGATGATGAAATAGTAAATCGTTACCTGTGCGCTTATCTAAAAATTCATAAATTTTGGCGCCGATTTTGGGTAGAACTGTTACTTTGATACTTGAATTTTCTAAACAAAGGGCGTCGTTACCTTCAACTATGTGTCCTAGAGAAACAGTCCCTGCTTCATGTTTTGAGATTTTATTCCTCCAGCCAAATACATTAACTATCTAATATCAAATCTTCTTGAAAAGAAAGATGCACCCTTGGCTGATCTAACTAAGCCAAGGGTGCAATCCGTTTCTTATGCCTCTTGTACTTCTGGTGCAGGGCCTGCGAATACCGCCTTGAGCTTCTTTGATGGCATGAGCACATAGAGCAGAGTCAGAACGCAAGGAAGCATTCCAAATACCACAATGCTCTTTCCGCCCTTCCAATCAAGTGCCCACAAGGCAGTAAAGAAGGTGCGATTAATTAAGTAGAGCACGAGCGCCATTCCGACCACAGGAATAACTCCATGCATAAACCAATTAAAAGTTCCCTTTTTCCAGAAATAAACCATTGAGGAAAGGTGTACGAAGAAATAAGTTAGTAATGCGAAGAAGGCAATGCTTCCAGCCCACCATACGAAGGCATTGTTGGCATTTCCTAACCACACTGTTACAACTCCGGTACCAAGCACGGTAGCGGCCCACACAACGTGGAGTGCTTTATTTGGTGTTTGCTTTGTTGGATGAACTTCACCTAACCACGAAGGCATCGTTCCTTGGCGACCTTGTGCGTAAAGCACGCGAGAAGCACCAACTGCACATGCAACTAGCGCACCACCTAAGGCTGTCATGGACGTCAAGTCGACGAGAATTTTGCCGGCGCCCCAATAATCTTCAGCTATAGCCGTTGCTGGAGTAAAGCCAGATGCCATTAAATCTTGAACTTTTGAAAGTGGTTCTGAGATTGAAAATATCCATGAACCAACAGCCCAGAAAAGACCGACAATTACAACAACTAAGATTGTTGCTTTAGGCAACAGCTTTGTTGGTGTCTTAGTTTCTTCGGCTGCAGTCTGGATTACATCAAAACCTGCAAACGAAAGTATTCCGAAGATCATTGCACTCCAGAATCCATTTGCTCCACCTTGAATGTTGGCCGGGTTATAAGGGCTCAACGTAATTCCAAGACCGTGGCTAGCACCCGTGAATAGGATTGTTAGTAACAGTGCGAAAACTACTACAAGTTCAATTGCAATGAAGATCAATGCAGTTTTGATAGATATCGAGATTCCGTTGTATGTCGCGTACATGACGATCAGTGTTATGAGTCCGGCACCGATTCCCCAAGTAAGCATGCCCGGAGCTTTCACTCCCAACAGAGAGAGAAGATCGTTAAAAAACATTCCGAAAAGAATTGGCTGCAAGATTGTCGCCACAACGTAGAAGAACGCCATGATCACACCAGTCCACACACCAACCTTCGGTGAAAGAACCCGCCAACTCCAGGCATAAACCGCGCCCGAAGAAGTCATGTGGGAAGAAAGTTGTGAATAACTTATTGCAGATGGGAGGGCGATAACTAAAGCAGCGAGAAATACCAAGGGGGTGGCAAGTCCAACGAGAGAGGCCATTGGGCCCCAGTTCAGATAAATTCCGATTGCAGGGCACATCATTGCTGCGCCTAAAATCGAAAGACCCACAATTCCTAGGGCACCAGATTTTAACCCTTTGGTCTGTGTAGTACTCATCCAGGATCTCCTTCACGAGTGAATGCCTCGACCGTATTTGGTCAAGCGATTGACCAAATAATGCAACTAATCAATTCCAAAGTCAATGACATTCGATAGGGCAATTCGACTATTTATTGCTACCCATCTGAAAATCTGAGCACGACTTATCGGTACCTATCAGTAACTAGTCAAAATCTTCCATCTTCAGTCGCACGCCAACTAGTGGTTGTGGTGAATCTGTGTCCCAGCCGATGCGGGCTGGTACATCTAAGGTGTTGGCGCCTTTGGCCTTGATGTAATCAGTCATCTCTGCAGACATAGATTTTGGGATGTAGCCGACCTGCATGTTTTCAACAATGACTTTAACTGCAGTGGGGTCGAATGCGTTATCTGGTTCTAGTTCCAAGGTGGCGGTGGTGTAGAGCTCGCCGGCTTGAGTGGATTTATGAATCTTAATTAATTGCACAAGGTGATCTCGTTGAAAGGATTCGCCTACTACGTCAAAGGTGTAATCCTCTTCTTTTTCTTGTGGTGTGCTTTGTTGTGCTGGGGTTGGGGTTGAGGTTATTGGGGCGTTTTGTGTTGGTGGTGCTACGGGCTGTGCTTTCTTAAAGAAATTACGGAATAGATTCATGGATTTAGTAACCCTTCGTTATCTTGAATTTTCAGTGTATAGGCAGGCGGTGACAGAGAGTCATATGCTTGGGCTATGGAATGGATTATTAGCGCTGTCGCACTCATGGTGATTCTCTACTTCGTTAAGGATGCATCGAGCAAGAGAAAATAACAGTAGCCCTACGCGACGAACTGCAGGGCTACTTTATGTGCGTACCGCTGGCGGGGATCGAACCCGCTACACTTCCCATAGTCAACGGGGTGCTCTATCCAATGAGCTACAGCGGTACGCAATAAGGAATCTAGATTGATTGCGTACCGCGAAAATAAATAATTTACTTAACTGTGTTTAACTAAAACGATCTACACTTCCACTATGAAACTAATTGAATCAACTATTGGGATCGTATTGGTGATGGTCTATGCGGTGGGTTCGGGGTTGTTGGTCAATACAAGAGATGGTTGGTATCGCGGGTTAAATAAAGCGTCGTGGCAGCCGCCTGATTATGTGCCTGGATTAATATGGCCATATAGCTTTGTTGTATTAGGTATTGCAGCAGTTCTTGTTTCTAATCGTTTAAGCACTCTGGCTACTTCGGTTTATCTGACAATCTTTGCTCTAAGTGTGGCGGCGGCCCTTACATGGACATACCAATTCTTTGGCCCCCATAACTTAGAGGTCGCAGCCATTGCATTAACTATTTTGTCGTCGTTAACGATTGTTTTGGTGATCATTGCCGCTCGTGCATCATGGCCAGTTGCGATGGCGCTAGTGGTGTATCAACTCTGGGTTATTACTGCCACTGCAGTGAGTTGGGCATTTGTACGGCTTAATTAGTAACTCCGTGTAGCTAATTACTTCTCCCCTAGGTATGCGGGGATGACGATTTCGTTGTATTGAAGGAAGCCTGGTTTAAAGGGTGGATCGAAGCGGCAGATTCTAGTTTCACTTGAAAGTGCAATGTTTTCTTTGGCAGCAGATGCGCGCAGTTGTGCAATCTTTTTATTGGATAAATCTGTTGTTGCTTTGCCGCGAAAGGATAGGGCTACGCAGGTTTCAGTATCTAATTCGCGCAAGATAACTTGTGGGTCATTGGGATGTGGCAGGTGGCCAAAGGTGCTGCCTGATGGCATAACGAATGAGACAAACCATTCATCTGCTTTGGTGCTATCTGCGCGTTGGGCCGAAATTACTGGGGCTGTCATGGCAATTTTCTGTGATGCCTTGTTGCCCTTTGAGATATAGGCAAAGAGTGAACCAAATGCGGTACTTGCTGCAGAGGAATAGTGCGCGGAGACTTTTACTTCTGCGAGGACGCATGGTTGGTATTCGCGGAGTTCGAAATCGCTGTAGGTGCGTAGTACTCGGAACTCTTGTCTCTGCGTCATGTGATTAGCGTAGTGCGCTTTGCGAAATTGTTACTCTGGGTAACTTAAAATTACTGAGCGTGAGTTAGCAAAAAAGTTATCGCAAAGCTAGGGTTTCACGTACTCGACTTAGTCAACCGAGTGCTCAACTCTACGTAGAGGTTAAGGCAAAAACCCCGTCATGATGGCGGGGTTTTTGTTTGCAATAAAAAGTAGCCCTACGCGACAAAGCGTAAGGCTACTTAGTGTGCGTACCGCTGACGGGGATCGAACCCGCTACAATTCCCTTAGTGAGAGGGATGCTCTATCCAATGAGCTACAGCGGTACGCAATTGGGAATCTAGATTGAATGCGTACCGCGAAATTAAATAAATTACTTAACTGTGTACAACTTCTATTCCTTAAAATCATTAATGCCTTTATGCTTGCCATGTGAGTTTAAATCTGAGTATTCGCCCATTAACGTCACTACCTGATCAGACTTTAGGTCGAATGATTTTTGATCAAACGTGGGCCAGAGATAACGGCAGCGAGATAACACCCAATTTATTACACGCGATGATTCACAGTGGTGCTTATTTATCTGGTGCATTTATTGATGGGCAATGTATAGGAGCAGCCTTCGCGTTTCCGGCCACAACTGGCGGCCTGCATCTTCACTCACATATGGCAGCAGTTGTAGAGAAATACCGAGATCAAGGTATTGGGTATGCGTTAAAAGTAGATCAATACAAATGGGCCAAACAAAATAATTATCAGGAAATTACGTGGACATTTGATCCACTAGTTGCACGAAATGCCAAACTCAATCTGCTCAAACTCGGTGTAGACATCAAGGCGTATTACCCAAATTTTTATGGAGAGATGCCAGATGCGGTAAATAGCGGTGACGAGACTGATCGTGTAATGGCAAGCTGGAAGATAGTTGGCGAAACACCAGTTTCAAGGAGTGTAATTACTACTCCAGAAGAGTCAGCCGTACTCATTGCAATTCCACGTGACATCGTGGCGATTAGAGGTAAAGATTTACCAGAGAATTTACGATGGCGACGAAAGGTACGAGAAGAGTTTATGGACGTACTGGCCCGTAATGGCAAAGTGATTGGTTTTTCGGAAAATAACGAGTACGTTGTGCAGATATGAAACTCTCTGAAATTGAATTACGAATAATTCATTTACCCCTAGTTCGCCCATTTAGAACCTCATTTGGTACTCAAACTTCGCGTGAAGTATTAATGATCAAAGTTGTAGATGACAATGGCATAACTGGCTGGGCAGAGTGTGTTGCTATGTCTGAACCGCTGTACTCCCCCGAATACGTTACGGGTTGCCTTGATTTGATGAAGCGATTTTTAATCCCAGCGCTAAAGAGCAAAGCAGAAATCACCGCAGAAGAAGTTCCAGTTATTTTAAAACCATTCCTAGGTGGGCAGATGGCAAAAGCTGCTCTTGAAACTGCCGTTCTAGATGCGCAGCTTCGTAGCCAAAATACTTCACTGGCAAGCTATCTTGGGGCGACAAAAGATAGAGTCGAATGTGGCGTTTCAGTTGGAATTGCAAATAATTTAGAGGCGCTAGCTGAAGAAGTTAAATCCTATGTGGATGCAGGATATCGGCGAATAAAGTTAAAGATTGAACCAGGCTGGGATATTGAAGCAGTCAAACATATTAGAAATTTACATCCGAACATTCCTCTTCAAGTCGATGCAAACCAAGCGTATTCAAGAAATGACGGCAAGCACTTAGCAAAACTTGATGAGTTCAATTTGTTATTAATCGAACAGCCACTAGATGAGCACGATATTTTGGGGCACGCAGCCCTTGCAAAGGAAGTTAAAACACCAATTTGTTTAGATGAATCAATTATTTCACTTCACTCAGCAGAAGATGCTTTGGCTCTGAAGGCAACGACTGTCATAAATATTAAACCTGGTCGAGTTGGTGGATACATCGAGTCAGTAAAGATCCATGACCTATGTGTTAAAAATAAGATTCCAGTCTGGTGTGGCGGAATGCTAGAAACCGGAATCGGCAGAGCAGCAAACTTGGCACTAGCTGCGCTTCCTGGATTTACTTTGCCCGGTGATACATCAGCCTCTGCTCGATATTACAAAGAAGATATTACGGTTCCATTTGTTATGGATGATGGTTATTTAACTGTGCCAACTGGTCCCGGAATTGGTGTTGAGCCAAATATGCAATTTCTAGATGAGATCACTACTCATAAAGAGTTTATTAAGTAAGTTTTACCAATCTAACTTCAGGGCATAACTCTTGTGCCCATCTCGGCCTTCCATATCTTTGTTAACTACTAATGCGTTAATCACTGCTTCTTCAACCGCTTGAACCGTTGCTGTATAAAACTCATCCATTCGGCCCCACGGAATAGAAATTGATGTATCAAAGTCAGTATTTGTTGCATCCCCGATTGGAAAGTTGCTTGCAAAGGAACCTTTGTTGGCTGCTGAAAATGCTAAGAAAATATCTCCAGAAAAGTGACTTCCGGCAGTACCCGTACGAGCAAGTCCGAGTGGAACGCGTTTGGCAAGTGCTTTGCATTGAAGCGGCAGCAGAGGTGCATCTGTTGCAATGATGACAATGACTGAACCTGCACCACCTGGTGCGCCTGTTCTTTTCTGATCTTTCTCAAACCAATCTAGGTGCGCAATTGGATTGGGAGTCAATGAGTGATCGATAGAAACGCCTCGAATAGATAACTCTTCGCGGCTTCCAAAATTGGCTTGCACAAATGCGCCGACCGTGTAGTTCTTGTCGGCATATTTAACGCTTCGAGATGATGTTCCAGAACCACCTTTGTATTGATAACAATTCATACCAGTTCCACCGCCAACTGATCCTTCTTCAATAAGACCAGAAGCTGCAGAATTTATTGCTTTCTTAGCATCATCTTTTGTAATAACAATCTTGTTGATTTCATTGAGATATCCATCCCATGTTTCAGCTACAACTGGCAAGAGCCATTGCGCTGCAACGGATGGTTTATTTTCAACGACCCATTCAATAACTCCACTGTGTACCTGACCAACCGCGTGGGTATTTGTAATCAGAATTGGCATCGAAAGGGATCCGGACTCTTCAATCCAAATTGTTCCTGTCATCTCTCCATTGCCATTTAAGGAATAGAAAGCTGCTGCGCATGCACTTCCAACACCTTCTTTTCCGCGCGGCAAAATAGCCGTGACACCAGTTCGAATGTTTTGGCCTTCAATCTTTGTTACATAGCCAACTTCAACTCCGGGCACATCAGTAATTGCATTGTGTGTTCCAGGTTTTCCTGGGAATTCAATTCCTAACGCACGTGCGCGAGGTAAGCCCGAAGGCGACGCTGAACTCATGTGAGGTAGGCAGTAGGAATTTTTCCGCCGAGTGGATTAGTTGATTCCAAAGCTTGAGCAAGGTTTAACACATTTAACTCTTGCAATGGTGCACCAATGATTTCGATTCCCACAGGAATTCCGTCAACAATTCCGCACGGCATTGAAATAGATGGGAGACCAAGTAAATTGCCAGGACCAACGTTGTGCATACAGGTTTCAATAGTGTCAACTGATTTTCCGTTAATGACACTCGTTAGTTCGCCAACCGATGGAGTCTTACTTGGAAGAGTTGGAGCAAGTAATACATCGATCTCTTCGAATACATCACTTACCTCTTTTTGGATTATTCGACGTAACTGCAGAGCCTGCAAATAATCAACAGCCGAAGGAAGATAGCCGCACTCAATGAGGAAGCGAACATCAGTGCCATAGTCACCTGCACGATCCTTCATGAGTGGTTGGTGCACTGATGTGGTTTCTGAGGTATCAATAATTGTTAACGCCCAAAACGCATCTTTTAACGACGGAATCTTAACGGTCTTAACTTTTGCGCCCATCTTTTGCAATGTTTTAATTGTGGCTCGTACCTGGCGCTCGATTTCAGCATCAGTGAAGTGAAAAAAGAACTCTTCTTCGATTCCGATAGTTAACTTGCTCAGGTCGCCATCAATTTTTTTAGCTAGTTTTGTTGGTTTTAAATCTAAACATGTTGGATCATTCTTATCGCCGCCGCTAATTGCATCAAAGATAATCGCAGCATCTTCGACTGTGCGCGTCAGCGGTCCAATGTGATCAAGACTCCACGCTTCTGGGAAACATCCGTATTTACTCACTCGTCCATATGTGGCTTTAAGTCCAACAAGACCACAGGCGGCAGCAGGTACACGAATCGAACCAGAGGTATCTGTTCCGAGTGCGCCGTATGCCAAGAATGCAGAGACAGCGGCCGCAGATCCACCACTAGAGCCGCCAGGAATCTTTCCTAGATGCCAAGGATTGCGACAGGTTCCGTAATGTGGATTATCTGTTGTCGCACCGAGTGCGTACTCGTGCATGTTTGTTTTGCCTAGAAAAATTGCTCCACTTTCGCGAAGTTTTACAACAGTTGTTGCATCGAAATCTGAGACGAAATCTTTATGAATCTTTGATCCCATCGTTGTTACACGATCGGCAAAGTAAATGTTGTCCTTGATGGCTAGAGGTACGCCATGTAATTTTCCCTTGTATTTATTGCGTGCTATTTCGCCTTCAGCTTTTTTTGCTTGCTTCATCGCTTCATCTGAATACACCGCGATAAAGGCGTTGAGCTTTGGGTTAAATTCTTCAATTCTATCTAAGCAAATCTTTGTCAGCTCTACAGGAGATACGTCTTTCTTTTTGAGCAACTTGCTAACTTGTGCGATTGAAAGTTTGTGCAATTCTTTACTCACTTCTCACCATCCAGTGGTGAGGTAAAAATATTGGCAATGTCTGAACTAATGAGCTCTGACTCATTTACTTTTGCACGATATGACTGCAAGTAATCCCAATACTGTTTTAACTTAGGCAGATTACTTTTGTCGATTTCAGAAAAATTCTCAAGATCCATATCGCTCCCCGTAAATTTCATTAGTGAAGGGGTTGGCCACTGTGACCAACCCCTTCAGTTTAATGAGTTTTTCTTGTGTTGGACTAGCCCTACTTATCCATAAGAGCAGGATTATGTGGAACCCAACGGCTGTGCTTTGAACGATTGAGATAGAGGAAGTAGTAAACAAGTGAGACCAAGGCGATGATCAGAATAATCTTCAAATCGCTTGTCTTCTGCTTTGTAAGTGTTAAGCCAACACCAAGGATGGTGATAATTGGTGGGATAGGCCAGAACATCATCTTGAATGGACGTTCTGCATCCTTGTTCTTAACGCGGCTTACAAGGGCTGCAATTGCGATCAATGCGTACAAAATAATGATCAAAACTGCGGTGAAAGTAACTGTCGAAATCAGTGAAGACTTCGCACAGAAGACGGTTGCCACTGTTCCAATGACAAGAGTTGCAGCCCATGGGGAACGGAATTTTGGATGTACTTTTCCGAGGAACTCATTGATTGGATTTGGCCATGCTTTATCGCGTCCACTTGCCCATAAGACTCGAGCAAATTGAAGTGTGATTGCAAGGGTCGCATTCACGATTGCGAATAATGCACCAACCAAAACAGCCTGTCCGGCATTTTCACCAAGAGCAGTTGTTACTGAGTCAGTAAATGGTGTTGAGCTGGCAAGGTATGCACCTAAGTCGCGTGTACCAAAAAGACCGAATGTGAAAGCAGTCAATTCGAGGGCGACGCCGACGAGAGCGGAGTACATAACTGCGCGACCAATACTGCGAGCATTGCCTTTAACCTCTTCAGAGAAGTTAATTGCACTGTCGTAACCGTTAACTGAGAAGAGTGATGAGGCGATAGCTGCCACAATCGCTGCTCCAGCAACAGATCCCAATTTTCCATCTTGCAGGCTTACTGGGTCGGTAACAATTGATAATGGTTGATTCCAGTTGAAAAGTCCCACACCAATAATTAGCGCCAAAACGATGCCTTCGACGGCAAGACAGATTGTTACGATGATTGCGCTCACGTGGATTCTAAATACTGCCAAAATCGTAATGATTGCCATACCGATAGCTGAGGAAGCATTAACTGGAATGGAAGAGTTCAGGGAGTGTAAGTATGTTCCAATTCCAAGTGCGAGTGTTGCAGGGATGAAGATTCCTTGAAGAACATAGTTAATCATCGCAAGGAATCCAATTGGTCGGCCAAGAACTTTATTTACGATAAAGAAAAGGCCACCAGCTGTTGGATACATTGAACCAAGTTCTGCCATGCTCATTGCAACTGTGATAGCAATTAAGCATCCAAGTGAGAATGCCCAAACACCAGCAGTTCCTGATAAAGCAAGCACCGCTCCGGCTGTTACCAAGAGTGAAGCCATTGGCGTAATGTCACTTAGAGCAAGTGATAAGAGACCTTTAAATCCCAAGCCACGTTCTAATTTTTGATTATTTGAATCTGACATATAAACCCTCCCTTTCCCGAAAGATTAGGTGAATAGTAAGAGATGGCACTCAGATTGCAAGGATTATCAGTGCTTAAAATTAAGAAATTTCATACTCGTGAGTATTTTCTGCACGCACAAATTATCGCGAACCTTCATTAATGTCCGAAATTTAACTCTTGAGTACCTTGGCTCGCCCTGATTCCAGCCGTGCAACTGGGACTCTAAATGGAGAGCAGGAAACATAATCGAGGTTTAAGTTATGGAAGAAGTGAATACTTCGTGGATCTCCCCCGTGTTCACCACACACACCGAGTTTGAAATCTTTGCGATAGGCACGTGCTTGGTCTCTGGCAATAGTTACTAAGAGACCGACGCCATCTTGGTCTAATGATTCAAATGGATTAAATGGCAGTAACTCTAAATCCAAATATCGCGGCAAGAATGTGGATTCAACATCATCTCGGCTAAATGCCCACGTTAATTGCGTTAAATCATTGGTACCAAATGAGAAGAAGTCCGCATAATCTGCAAGTCGTGTGGCTGTGATTGCAGCACGTGGAGTTTCAATCATTGTGCCAATCGGAATCTCTAATTGGGCGCCGGCTAAAGTCTTTTTGATTTCGGTTTCTAAGCTTTCGCGCAAATACAAGAGTTCGCGTTGAGTAGCAACGAGTGGAACCATAATTTCTGGCTTCGGATCAAAGCCTGCAGCTTTGACTTCAAGACTGGCAAGTACCAGTGCTCGAACCTGCATCTTAAATAGTTCTGGAATCAATATTCCAAGGCGAACTCCGCGAAGTCCCAACATTGGATTTGATTCGTGCAGGCGTTTTACTGCAGCAAAGATTGCTTTATCTCTTGGTGAAATACTTTCGTTGAGCGCTTCTGCTCTTGCCATCTCAGCGCTCATGGTTGCGAGATCAGGTAAGAACTCATGTAATGGTGGATCTAATAATCGAATTGTTACGGGTAATCCAGACATTGCTGTAAGAATGCCTACAAAATCTGCTTGTTGTAACGGTTGCATCTCAGCAATAACTGCATTTTGTTCGCTCTCGTTATCTGCCAAAACAACTCGTTCAACATACGAACGGCGCTCACCTAAGAACATATGTTCTGTTCGGCACAAGCCAATTCCTTGTGCTCCAAGAGTTCTGGCGCGCATTGCATCCTCTGGTGTATCAGCGTTTGCTCGCACATAAAGTTTTCGAATCTCATCTGCGTGCTGCAAAATTCGATCGACGGCCTTAACAACTGGTGTTGCATCTGCGGAAGTGGCCAAGATGGTGCCTTCTAAATAGGAAGTAACTGGTGATTGAGTCACTGGTAGCTCTCCTAAATAAACAGAACCAGTGGTGCCATCGATCGAGATAACTTCTCCCTCTCGAACAATTAAATCTCCCGATGTAAATTGCAATAATTTTTCATCTACCGTAATACTTTCCGTGCCACACACCGCAGTCTTTCCCATGCCGCGAGCAACTACTGCGGCGTGGGAAGTTTTTCCTCCGCGGCTCGTTAAAATTCCTTCGGCAGCAACCATTCCGACTAAATCATCTGGGCTAGTTTCGCGGCGAACCAAAATAACTTTTCGCCCCGCTTTTGCTAAATCAAATGCTCTCTTTGAATTAAAGACAACTTCACCAACTGCGGCTCCTGGCGATGCTGGGATACCGGTAGCAATTAAATTTCGTTCTGCGCTTAAATCAAATTGTGGAAACATTAACTGAGCTAATTGATCACCAGATGTTCGAAGCAGCGCTTCGTCCATAGAAATTTTGCCTTCATCAACTAATTGCGTTGCAATACGAAAAGCCGCCTCTGCGGTGCGCTTTCCCACTCTGGTTTGCAATATCCATAACTTGCCGCGTTCGACAGTAAATTCGATATCGCAAAGATCTCGGTAATGATCTTCTAAAGTCTTCATGAGGCGTTCTAATTCAGCGTGTACAACTGGTTCTTTCTTAGACATATCTATTAGCGACATTGTGTTTCGAATACCAGCAACGACATCTTCGCCTTGTGCTCGATCTAAGTAATCGCCATAACTTCCTTTTTCACCCGTTGCAGGGTTTCTGGTGAAGGCAACACCTGTTCCTGAATCATCACTGAGATTTCCAAAGACCATCGATTGAATATTTACTGCTGTTCCAAGATCAGAGGCAATGCGTTCGCGGCGGCGATATAACTGTGCGCGTTCGGAGTTCCAGGATTTAAAGACTGCTTCAATCGATTGCGTTAAGTGATCGATAGGGTCTTTCGGAAAAGTTTTGCCTGTAAATTTTTCAATTTCCACAATTAAATCTGCGGCCATCGCTTTAAGTTCAGATGCACCAAGATCGGCTACAACTTTTACTCCTGCTTTTTGTAGATATTTGTTCTCAACTGTATGCACAATCTCATCAGGTAAATCACAGACAATTCGGCCAAACATGTCTATGAATCTGCGGTAAGAATCCCAGGCAAATTTTTCATTTCCGGAAGATTTGGCCATCGCTTCAGCAACTTGTGGCGTGATTCCAACATTTAATACTGTTTCCATCATTCCTGGCATCGAGTGTTTCGCACCAGATCTGACTGATACTAGAAGCGGATTATTGGCATCGCCAAAGTTCTTTCCGACAATCTTTTCTAAATTTGAAAGAGATGCTGTGATTTGTTCGTGTAATTGCGCCGGAACTAATCCAGTAGTTAAAAACTCGCGGCAGGCTTCCGTTGTAATAGTAAAACCTGGGGGAACGGGTAAACCCATCTGCACCATCTCGGCAATATTTGCACCCTTGCCACCGAGCAGGTCAGATTTACTTTTGTCACCAAATGTAAATGGATAAATGAACTGCTTAGCCACATCAACCCCTGTCCCGATCCTGTCCGAGCATACTGAACGGGGTCCACATTCGTTGGGTTATTTCTTGGTCTGGCGCCAGTGATAGATATAGAGCGGAGTAGCAACAGCGATAGTTGTAAATGATGTGAAGATGTTCTTGATCGCCCGTATTTGATTATCTCGCTCTTGTTGGTCCAAAAGCACAGGAGAGGGTGCGTTCTCAGGCTTTGCGTATGGATCTAAATATGCGGGATCAGGAAAGACCGAATTTATAATCGCGTTGATCAGCGACACTGTTGAAAAAAGTACAACAAGCAGAGTGATGAGACATACCGCATAGAGATAGAGCGAACGCCAATCAATTCCATCATTACCTGATCGCGCTGCGGGAGCTTTAGCAGATTTCTTAGCAACAGCCATGGCCATACTCCTTACATAGTTGAATGTTCAAAGGTTATCCCACGAACATGTTGTGGGATATGAACTGACAGAAGTCAGGCTTAGGTATGGGCGTTTTTAGATACTTCGCGTCTTCGAGCAGATGATCAAGAGTTTGGGCTTGCCACACTCTGTATTGGCGTAGGACAAGGCGCTGCGATGATTGTTAAACGGGTATGAAAAAAGAAAAGAAGGCCAAGAAGCCGATACCTACGCCATTTACCTTCAGTAAGTTAGTGCCTTTAGTTTTTTCTCTAACTCGGCATAACCCGCTAAAAATTCGGGTGTAGCAATCTCTTCTCTCCAACGTCCACTTGTTGCAGCCTGCGCAGTAAGTTGAGTTTGGAAAAATTCTTGCATTGCCAAACTATCTTCTAGATTCAGAAATTTAAGAAGAGATTGATATGTACGCTCTCGATGATTGATTGCCAAATCTTCTAATGCGATCGTAATCTGTGCCTTTGCAGGTATTTCGCGCAGCGCTGTGTGTGCATTAATCAGACGTTTTTCAATCCACTCAAGTCCTTCAAGGGGTGTGGTTGGTCCCCAATTTTTGGTCAGCAATGAAGCAATAACATCTCGTGGATCTCTAACCATATTGATAAAAAGCGCGTTAGGAAATAATTTTTTAATTCTTCGAGCTTGGGCAATATTGAGCGGTGTTGTTTCTACCCAGTACTTCTGGTTCTGGTGGGCATCTTGTGAACTTATGAAATCGCGCATAAATCTACGTGCTGCCCAGATCCTATTTATCCGTAAATCCCTGAGTAACCTATTGATTAAGTACTCTAATTTTCCTTTTGAAATTCCGGATTGAAGGCCCCGGCCATGTGGAGGAGGTGCATCTATATCCCACCAGGAATTCCAAATTCGATCAATAAACTCACTTTGAATTTTCGCAAACTTTTCTCGCTCGCTAATCCTCTTTCTGCGTTGAGCCCTAAGATTAAAGATTCCGATTTTCTTTTGAGAATCTAAAGTATCTCTTCCGAAAACTAGTTGGAGCAATCCAGATTTATTTGCTAGAAATTTAATTTCAATCGGAACACTCGTTCTTATCTGTTCATGACAATCCAGCAAATCACCCATAACTGTTGTGCCGCTACGCCCAGTTCCGCCCACAAATACAGGTATAACCTTGTGATTGTTCGGTGAATGCCTCATAACCTAAGAGTAAACCGAAGATTGGCATCTATCGAAGTCTAGAATGCATTCGTGGCTATGAATTTTTCTCCGGTTTTTATTGGCGGTACTGGACGCAGTGGTACGACTATCACTCTAAATTTATTGCAGCGTCATCCACAATTTCACGCAAGCTTGCCCCGAGAAATTAAATTCATGACCAGCCGCCACGGTTTGCTCGACCTGGTTTACCACAGGCCTTTCTCCGTCGAAGAAGATTTACATGGATATCGTTTTAACCTAGTTACAAAGGTTCTGCCATTAATCGGAAGAAATAGAATGCATTTTTTCACGCACAATTTGTTTGGACGCTGGTGGAGTGAAACCGGTAAGGCAGGAAAGCCACGCGGCTTAGTTCAATCCATTCCTCAAGAAGTTGTACAAGAGGTTTACGAAAAATTTCTTCATTCATTTAAAGCAGATCCAGCCGGTTCCTCGAGAGAGTTTTTTTACTCTCTGGCGAAAGCACAAATCAAAAATTCAGATATAAAATATTTTGGTGATTCAACTCCCGTAAATATGATGCATTCTCATCAAATTCAGAAATTACTGCCAGATGCACGCTTTATTAATGTGATTCGAGATGGACGAGATGTTGCCCAATCGATTGCCAAAGAAGCATGGGGTCCGAATGATCCATACGAGGGGTTATCGTGGTGGGCTAATCGCATGCTCAAATCGGCACAAGCACTAACAAAAGTGGATAAGAAAAGTGTTCATGAGTATCGGATTGAAGATCTCGTTGTTCACGATAGGGATAATACTTATAAAAAAATATTAGATTTCTTGAAATTAGATGATGCCACTGAAATCCACGAGTACTTTGATGCAACGTTGAGTGCGGAACGATTGCATATTGGCAGCTGGCGCACTCAAGTGAAAGATCCAGAGCGTTTTGATGCTAAATACAAATCCTTATGTAAAAAACTACAGCACAAGGGTGTGGAGATTAAGGATTTAACTTAGCTTGAAATAATTCTAAATCCGTTAATAATAATTACAGCTAATCCCACAAGAATTCCGATTTGTTTGCGTGGCAATTTAACAACGATTCGGGCTGCAATTGGCGCCATAATCGACCCGCCTAGCCCCAATCCACCAACTACGGCCCAGTTAATATCTAGGCGATTGATATTTATTAGAAATCCGACACTTGCCGAAACCGCAACGATAAATTCAGCTGCACTGACAGTTCCAATTATTTTTCTTGGTTCTACAGCAGTTGTGGTCATCATTGTTGGAGTCACAATTGGACCCCATCCCCCGCCTCCTGATGCATCGACAAAACCACCGGTAAAACCTAAGTATGTGAAATAGCGAGGATTTGTAATTTCAACGGAGGTTGGTTGGGGTGCAAAGGTAAAGATATTGCGATAGAGAAGTAAGAAACCTAAGAGTAAGAGCAGTGTCGAGATAAATACTTTGGCGCTAGATAAATCAATTGAAGAAAGAAAGGTCGCTCCCAAAATCGCGCCGATGCCTCCTGGGATAGCGAGTTGCTTGAGGATCTTCTTATCCACATTATCTGCATGCCAATGAGATGCACCAGAAACTAATGTGGTCCCTATTTCGGCAGCATGAACCGCAGCCGATGCCACAGCGGCTGATGCTCCTAGAGTGACAAGTAGCGTTGAACTTGTTAAACCAAAACCCATTCCAAGTGTTCCATCAATGAGTTGGGCTATTGAGCCGGCTAGTGCGAAGAAAATCCAATTCATAGGATGAATCTTAATATCTGTTCAGTAATTACTTGGATATCTTCTTGACCATTTATTGTTAATTCTGGATTCGTGGGTCTTTCATAATCTTGTCCCACTCCAGTGAAGTTTGGGATCTGTCCTTGCGAAGCTTTTTTGTAGAGACCTTTTGGATCACGCGAAATACAAACCTCTACAGGTGTATCAACAAAGACTTCAATGAAATCGCCTTCGTTAAAATTAGAACGTGCACGTTGGCGGTCCACTTCAAATGGACTCACGAGCGCCGTAATAACAATGAGACCAGCATCAAGCATCAATTTGCCTACCTCAGATACACGTCGCACGTTTTCCGCTCGATCTTCGGCGGTAAAGCCTAAATCTACGTTTAACCCCATACGTAAGTTATCGCCATCTAACACATAGGAGTGCATGCCCAGGGCGTGCAATCTCTTCTCTAAGGCATTTGCAATAGTAGATTTTCCTGATCCAGATAAACCTGTAAGCCAAATTAGTTTTGCTCGTTGATTCTTTGCACTCTCTCGCGCTGATTTATCAATTTCATAAGATTGATACGTAATGTTTTCACCACGACGAAGCGCATGGCGAATCATTCCGGCGCCGATACTCTGTGATGTCAGGCGATCGACAAGAATAAAGTTTCCAAATTCTCGAGACTCTGTGTATGGCAATAAAGCAAGGGGTGCATTAGTTGCAATTTCAACAACACCAATTTCATTCATGACAAGGGTATTGGCAGGTTTTTCCTCGCCAGTATTTACATCAATGCTGTGTCTAATCTTTGTCACAATCACTGGAATCTGAGTTGGACCCGATATCAGTAAGTAAGAACGACTATGGATCAACGCCTCTTCATTTAGCCAAACCAGGTGTGCGCTAAAGCGGTCACTGGCTGCAATTTCTTCATTAATTGATGCAATTAAATCACCGCGAGTAATGTCCACTTCTGGTTGAAGAACTAACGTAACTGCATCGCCTTCATCAGCACTGTCCACATTCTTAAAATCTGCCACAATCGTCGAAATAGTTGCTACTTGATTGCTCGGATGAATGCGCACCTGATCACCGATTGCAACTTTTCCCCGATGAATCGTTGTACTGATGCCTCGAAAATCTTCCGCTCGAACAATTGATTGCACGCGAGCACGCATTGTGGATTCATGAGATTTTTTGGACTGCCAAGCTTGAATGCATTCGAGCAAGCTCTGGCCTGCATACCACGGCATATTTGTACTCGCAGATACAACGTTGTCACCAGCAAGTGCGCTGATCGGGATAAAGTGAATATCGGGCAGTTCAAATCGTGACATGTGAGTGAGCAAGTCATCTTTTATTGTTGTAAATATCTCTTGGCTGTAACTCACTGCATCTAGCTTGTTTATAGCAACAATGATCCGAGATACTCCCATGAGATTACAGATCATTAGGTGGCGCAGCGTCTGTGTGCGAACTCCTTTTGTGGCATCGATAAGCACAATTGCGATATCTGCTCGTGAGGCAGCAACTGCCATATTTCTCGTGTACTGCTCATGTCCTGGAGCATCAGAAATGATTAAACGTCTGCCATCTAGTAATGACATAGAACGATAAGCAACATCGATTGTGATGCCTTGCTCGCGTTCGGCTTCAAGTCCATCGGTTAAAAGACTGAAATCGATATCACCCGCTGCAATTGTTGATCCAGGTCTGCGGACTGTGCGCGCAGCGCCAACTGTGTCATGAGGAACGCTATCTGTTTCAACTAAGAGTCTGCCAATGAGTGTGCTCTTGCCATCATCGACGCTGCCACATGTAAGTAATCGAAGAACTGAGGTCTGCATTAAAAATACCCCTCGCTCTTCTTCTTCTCCATTGAATCTTCATTCGCACCATCGATAAGTCGCGTTGCACGTTCGCTAAGTTTTACTGCAAAAACTTCTTCTACTATCTCTTCAATAGTTTTTGCCTGCGATTGCACCGCAGCCGTTAGTGGATAACACCCCAAAGTTCTAAAGCGAACTTCGAGCATTTCGGGTTTTTCGCCGTCATTGAGTGGGTAACGATCATCATCGACCATGATGAGTTGATCTCCACGTTTAACAACTGGTCGCTCTTTAGCAAAATAAAGGGGATTAACTTCAATTTTTTCCTGCTCTATGTATCGCCAGACATCTAATTCAGTCCAATCAGAGATTGGAAAAACTCGCATGGTCTGGCCCGGTGCCAACCTGGTGTTGTATGTGCGCCACATTTCTGGTCGTTGATTACGTGGATTCCAACGATGTCCTTCATCGCGCAGACTAAAAATTCTTTCTTTGGCACGAGATTTTTCTTCATCTCGTCTTGATCCACCAATTGCAGCATCGATTTGGTGATGATCTAGCGCTTCTCGCAATGCAACAGTTTTCATTATGCGTGTGTACTCAGAAATGCCAGTTGTAAAAGGGTTTACACCAGAGTCAACCCCTTCTTTATTTGTATTTACAATAAGAGAGAGTGAGTTATCGGCAACAACTTTGTCACGAAAACTAATCATTTCTTTGAATTTCCACGTTGTATCTATGTGCAGCAACTGAAAAGGTATAGGTGCTGGATAGAAAGCCTTCTTCGCTAGATGCAGCAATACGGAGGAGTCTTTACCAATTGAATACATCAACACTGGTTTACGAAATGAAGCCGCTGTCTCGCGCAGAATCTCAATCGATTCATTTTCAAGAGCCTTTAGAATCTCGGTGTTTACGCGCACCTTGGAATATTACTACTTGATTTAGTGATTAAGAGGCAGGCTGATAGAAAGTTCGGCGCCGCGTTCTAAGCCCTTTGTGAAGGAATAAGTTGCACCGAATTCGGAAAGCTTGTGCAAGCCAGCACTGACAGTAAAATCTTTCTTAATTCCTATTCCATTATCGATGATTGTGAGTAACAAAACATCACCTTCCATGCGAAGTGAAATACTTATCGTAGTTGCACCACCATGGCGTACTGAGTTAGAAACCGTTTCATACAAAATTTCGCTGACCATTTCAAATCTTGACGTTGGTAATTTGGCGAAAACGCTGGGTTCTATCATCCAGGAAACCTTCGCTAGTCCTTCCCAGCTACGTCGCAAGTTAATCAACTTCATAATAATGGATGCTTCCGGCTGATTTTTTTCAATATTAAAAAGTTTTTGAACATCTTCAATAACAGAAGCCAACAAAGTTTCGATTTCTTCTAGTTTTCTATTCTTTTCTTCCTCTGTTAACTGTGAATCTGCGGCGATTAAACGTAGTGCCATGGCTACTCCTGCAATGCGACCCTGAAGCGGGCCATGCAAGATACTCGCAAGCTCCTTACGCAATTCACGTGATCGGTTATCCATCCAATCCAAGTCAACCTGCAATTTCTCATTCATCGCAATCAAATCTTCAAGGGTTTTACGACGTGCTTTAACGATAATGACAATTAGGGATGCCATCACGACGGATACAAGAGTTCTCCCTGCAAAAACAGGAGCTGAATAGGCGTGCTTAAGTTCAACGCTATTGGCAGCCAAAATGTTTGCTGCAATCACGGTCACATAACCTGCTAGAAAAATTGTTAAAAGAAATGCCGAAAAACCAAGATAGAGATTTTTTGGACTGATTCTTTGAGTTACTTGAGAACCAATGAAGAGAATTGGCGCTATTGCCACTGCAGTTCCCATTTGAAATATAAATCCTGGAAAACCATTGAGACTTATTTCGTGGTTACCGCCGATAAAAATTATCACAGCCATACTTAGGCTAAAACTAATATAAGGCGTATACACATTTGAAAAATTCTTAATTCTTTGCTGACCAACAAAAGAGAGCCGATCAATTGGATTCCTATTTTCCACATCTTTCGCCATTTCATGGGAAAGTGTTCGAATAGTGTTCGCTGAATAATTCTCTAATTCTGTTGCTAATCGCTCAATTTCTTGGCGACTAGAACTTTGTTGAATCAATGCAAATTGTTTTTTAAGAGCATCGAGCTGATAAAAAATCGAGTCTTGGATTGCTGAAATTAATTGTGAACGCTCAGTAACCACCTGTTTGTGAGATTCTTCTGAAGTATTTATTAGGGTTTTTCCAGCATAACTCAGTCGACCTATGTCTATTCGATTTTTTTCAAACTCTGCAAGGAGGTATGAAGATGTGATAAATCCAAATACATCAGGAAATAAAGATGCAAATAATTGTGGCCCTAAGTAAGCAGTTTGATGAAAGACATAAACGGTAATCATAATTTCGGTGACACCAATAGATAGCCAAATGATTAGGTATGAGGAGAAGACACGCGTGAGGGATAGTTGTTCGGTAAATCTTTTGCGCAAAAGCGTATGACATAACAATGCGTAGACCGGCGCATTAATAACTGTTATTGCACTGGCTAAAAGAATTGACTCTTTATGCGTGATTCCCATGGTTGCATATGATCTAGTAAAAGTTCCAAGAAACCCGAGTGAACTCAAATACAACCAGGCTCTAAATGAAGCCGCCCAGCGACCGGTAATGCGATCGACTAACTCTTCCAAAATCATTTAACAACGACTTTACCTTGCTGCCATAAACGAACCGCAACAACACGCGAGTTAACATCTGGATCGCCTTTAACTCCGAGGGCTGCAAAGGTGCGCTGTATCAAAGCTTCGGCAGCACGTAGCGTGACATCTCGTTCACGAGCAATTGCAGCATTTGAGAGTCCATCTGCAATCATTCGAAGGATTTCGCCTTGGCTAGCGCTAATTACAAATTGATCTTCGGAATTCTTGCTGGACAAATTGAGGGAACCAGGATGAACAATTGATTCTTCGATTGCAGTCCTTAGATAATCAGTAGAACTAATTTGTGACTTCACTAAATACGTTGCACTTTCCGGAATGCGTGTGGCGCCGTGTAGAGCTAATTCAGGTGAGGAATGCGCGGTTAATACGACCATGCCAGTCCACGGGCGAGTTTGTTCTACTTTATAAAGTAGGTCCGCACCATCTGGACCAGGTCCTAAATCTAGATCGCTGACAACAACGTGTGGATCGAAGTCTTCAATAACTTCGAGTGCTTCGTGCACGGACCCAACATCGACAACTGTCATACCGATTTTGGTTAGAGAATCACGAATGAGCGTGCGAGTGAACTCTTCGTCCTCTACAAGAAGAACCTTAATCGAACCCTTTGCATCCACAGTCATAGATTAACTCTAATTAGAGGACGGTCACACGGATTCTGCTTGGAGTTGAGATTGCGCCGGTCGCGTTGCGTACAACAACTTCAACGTAGTACGTCGAACGACTCTGCAAGCGAGGAATGGTGCAACTAAATGATGAACCATTCGCATTCGCTGTTACAGAACATTGACGAAGAATCGTTGTTGACGTGTTCGATGAAAATGCCTGCGCTGTATAGCGAGAGGCACCGGGTACGGCACTCCATACAATCACAGCAGAACCATTAGCAGCGCTAACAGTGACGCTAGCTGGAGCAGTGAGTGGACCATTTGCTGGTGCTGGTGCTGCAGCGGCAACAGTGATGTCAATCGTCGCTGAAGCTGTCGCATTCGATGCATCAGTTGCCGTAACAGTGAAACTCGTAATTCCTTGTGCCGCACTCGGGGTACCAGATAAAACACCGGTGATAGTGCTGAAGTTAATTCCTGCTGGCAAAGTACCACCAGAAATTGAATACGCAATGGTTCCAGTGAATCCTGTTGTACTCACAGTTGTTGATGTAATTGGAGTATTGACAGTTCCAGTTATCGAAGCAGTACTTAGAGACAACGTCGCAGCACCTGGGGCTGTAACAGCAATATTGATCGAAGCTGTTGCCGAACGAGTTCCGTCTGTTGCCGTTATGGTAAACGGTGTTGACGCAAGCGTTGTGCTTGGTGTGCCAGAGAGAACTCCTGTTGAAGTGAAGAAATCAATTCCTGTTGGAAGTTGAGCACCGAGCGCTCCAGCGATTGAATACGTAATTGTTCCAGTGAATCCTGTTGTACTCACAGTTGTCGCTGTGATTGGCGTATTTTGAGTTACAGCAATTGAAGCAGTGCTCAGCGATAGTGTCGCTGCTACAGGTGCAGTCACTGTTGGTGATACTGCAACTATTGCTGAAGGCGCACTGTTTACAGGAGTTGTTGTCGTAGCAACTACATCTACAAAATACGCTCCTGCTGCAAGTCCAGTAATTGTGCAGGTACGAAGTGTTGCATCTGCTGTTGTACAAGTTCCCGCAGGTGTTCCTGCACGAAGATTTGATGTCCACGCACGTGCTGTGTAATTAGCAAGAGGTGCACCACCTGTAACTGTTGGAGCAGTCCATGTGACAGCAATTGTTCCGACTCCGCCACGGGCTCCGGCAGCAGCAAGTGTTGGCGCTCCTGATGGAATTGATGAGACCACTAGTTCGCCATCTGTAAATCGAAGTGTTTCGATGTTACGAAGTGAGTCAACGCCATCGATTGTTACTCCGCCACCATTGCGTGGATCTGTAACTGTGATGATTCCGGTTGTTGGATTTACTGCAATTGTGTAATTAGCACGTGGTGCTTGGTACACAGCAACGTCATTTTCGCCAGGCACTGAAGGAACCTGAACAATTAGACGCACGATCCGTAAATCGGCAATTACATCTGTTGTAATCAAGTTATCTGCAATGTACTTACGAATTGTTGACATGCTCGCAACGTATTTACGTCCTCCTGTATTTACATAAGCAGGAGCCTCATTTTGAACAGTCCAACTTGCTGGAACTGAAATCCATGTTTGTAGTACAGCATTACCGTCAATGAGGTCAGCGCCATTTCCACCAGTGATCACATCTGAACCACCGCCACCGATAAGGATGTCGCCACCATTCCAAGCGCATGTTGCAGTTGGAAGAAGTGCAGGCAATCCAGTGATTAGTGCGCAATCCGCTGTAGCAAGACCATTGCTTGCGGCTCCACCAAGTGTGGTTAGTGCAGAACCAAAAAGAACGTCGTTCTCATCGCTTCCAGATAGTCCTTCGATTTCTTGGAATTGATCTGCCAAGTTAGCAAGAACTAATCCCGGTGCTGGTGCAAAGTTTGAAAGATCTTCATTTACTCCGCCAACTTGACCATCGTTGTAATACGTTGCCCAGTCAAAGCCAAGGCCTCCCGTATTTAAATCTGTTCCATCACCAGGTACATAAATATCTGCACCATCGAATCCAGAAATTAAGTCATTGCCAGTGCCACCAATTAACACATCGCTGCCAGGGAAAGCGAGTGTGATACCAGCTGCGCCGACAACATCGCCGTCGACTAAATCGCTACCTTCGGCGCCTTCTAGCCAGTCGTTGCCATCATCTCCGGAAAGAATGTCGTTATCAGAACCACCACGTAACCAGTCATTGCCAATACCTGCAAGACCAACTACTGGGAAAGTTCCACCGAAAATAAAGTCATCTCCACCATTGCCGTTGTAGGCGTCGGTACCGGAACCGCTCATGTAATCGTTTCCGTTTCCACCAATCAAAATATTTGCACCGGCAGAATCTTCAATGACGTCATTACCTTCGCCACCTTGAATAAAGTCATTACCATCTCCACCACGTAGCCAGTCATTTCCACCGGCGCCATAAATAGAGTCATCGCCTCGATCAGATAAAATTTTGTCGTTACCAGATCCCGCCACGCCAACTACAGGATTAGTTCCGTTCCATAAAACGTGCCCTGTGCCTGTATAAATCCAAACGCCATTAACAACTTTGATGAATGAAGGTGCTGCAGTGGCCATGTTTACTGTGTATGTAGGAACAGCAAACGCATCTGTTGTAATAGATGTGACATCTGTGTTGCGCATGATGATGTCAGAGAAGAAGTTAGTTTCAACTTGAACTGTTAGGTTCAAACCAGCAAGACGACCTAAGTAATAAAAACGGTCGCTCTCTTGAAGTTTTTCTAATTGCTTCTTAAATACATAGTCGAAAGTGCTTCCTAGCATTGTTCCTGCTTGAGTATTATTCTCAGCAAGCCCACCAATCCACATATCAACATCTTCTAGTCCACTATTTCCCACCATGAAAGCTTCACAAGTCTCATTGCCTACGCCGTGATACATCTCGTAGCAATCAACAATGCTCTGTGCAGCAGCACGCTTTAACGTGTAGTCAATAGTGTTATCTGCAGCATCTAGTGAAACTGAAATCGTGTCTGTTGGATTTACTGTTGAGGCATCCAAGAACTCAATCGGTCCGTTGGTAGTTCCATAGGCCGCAACAAAGTTAACCAAGGATTCTGGATGACGCAGGCTCTGTCCAAATTCAACCCATGAATCATAAGGAGCAAGACTTGTTATACCTGTTTGGGCATTGACAGTTCTGCGGAAACTATTGAGAGATGGAATACCTGCGTCACGACCACGTGCAATATTTAAAGTTGCAAGGTCGAGTGGCAAGCCGAGCAAGCTATTGCGCAGTGCTCCAGTTACAAACTCATCGATTTCGTTTCCAGTTTGACGAGACATTCCTCGCACAATGCTTCCCGCGGCTTGAGCTCCAGTTAAAGGTGCACCGATTGCGGTTGGAATTCGAGGGTTCGTGTAGTAATCGTGTGGTTGATTAAATTCTGTCGGATTTAAGAATGCATATAAAAGTGGGACTTTCATATCGTTAGCTGCACCCGTAACTGACGTGCGATCTACTGTTTCATTTAACTGAGAGTGACCGTAACGATAAACAGCGTGTGCAAATTCTCCAGAAATATCTGGACGAATTGTTGGGTCATACGCAACGAATGGCTTGATCAGTGGTTGAACTTTTCGAGCAAATTCGCCGAACACAAGGTGTTGATATTCCATTTCAGTAATTAACTTAGAGGCATGGAATAAACGCTCACCATTCCACTGACCACCAGGTGTTAACTTCCAAGCGTCTTTGAAATTGTTCAGCTGTGCAGTAGTTAAACCAGTGCTGCCAGTAGTTGCACCTGTGATTACACCCTGGAGATAACTCCATAAACGATTGTGCTCGGCGTGGAAAATTGTATGAACAGCTGTGAGGCCAATGTTTTCATTTCCACGTCCATCACCAGTGATGAAGTGTGCTTCAAGTAGAGCATTATCGTAATAGCCAGCATCTGGCATTCCGTTTGTCATATTTGACACAACTCCGGCAACTGTTGTTGGTCGCAAATTTGATGCTGGAGCCGCAAAGTGCGCAATGTCATTAAGGAATGCGTGTCCCGTACCGAGTCCTGCTGAGACCGGTGTAACAGGGTTTCCAATGCTCACTGTTGCAGTTGTGCCATTAGTTGCTGTTACAACCTGAGGAAATCCTGTGGATGATCGCAAGAAACGACCGTATTCGTCGGTAAGTAATAGTGGGACTTCGTGAATATCCATATCAACTAATCGAATACCAAGTTTGTTTGCGGCTTGAAGTTTTACTTCAGCCCAATTAGCGATGTTTCCGTTAATTCCATCAAGTAATTTTCCAGTTGCAATTGGAGGATTTGTGCTTGTGCAAGGAATGTCTAACGAAACATTGGTGAGCGTTTCAAGTCCTCGGCAATAATACTCGCGAAGAAATACTTGATGTGAAGGATGCGATGTATAAGTCTGGTTTTGATCAATCCACGGTGTTGTTGTGTTTAAGCCAGCTGTAGTTGTTGGATCACCATTAGCAAAATCTGTTCGCCCCATTGAAATTTCTGTAATGCAACCTTGAGTTGTCGACAAGTTCATACACTTGTTGTACA
The DNA here is from genome assembly GCA_947461995.1 of Candidatus Nanopelagicaceae bacterium. Lineage (GTDB taxonomy): Bacteria > Actinomycetota > Actinomycetes > Nanopelagicales > Nanopelagicaceae > Planktophila. Next base: position 40,804 of record CANHNH010000003.1, read on the forward strand.
AAGGATCTGTTGACGCAAGTGGAACCTTCACGAATGAACTTGATGATTTTCCAACAAGATCCAGACCATGATCAAAGAACTGGCCAAATAATGCAAACATTCCGTTATATGGCGCCGCTACTCCATTGGTAGCTCGGTTTGCAATAAAAAGAGATTTGCCATCCGTATTTGATGCAACACAAGGATTTGCACCCCCTGGCACGGTACAACTTGCGGCCGCGCGGGCTGCAGGATTATCTATTGATTGATCAGAAATCAGATTACTAATAACGCGTGGCGCAGCATCTATCACATTGCCTGTCCGAACTGAATAATTTTTCTCATCGGCTGTGCCAACGTTTACAGTTCTAAATGCAGGTGGCACCAAACGTGGAAATAATGTATCCGCCGCTCCCCATGCTGATTTGGCTAACGGATTTGGAGTGATGTAACCGAAACCCATCCAAGAAGAAAAACCGTTTTGAGTGAGGTTGTTATTGCGACCATCAACTTGGCGCAAACCTTCAGGCAGTAATGGACTCAATACTGTTGTAGATAAAGCCGTGACCGTGACAGTTGGAACAGTTACGTTGCGGCCACCAACTCGCGTCGTTGTAGAACCTGGATCGGTTAATTGACGACCAGCAGTTAGCACATTCGTGCTTGGAACAACTGAAGCGTCTGCTACTGGGTTAGTTTCTAAAGCACGGTGCGACTCGGCGATGCGAATTTGTTGCAAAATGAATTGTAAATCACTGACTGTGACTGTGAAATCAGCGCCTAGCACTGCTGCGGACGCGGGTTGCGACTGCGCCACACTTCCGTACAGAGCAATGAGAAGGGAAAGGGTGATTGAAATCAGTCTTTTAGGCGCACGTGTCATGGACGAAAGATTAAAGCAATTACAAGAAAGTGGATTTTCGGCAAGTTGTAATTATTCGGTTATTACTCGTGCTAAAAAATGGAGTTATTAATAGAGTATTACTCTTCCACGCATGCATGCAAAAGTTTCACGCACGTGGGTTGCTGCAATTGTCTTTGCACTCAGCGCATTGTTCATTGGCCAATCACTTGCCGATGATGCGATTCCTGCCATCGATGTTCCGGTGGTTGCACCGGATACGGCTGCGCCTACGCCTGATCCAACTCCCGTTGTCGATTCAACGCCTATGCCTGATCCAACTCCGGTTGTCGATCCAACGCCGACACCTGATCCAACTCCGGTTGTCGATCCAACACCAAGTGAGTCAGCTTCACCTTCGCCGTCACCAACGAAGCCACCGCCACATGCGCTTGCTAATCAGAACATGTCTGTGCGAGTTGCGAGCGCAGTTCACGCTGATCCACGCGCGAATTCTGTCTTTGTTACTCCCATCGAGTTGTATGCGCCTTCAATAATCCTCGCCTGTATCTCATCTAGTACAGCAATGCTGGATATCTCACAGAAGAATGCTGCGAACAACCTTGATCCAAAGTCACTGGTGGGTGATTTCAGTACGTACATCCGAATGACAGGCTCAAGTGATCAAGTCATGAGTCTGATCAATTCATTTAACGGATTGCGCGCAATGTCATTCACGCGCGGAATAGTTAATCAGCACGTTCTCTTTAGATTTGTCGCAGTTTCCGAGCCAACTCTTGATGCAAAGTTATGTAACGATGGAAAAGCAAGTAATAACCGCATAGTCAACGTTGTTCCCGTCGGAATAGATATAGACATGAAAAAAGCCGATGTTAGGCTCGCGAAATAATTATGTGCGTCATAGGAGTTGCATGAACGGATTAGATTCACCACTGAGCGGCAGTGTTAAGTCGCGCTTTGGTGGCTCGGGCAAATATCGCAACAAGGTTGTACTTGGTACAGCCGTTGTTGCCTTTGTGCCATTCCTGCTCTCAACTTTTGCGGCAAGTGTGACCGTGGGCAGTGGCGCCCTCGAATTTGGTCAAGGTTCTCAGCAAGCAATCGCCTGTGATGACACCGTCTATGTGGCCCTTGGCGAAGAGTGGCATGCAAATCCAGCCACAGATGATCCCTCAGCAGGATTCTTCCGCCTTCGCACAGCGACTATTTCTAATCTGAACTTAACAACGTGTGCGGGCAAGAAGCTTCGCCTGCGTTTAATCGATGGCTCAAGTGCTGAAATCGTTTTGGGATCACTTCTTGATGCGAAAGTTCTTCAAGTAACTATTCCCCGCGATGTTCCTGTTTCAAACATTGGCGATCCAACCGAGCTAGGACTTACTTACCTCACTGGCGAAGGTCAGCCAATTGCTGGAGCAATGGCAGCATCGGTGGGCATGAATGTTTCTGGAACTTCTGTCTATGACGGAAGTGCGCTTTCAAATATTTCTGCAGATGTCATGTTCTATCTTGATCCAACTGCATCTCTTGTCAATATCGATGGCCAGCAAGTACGTCGTGCCACTGTCGAAACAGTTGCGAACCCAGGTTAATCACAGATGTCAAAATTAATTGCTGGCTTGCTCATTACAATCTTTACAGGAATCGGTTCAATCTTTGCCGGAAACTTTTCAGTGGGCAACGCTTCATCGTCCGTGGAATTCGGTCAGGGTCTCTATCAAATCGCTGCATGCGATGACTGGGTACGTGTAAATATTTCAACCGGTGCAACTGGCCAATTCGGTGCACCCGAAGGCTTGTCCGCGCTAACCGGCGTTGTTATCTCTAGCTTAAACACACGTGCATGCGCCGGAACAGAATTTACGATTTCAGCCGTTGATCAAGAGAACAATCCACTTCCGATCTATCGCACAGATGGATTCAGCGGAATGTGCTCTGACATCGCCTGCGCTGGACCAACAGAGATCAAGTTACAGATTGATAACGCTGGCAACTTAACCTCTTCAATTCCAGCATCGCTATATCTAATTGATCAGAACCCAATGACCGCTGATTTCACAATCACCTTCGTGAATCCAGCAATTCTGGCCTATTCCGTTGGGAGATTAAACATTCAGACCGCGTCTTTGTAGAAGTTCGGGTATCCCCCACTTTTCGCCAAATCGGTGACTGGTCGGGGTGACACGAGGAATACAAGATGTTTGACTAACCACTTACGAAAACAAGGAGAAAAGCACAATGGAGATCTTAAAGTTCGACGAGTCAGGTTCATCGTCCCCATCGCGTAAGCGTTCAGGTCGCGGTGCAATCCTTGTTGCCTTCGTAGCAGTCGTGTTTGGTGCAAGTACAGCACTCGCATCTGGAACACTTGCAATTAACAGCAACGATGGAATCCAATTAGCTCAAGGTGTTGCACAAACAGTGCAGTGCGACAAAGACGGAATTGATGTTTCACTTGTTACTTCTTACGACACGATGCTTGATGACTTTATGCTAACTGGATTAGATATTTCCAAGATTTCAAGTGACTGTGATGGAAAATTATTTACCGTTAAAATCTACAATGATGCAACTCCTGGAGTTCTTCAGGAATTTTGTAAAGTTGGAGTAAATGCCGGTTGTTCCGAGGTTGATAGCGTGGCAACAGAAGCAACGCTTCCGGTAGACGGAACAAGTCTCAACTACATTTTCTCAAATAACCTTCCAACAGGAACGCCAACAGGAATAAATGTTGCACATGTGACTGTCGAATCTTCAGACGCACCAAGTATTGGAGGGTAAAAATGTCAATACTTGATCTAGGTAACGGTCCTTCTCGCCCAGCAGTGGGTAAGAAGTCGACTCGCATTTTCATAGGCTTCGGTTTGCTTGTCGCTGTAATTGGCATCGGCTCAACATTTGCGTCAACGATTTCAATTAATGCAAACCAAGATATTGAATTCGGTCAAGGTGTTGAAAGATCAGTGTTCTGTGGTGGCAATGCGAAAATCACTGTTACTCCTGCATCTACATTTGCAAACAGCGATGAACTCGGAACATTTGGATTAACTTCAATCACCGTTTCAGATATCCCAGCTGATTGCTCTGATAGAGACTTTGTACTCAAGGTGTATGACAATGAAACAGCCTTGCCATTATTGCTCTCACATACTTCAGAAGACTCAATGTCTATTGCGAACGTATGGTGGGCCAATGGATGTCCTGAAGATGAAGATGGTTGCCGCGTTGCTGGCCTAGAAGAAGGTTACGCTCTCGTTTCCACAAGTCTTGATGGGTTCTCATTGCCAGACAACATTGCGTTAATCGATAACACTCCTACTTCATTTACAGTCTCCTTCATATCTAATCCGCTATCTAGCGATGATGTGAAGAAGATTGTGGTCGAAACTCAGAATGACACATACGGATACGATCAGTGGCAGTGCTTGGAATTCCAGCAATGCGTAGTTACCTCATAGGGAAAGCTGCATCTTCCCCCGTGTTTGCTGGAGTAATTGATGACAAAGAAACGACGAGAAGTATTCTCTGAATCATCAGATAACCATGTGTGGATTGAAGGAAGTGCCAAAGATTTAGATTCAAAGGTGCTTCTCACAATTACTAATCACAATGGTGAGCAAACAGCGCTTATTACGCCAGAAGAAATACTTTCAAGCAAAGCAAGCCTCTTCGTAGAGGCTCCCGCAGAGCGCGTACAAGTAAAGGGCAAATCAACCTTTGCTCGGATTTATCAGTACGTGCGCATCGCGGGATACGCACTTGTCGCAGTTGTAATTACGTTCTCACTCTTTTCGTTTACAGGCGCCGTCAAAGCGCGCATCGTATTAACAGGTTCTATGCAGCCAGCAATTGATCCTGGCGACATCATTATTACGACTCCCCCATCTACAAAGACTCCACAAAAAGGCGACATCGTTGCTTACACCGCCCGTCGCTTTAATGGTGGTGAGGTAGGAATTTTCTCTCACAGAATCATTGGTGGAGATGCAAAGACTGGCTTCATTGTTAAGGGAGATAAGAACAAGGCTCCCGATGTGCAAAAGCCTATGCTC
>CANHNH010000004.1 GCA_947461995.1 Candidatus Nanopelagicaceae bacterium
CTAGTGCAAGGGCTCAGAACCGGTCAAACCGGCTATTGCCTACAAGGTTCGGGGATCAGCTGTTCGGCCTAATTCGTCCGTTTCACAGCAGGAGGGAAACTATAGGGGCAGGCGATGAAAGGGTCAAATTGAGGTTTGGTGGAATTGGAGCCGCGATTCCAGAGAGGCTTAAAAGCCATCCCCGCATGGATTTTAGAAATATTTGACGCAAATCAAAGAAGCTCAACTGCGGCTAAATCTCGTTTACCTTTTCTCAAAAGGGCATATTTGCCGCATAAAAAATCAGATTTTTGAAGACGAAAATCTTCCGATTCAACCTTGGCATTATTCAAATAGGCCCCGCCTTCTTTAACAATACGACGGGCAGCGGATTTGGAGTCGACAACACCAGTGGCGGCTAGTAAATCAACCCATGTTGGAATCTCTTCACCCGATTTAACGGTGACGCGAGGTAGTTCAGAGAGTGCTCCAGCAAGAGTTAACTCATCTAATGCAACAAGATCGCCTTGTCCGAACAACGCCTTTGCGGCTTCTTCCACACGTTCTGATATTTCTGGTGAATGAACAAGTGAAGTTAACTCTCTTGCGAGGGCGCGATGCGCTTCACGCAAACCCGGATTTGTTTCGTGGGTTTTTTCTAACACGATGATTTCTTCATGAGATTTAAATGAGAAAACTTTGAGAAACTTGACGACATCTTTATCGTCGGTGTTCAACCAATATTGAAAAAATGCGTACGGCGATGTCATCGTGGCATCCAGCCAAATACTTCCGCTAGCAGTTTTGCCAAACTTTGAACCATCGGCTTTTGTTAGAAGCGGAATAGTTAATGCATGACCGCTTCCGCCTTCAACTCGGCGTATCAAATCAAGTCCTGCAACTATGTTTCCCCATTGATCAGAACCGCCAAGTTGCAAAGTGCATTGATAACGTCGATATAACTCGAGAAAATCTAGGGATTGGAGTACTTGGTATGAAAACTCTGTATATGAAATTCCACCAGATTCAAGACGGGATGAAACTGCATCTCTTGCGAGCATTTGATTGACTGAAAAATGCTTACCAATATCACGTAGGAATTCAATTGCAGAAAGTGGTGAAGTCCAGTCAAGGTTATTAACAACCTGCGCTTTGTTGGGACCTTTTTCGAAATCTAAGAAGGATGAAACTTGTGTTCGAATTTTTGCAACCCATTCTGCAACGGTGTCTGCGCTATTAAGTGTGCGTTCTTCATTGCGCCCTGAAGGATCTCCCACCAAACCTGTTGCTCCTCCAACTAAGGCAATCGGATTATGTCCAGCTAGTTGGAAGCGACGTAGAACTAATAGAACTACCAAATTTCCAACATGCAAAGATGGAGCAGTCGGATCAAAGCCTATGTACAGAGTTATTGGTTTTTTGAGGGCTTCTTGAAGAGCCGGTTCATCCGTGGATTGCGAGAGCAAACCACGCCAACGCAGATCTTCTAGAAGATTCATGCCCCCATCATCTCGGAAAAAGCCTTCGATTTGCGGGCAATTTCCTTGCGTTGGTCCAGGGTTTTTTTCAGGGCATCGCTGATCTGAACTAGGACCTGCGATGGCGCAGTTCCCCCAGCCGTTGTACGTGATGCAATCGCCCCATCCACCGTTAAAACCTCGCGAATTGATGGTTCTAGGGATGCATGTATTTCGGCAAATTGTTCATCTGTTAATTCATGTAATTCACACGATAACTTCTCGCACAGAGCCACGCATGCGCCAGCTGATTCATGGGCTTGTGCGAATGGCACATTCTTGCGGACTAAATAATCAGCGATTTCAGTAGCAAGTGAGAAACCCGTCGGTGCTGATGATTTCATTTTTACGCGATCGAAATCTGTAGTTGCAATCATTCCAGAGATTGCAGGGATAACTAGGGTCAATGTATCCAAACTATCGAATAATGGTTCTTTATCTTCTTGCAGATCACGGTTATAGGCGAATGGAAGTCCTTTTAACATCGCTAAAACTGACATCAAATTTCCGATAAGTCGACCAGTTTTACCTCTAGCCAATTCAGCCATATCCGGATTCTTTTTTTGAGGCATAATGGATGAACCCGTTGAATACTCATCAGCAATTTTCGCCCAGGAAAATTCCGTTGAACCGAGAAGCGTCCATTCTTCACCGATACGAGACAAGTGAACGCCGATTAAAGAGGTTATAAATAAAGCTTCGGCAACATAATCTCGGTCGCTGACAGCATCGATACTATTTTCAAAACTTCTTTCGAAACCTAGATTTTTAGCGATATATACAGGATCTAATTTAAGTGAAGAACCAGATAAAGCACCGGCTCCTAGTGAGCTCACAGATGTTCGATACAACCAATCATTTATTCGATCAACGTCTCTAGCAAACGCGTGAGCATGCTTAGCAATTTCATGACCAAAAGATACTGGTTGAGCGTGCTGTATATGTGTGAATCCTGGAGCCGCATCATTGACGTACTCAGAAGCTTTATTAAGTATTACCTCAATCAACTCCGTCATCGTTTGAGCCAAAATCAACATGTGATCAATTGAAAACAACCGAAGATCTGTGGTGACTTGATCGTTTCTAGAACGTCCCGCTCTCAGTGAACCTCCCAGAGTGCCGAGTTTTTCAGTTAATCCTCTTTCAAGGCAACTATGAACATCTTCATCTTCACTGATTGGGAGGAACTTTCCGGATGCAACTTCGTTCATTAACTCTTTTAATGCTTTTCTAATTTTTTGCGCGTCATCCTTTGAGATATGTGAAGCATTTTCTAAAACAGCTAGGTGAGCCATAGAAGATCTCAAATCATAAGGCGCTAAACGCCAGTCAAAAGCAATGCTCTGTGACAACGCAAAAACCGCGTCGGCGGGCTTGCCAGAAAAACGCCCTCCCCACAAAGCCATTTATTTTCTCCCCGCTTTATGTCCTCTAGAATTTTTAGCATTCGCAAATGCAAGTAATTCCTTAGCCAATTGGGCGCCACCGTTTGATTTCTTTGACACAAGAATAATCGTGTCATCGCCTGCCAGGGTTCCAATGACACCTGTGAGATTGGCGTGGTCTAACGAGCTTGCGACAAATTGCGCTGCTCCTGGCGGTGTATGGACAACTGCAAGATTCGCGCTGTGATCAACGGAGAGAATTAGCTTGGATGGAACAGGGTTAACTCGAGATAAAGCGTCGTCGGAGGATTCGCTAATTTGATAGATGGAATCGCCTCGCCCATCACGACCACGTACGGCCCCAATTTCTTCCAAATCTCGGCTGGCAGTTGTTTGGGTGACTCGATAACCACTCTTCTTTAATTGATCAACCAAATCGGTTTGTGAATGAATCAAACCAGCCTTGATTAAAGATATAGCCTTAGCTCTACGAGCGGAAACGTTCTGCGAATTAATAGACATCAGACATTACCTCCTTGAACGATTTTATGAATTGGTCCAGCTCTCTTCTAGAAATATTCAACGCAGGTGCTATACGAATGGTGTTTGGATTGGCAGCATTAACAAGAACTCCCTTTGCTTGGAGCGCACTAGCCACTTGCGAAGAATTGCTTCTTTCCAAAGCAATACCAATTAACAAACCTGCCCCACGAATTTCAGTTATTCCAGGAATAGATCCAAGATTAGACGTAAGATATTTATAGTCAGCTTTACATTTAGCTAGCGTTTTGTTTTTTTCAATCCACTTGATTGCCGCGATAGACGCTGCAGTAGTAACGGGATTACCACCGAAGGTTGAACCGTGATCTCCTGGTTCAAAGAGCTGTGAAGATTTTCCAACCGCAATCATTGCCGCAAGTGGAAGACCAGCTCCTAATCCCTTAGCGACGGTGATTACATCTGGCTGTATTCCTGAATATTCATAACCAAACCATTGTCCAGTACGACCCATGCCAGTTTGAACTGCATCGATAACCAGTAAAGCTCCATGCTTTGTACATGCCTCGCGAAGGTCCTTCAAATAATTCGCAGGAGGAACGATGACACCTGCTTCTCCCATGATTGGCTCTACAATTACCATCGCTGTTTTTGAATTGATGGCTCTCTTAGCTCTTTTGATATCACCAAACGGAACGTGTTTTACATTTTTAAGTAAGGGAAAAAAAGCAGTTCTCTTTGAAATTTGACCTGTTAAAGAGAGCGATCCCATGGTGCGGCCATGAAAAGAACCCGAGGTCGCAACGATTCGAGTTCGGCCTGTTTTTCTGGAGAGTTTAATTGCCGCTTCATTTGCTTCAGCACCAGATTGAGCGAAAAATACTCTAGATTGCTTATCCCCTGTTAAACGAACCAAAATTTTAGCTAGTTCGATTGCATTGGGATGAGAATAGAAATTGCTCACGTGGGAAAGCGTTTTTATCTGACGACTAACTGCTGATACAACAGCAGGATGTGAATGGCCCAATATGTTCGTAGCTATTCCACCTAACATATCGATGTACTTCTTACCATCAGCATCAAAAACAATAGAGCCCTCACCCTTAACCAACGTTATCGATGGAATGGCGTAATTGGACATCAAATACTGTGACCACGAATCCGCGAACTCTTTGTTTTTCATGCGTGCACCAGAGTGCCACCATGACCTGAAAGCGCTAGTTCGAAACTTTTGTCATTGGTTCCGTCAATTATGCGAACTGTACGGGCGCCAGCATCAACAGCTTCTAGAACTGCCTGCACTTTAGGAAACATTCCATCAGAAAAACTCGATTTGATTTTGCGAAGTTCTTCTGAAGAGATTTCAGATATAAGGGAATTTTCATCGGGCCAATTTCGATAAATCCCCGCAACATCAGTCATGATAATTAGGGTTGAGTCTTCAAACGCAGCAGAGATAGCAGCAGCTGCTAAATCGGCATTTATGTTTAATCCTGAACCATCGAAAATATCGCTAGCAATTGGTGCGATTACAGGAACAATCTGCGCATCCAAAAGATTTTGTATGGGTTTTATGTCAACCATCAAAATCTTTCCTACTCTACCTAAACTTTCAATCGGCGAACCTGTGAAAATATGAAAATCTCTACCAGAAATCGAACGTGCCTTGATGCCGTGAGAAGTTAGATTAGACGCCACTTCAGGTCCAACAAAATTGGTGAGAACATTTTCTACGACTGTAAAAATCTCTTCTGATGTGTAACGCAATCCATTCACAAATGTACTTTCGATGTTGAGCTTCGATAACTCTGCATTGATCTGAGGACCACCGCCGTGTACAACGATGACTTTTTCACCCTTTGTTAGAGCCAACTTTATAGATTTTGCGAATAAGCCATCTGCATCTTTCATCGCGTGTCCACCGAATTTAACAATCATCATGTTGAATACGCCGAATTCTCGTGAACATAGTCATGAGATAAATCATTGGTCATAACAGTTGCCGAATGAGACCCCACATTTAAATTGATATCAATTGAAACTAATCTATCCAGGAAAGACACAGCAGATTTGTCGACTCCGGGAGCACTGGATACACAGACAGGAACCCCATTAAGTGCAACATCAATTGTGTTTGGTTCCAAGAATGCTTTCGCCGTTCCAACTGCTGCTAACACACGGCCCCAGTTCGGATCTCCCCCGAATATCGCAGCCTTGAGGAGATTGTTTCTGGCGCATGCTCGCGCTACCTCGACCGCATCAGATTCGGATGCGGCATTCTTCACATTGATGTGAATAGTTTTTGTAGATCCCTCAGCATCGGCGACTAATTGGCTAGACAGTGACCCGCACACTTCTTTAAGCATAGAAGTGCACTGCTGTTCGCTTAAGACAACACCGCTAGCACCCGAAGACATGAACAAAATGGTGTCATTTGTTGAGGTGCACCCATCGGAGTCAATTCGATTAAAAGTTCTTTCGGTAACTTCTTTGAAAATCGCATCAGCATTTTCAGGCACAACGGCATCCGTCATGATCACACACAGCATGGTTGCTAGAGCCGGAGCCAACATTCCAGCACCTTTAGCGATGCCACTCATCTGCACTCCTGATGAATTTACTGTCGTAACCTTCGGGATTGAATCCGTCGTCATAATTGCCTCAGCGCAATCCAACAACGCTTCATTTGATAACTTAGTAACGATTACATCTAGACCTTTGAGGATTTTGTCCATTGGTAAGAATTCACCGATCATTCCAGTAGAGCAGACAAAAATTTCAGAAGAAGAATGATTGAGAAGTGAAGCAACATGCTCTGCACTTTTATGCGTATCGTTGAAACCTTGTGGACCTGTGCAGGCGTTTGCTCCACCCGAATTAAGTACAACCGCGCGAACCACAGAGCTTTTTATAACTTCCTTACTCCAAATAACAGGAGCTGCGATTACTTGATTAGTGGTAAATACTGCAGATGCCCAATTCATAGGTCCTTGGTTAACAATTACAGTTAAATCTTTAGCTCCCGAACTCTTTAATCCCGCAGCCGCCGCTGCTCCAACGAACCCTTGAGGCAACTTCACGCGCCTAATCCATCCGTTGATAATCCTGCGCCTTCATGGAATCCGCACATGATATTTGCATTTTGTATTGCCTGACTCGCAGCTCCCTTACCCAAATTATCAATAGCAACACTTATAACAAGGCGATGAGTGTGTTCATCTACAGCAACCTGCATCTGAATCTTATTTGATCCAGTTAATGAGGCTGTTTTGGGCATTTGACCAATTGGCAATACGTCAACGAAATAATCGTTTTGATAAAAACTGCTAAAGAGAGAATGAGCCTTTTCGGTGTCAATACTTTCAGATAAACGAGCGGTTATCGTTGAAAGAATACCTCTCGGTATTGGCGCCAAAATTGGAGTGAACGAAATTTTCACTTCCTTGCCTGATGCATGGCTTAAAGCTTGTTCAATTTCTGGAGTGTGTTGATGAACACCACCGAATTTATAGGAAGTTAACGAACCCATAACTTCACTTGCAATCAGGGAGATCTTTGCATTTCGACCTGCACCAGTGGTACCCGAAGCAGCAACCACAACTATGTCTGACGTATCAATGAAATCTAACGCTGGTAAAACACCAGTGATAATTGACGTTGCGTAGCAACCAGGATTTGCGATCTTCGATGATTCCGAAATTTTCGCTCTGTTGCCGGGAATCTCAGGTAGTCCATAAGTCCAGACTCCAGCATGCATTCCATCGTAATATGTAGACCATTTCGCAGCATCAGTTAATCTAAAATCAGCACCCAAATCCACGATCTTGGTTTCCTTGGAGAATTTTTCAACGATCCCTGCCGACTGTCCGTGCGGTAAAGCTACGAACGAAACTTCGATCTCTTCAAATTTCAGTGAATCAATACTTAAGAATCTTTCACCATTGTGCGTAGTTAGGTGAGGATGAACGCTTGTGATTAATTCTCCAGCATTGCTATGAGCGCTGACTTGAGTCACTTGCAAATGTGGATGTGTTGAGAGTAAACGTAGGAGCTCACCACCTGCGTATCCGCTGGCACCAATTACGGCTGTTTTCATGCCGCAAGGGTATTAGGTTATGTTTATTTATGCAAATATGTGCATAATTATGCGGTACGTACTACGGCCCCACATCGCTTTGCGGCTAGATCAGTCGCTGCTTCTCTCATTGCTGAAACCTCTTCGCCGGTCAATGTTCGATCTTCAGCTCTGAAGGTGAGAGTAAAAGCGAGAGAAACCTTTCCATCGCCAATTTTGTCGTAACGATCAAAAAGGTTTATTGATTCAAGTAATTCGCCCGCTCCCTCCATCAAAGCCTGCTGAACATCAAGAGCAGTAACTGTTGATTCAACTATCAACGCAACATCTTGTACGGCTGCTGGCATTACGCCTACGCGATAAGGACGAACCATTGAAGATTCCGGTAACGCACCTAGATTAATTGCAAACGCGCTTGAACGAGCTGGCAAGTTGTATTGATTAAGAATCCGTGGATGAATTTCCCCTGCGTGCGCAACAACCCTGCCGTCTACCAAGATTTCAGCACAACGACCTGGGTGCCATGGAGCAAGATCTGATCGCTTAACTTCGAAATCCAAGTGACATAGTTCAAGAATTTCTTGCGCGAATGAGACCGCATCACTCCATGCGAACTCAGTGGATTTACCTTGCCAGTTTTCGACTTCTTTTTTTCCTACTAAGAGTCCTGAGACCATTTCGATTTGCTCAGGAACAGATGCGAAGATCTGGGAAATCACAGCATCTTTTGGACGAGTTCCAGTATCGGGGTTGATGAAAGTTTCAAGATTCTTCGAACTTCTAAAAATCGAACCCATTTCGAAAATCGCAAAATCCTGTGCGCCTCTACTTAAATTTCGAGCGGCTACCTCAATTAAACCTGGAATTAAATGTACGCGAAGTAAAGGATTCTCATCTGACATTGGATTTGCTAACGCATATGTGGACGCCCGAGGACCAACGAAACCCATGTCATTGATTGTTTTTTGATTTGTGAATGGAAATGTTAGAACTTCAGCAAACCCTCGATTTGCCAAAAATTGGGAGATGAAACGCCTGCGTTTTTGAATTGAAGATAGAGATGCGTGGATAGGTCGATTAGGTAGGATCGAAGGAATACTGTCATAGCCAATGATTCGTGCTACTTCTTCGGCAATATCTGAAATATTTATTAAATCAGGACGCCATGAAGGAGGATCGATTAACCAATTCTTCTCATCAACATCACAACCCACAGTTTGCAACGCTTTCACGATCTGAGCATTCGAAACTTCAAAACCTAAAATATTTGAAATATGGATTGGATTTATTGTAAAAGTTGCAGGGAACTTAGGTTCACCAACACTTATTGATTCAACATGCTGGGCAGAACTGTGTTCTGAAAGCAACTGAACAAATCGAGCGGAAGCGAACTCCGCCAAGGAAGGATCTACTCCTCGTTCTAATCTTCGAGATGCTTCCGATGAAAGTTTGTGGCGACGTGAAATCTGTGCAATCGCAACGGGATTAAAGCGAACTGCTTCGAGTGCGATTTCAGTAGTTTCTGCAGTTATCTCTGAATACAAACCACCCATAGTACCTGCTAATGCAAGCGCTCTTTCGTCATCACTCACCATTAAATCTTGGGAATCAAGAGTTCTTTCCTGCCCATCCAAAGTTGTGAACTTTTCAGACTTACCAGCGCGAACAATTCTTAATTTTCCTTTTATTTTTTTGCGATCAAAAGCGTGCAATGGTTGGCCAAGTTCGAGCATTACATAATTAGTTACGTCGACAACTAGAGAAATCGAACGCATTCCCATTTTTTCTATTCGACGCCGCATCCAAATAGGTGTTGGGGCCTTGGGGTCAAATTGCGACATAGTGCGAAGATAGAAAATAGATGCAGCATCCTTATCTTCGATTCTGGGTTGCACACCATCACCAGTTTTTTCGAAAGTTAATCCCCGGAGCTTTTCGACAGGATCCGTGAATTTCAAACCAAAGGCACCAGCTATTTCGCGAGCGACTCCCCTGATGCTTAGCGCATATCCACGATCCGGATTAACGGCGATATCAAAAATAACATCATCTATCTGTAATTTTTCTCGTACATCATCCTTTATGGATACTTGTCCTTTTTCGAAGACCATAATTCCTGCATGTTCATCGCTAAGTGATAATTCCTTTGCTGAACAAATCATTCCATTAGAAGTTTTTCCATAAGTTTCGCGCGCGGCGATAGCGAAATCTCCGGGTAATACAGCACCGGGCAGCGCGGCTAAAACAATGTCACCAACCTTGAAATTAGTGGCACCGCAAATTACGTAACGTGTTTGCTTTTCGCCACAATCAAGCCCAACGTAACGGATTGGTTTCTTAAACTCGGTTATCTCTTCAATTGAAAGTACTTCAGCAAAAGACAATGGGCCCTTGATATCTGAACCTTGATAAATAACATCTTCAACCTCAAAACCAACACGAACTAAACCCTTGCTAATTTCTTCAATGGAAATCTCAGATGGAATTTCCACAAAATCTCTGATCCATGACAACGGAGCGCGCATTACAAACCAACTCCAAATTGGCGAGTAAATCGCAAATCACCTTCGACGATGTCATGCATATCCGTAATTCCATGTCGAACCATAAGAGTGCGCTCTAAGCCCATACCAAAAGCAAAACCGCTGAATTCATCCGTATCAATTCCACACGTTTCTAATACGCGTGGATTAACCATTCCGCAACCGCCCCACTCAATCCACTTGCCGTTGAAGAAAACATCAACTTCGGCACTTGGTTCCGTGAAAGGGAAAAACGAAGGCCTTAGACGTGTTGTTACATCCGCACCAAACATATATCTAGCAAAATTATCTAATGTGCCTTTTAAATGGGACATATTGATTCCGCGATCAATCACAAGACCTTCAACTTGATGAAATACCGGACTGTGTGTGGCGTCTAATTCATCTGCGCGAAAAGTTCTCCCAGGACAGATGACATAAATTGGGGGTTCTTTTGTAAGCATCGTTCTGATTTGAACTGGAGAAGTATGGGTTCGCAGCACCAGTCCAGATTCAAGAGGTTCGATGAAGAACGTATCTTGCATTGTTCGAGCAGGATGATCTGCTGGAATGTTTAAGGCATCAAAATTAAGCCAACCGGATTCTAATTCTGGACCCACTTCAACAAAATAACCTTGTTCTACGAAAAAATCCGCGATGTCATTTTTAATGATACTAATGGGATGCAACCCACCCCGATGAGCTCTGCGTACAGGCAAAGTTATATCGACAACTTCTTCTGCCAGCATTTTCTGATCACGTTCATTCTCCAAGCGTTGCGTAGCATCACCTAAAGATTGTGCGATAGCAGATTTAGCATCTCCAATAATTTTTCCATACGATGCTTTTTCTTCCGGAGATAGCGAACCTAAATTCCGAGAGGCGCCAGCAATTGAGGACTTATCACCCGAGTGGAGCAACCGTGCGTTCTTAAGCTCATCAAGAGTTGAGGCTGAAGCAAAAGCAGCGTTAGCAGCGTCGACCCACCCTTGAATTTCCTGCGGATTCATAGGCGAAAGTCTAATGCCTGGCACTTTAGGAAGTCGGGATATTAGCCAATTGATACATGACGATGCTTGCCGCCGCAGAAAGATTCAAGCTTTCGGCGTTACCTGGCATTGGAATTCTTACTGGAATTATGGAGTTCTTTGAATCAGAAACATCTTGCGATGTATTCAATCCCCTTGCTTCATTTCCAAAAATCGCAACAACAGAGTGATCTGCACGAACCTCTGAAAGGGGCATTTCTGCCGCAGCATCTAAAGCGATGAATTGGCAATCCCAGTTGATGATCTCCTTCAAGGTAACTCCTTGAAAAACGGGAATGTGCCATAAAGAACCAACTGTGCTGCGCACAACTTTAGGTGAATAAATATCAACACTATTTGGAGAGATTAAAACAGCATCAAATCCAAAAGCATCCGCCGAACGAATAATGGTTCCGGCATTGCCAGGGTCTTGAATCTCGCTGAGATAAATGAATTTGCTAACAGTTGATGAAGAAATAACTGGAAAATGGCGCTGTGGAATAGTGCACACTGCGATTAAGCCTTGGGGCGTCACGGTATCTGACATCGCTCTTGATACTTCATCTGAAATACTTAAGATTTCGCACTGCGCTTGGTTTATTACATCTGTGTACTTTTCTAATGCAGAATTCGTTATGTAAATCGTCTGCAGTTGTGGTCCGTCATCTGATTGCATCGCCTCTTTAATGCATTGAATACCTTCTGCAATGAAAATCCCTGATTCGTTTCTCTCTTTTGAACCCCTGGAACTGATAAGAGCCTTAACTCGCCCGACGTGCGGGGAATTAAGGCTCTCAATCATTAGTTCTTATTAAGCAGATACAAGGCTCTTGCGAGCTACATCAACAAGTGCCTTGAAGGTTGCAGGATCATTCGTTGCTAAATCAGAGAGAATACGGCGATCAATTTCGACTCCCGCGCTCTTCAAACCTTGGATAAGGCGATTATAAGTGAGTCCATTTTCGCGACTTGCAGCATTGATTCGCTGAATCCACAATTGGCGGAAATCACCTTTCTTATCTTTACGGTCATTAAATGCATAAACCATCGAGTGCGTAACTTGTTCTTTCGCCTTTGTGAAAAGACGAGAACGTTGTCCGCGGTAACCGCTTGCGCGCTCAAGAGTTGTACGACGTTTCTTTGCTGCGTGAACTCCACGTTTTACTCTAGCCATTTAATTCACGCTCCTTACTTAAGACCAAGCATGCGCTTGGCTGTAAATGTAGTTGACGGCTTCGCTGCTGATTCAGTGCTCAAACGACGTGTTACACGTGAAGACTTATGTTCGAGGAGGTGGCGCTTGCCTGCACGTTCGTGCATAACTTTTCCGGTTCCTGTGATGCGAAACGTCTTCTTCGCTCCACTGTGCGTTTTCATCTTTGGCATTGTGCTCTCCCTAGTTCGGTTTCTATTTAAACTTCTTCTTTAGCAGCGGCTAGTTCTTTAGCCTTTCGTGCTGCACGTTGTTCTGCTACTGCTTCTGTCTTCTTCTTCGTCGGTCCTAATACCATTGTCATATTTCGTCCCTCTTGCTTTGGGGCGAACTCCACAAATGCAAACAATGCGACATCTTCTGCAAGACGTTGCAAGAGTTTGAAACCAAGTTCTGGTCTCGTCTGCTCTCTTCCTCGGAACTGCATCGTCACCTTTACCTTGTCGCCACCTTTTAGGAATTTCTCGATATGAGCGCGCTTCGTCTCGTAATCGTGATTTTCAATCTTTGGTCGCATACGCACTTCCTTCACCACAATGTGGGTCTGGTTCTGTCGCGCCTCCCGAGCTTTTTGTGCGATTTCGTATTTGTATTTCCCGAAATCCATAATCTTGCATACGGGTGGATTGGCATCTGGTGCAATCTCAACTAAATCAAGACCGACTTCATCTGCCATTTTCAGCGCGGTATCGATATCTACAACTCCAACTTGATCACCGGTATATCCGATGAGTCGAATTTGAGGTGTGCGAATTCGATCGTTAATGCGCGGTTCAGTGCTGATTTGTGCTCCTTTGGTTAATCGCGGTTCGAACGCTTTGTGTGTTGCAAGCGCTACAAGTAAATACCGCAAAGGAGAAATGGTTGAAAACCAATTCTTAATCCTGACAAACCTACTCGCCGTAGCAATGAAGGTGGGAGCGGTACTCCTCTTGCAGCAACTTTGCAGTCACTGGTCTGGGGTGAAGATTACCCGAGTGGGGTGGAAAGGGGAAATTTACGCTCAAGCACCCATGGCATGAACGCCGCCATCAACATGGATGATCTCCCCTGTTGTCTTCGGAAACCAATCCGAAAGCAGCACGACAGCACCTTGCGCCGCTGGGACAGGATCTGTGACATCCCACGCAAGAGGTGCTCGCTCATTCCATACTTTTTCAAATTCATCAAAACCAGGAATTGATTTAGCAGCCATCGTTCGAATTGGACCAGCTGCAACAAGATTTACACGAATATTCTTTGGACCCAAATCGCGCGCTAAATACCGGGAAGTTGATTCAAGTGCAGCTTTTGCAACACCCATCCAATCGTATTTGGGCCACGCCACCGTTGCATCAAAATCGAGACCAACAATTGAAGCGCTCTCTTTGAACAATGGAACGCACGCCATTGATAATGATTTTAAAGAATATGCCGAAACATGCATCGCGGTTGCAACGTCATCCCAAGAAGTATTGAGAAAGTTTCCACCGAGTGCGGATTCTGGCGCGAATCCAATGGAATGAACTACACCATCTAAATGAGGAACATGCGCACGAACTTGCTCGACTAATGCAGCCAAATCCTCTTGGTTAGTTACATCAAGTTGGATAACCGGTGCCGGGCTAGGAAGACGACCTGCAATCCGTGTGGTCAGACTTAGTACGCGCCCGTATGAAGAGAGCAAAACTGTTGCTCCTTCTTCCTGCGCCAATCGAGCAATATGGAATGCAATTGAGGCATCTGTTAAGACGCCAGTAACCAAAATATTCTTTCCCTGTAGTAAACCCATTTAGTGCCCCATTCCTAATCCGCCATCAACAGGTATTACTGCGCCCGTGATGTATGCGGCTTTATCAGATGCGATGAAGGAAACAACATCAGCGATTTCACTTGGTATTGAGAATCTTCCAAGTGGGATTGAACCTGCAATCTCTTCACGTCGTTTTTCTTCTAGATTGGCTGTCATGTCAGTTTCGACAAATCCTGGAGCAATAACGTTAGCTGTAATCCCCCGACTACCTAACTCTCGAGCAAAGGATCTCGCCATACCCACTAATCCAGATTTACTTGCGGCGTAACTTACTTGTCCAGCTGAACCAAGCAATGCGACAACTGAACCAATAAAAATCAATCTACCTTTTTTAATCTTTAATAATCCCTTAGTCGCTCTCCTGGCAATCCGGAAAGAACCAGTAAGGTTTGCATCAATAACGTCATCAAAATCTTCATCTGACATTCGCATTACTAACGCATCTTTGGTCATGCCGGCGTTACAAACAATAATTTCGGGAATTCCCCAAGTATTTTCAATATGTGTAAATGCTTTTTCAACGCTTTCAGAAGACGTTACGTCTACTTGAACGCAATCAAATCCATCAATAATCTCGCTCGAGCGAGATCCGATCACAACATGAAATCCGTCGTGTGCCAAAGTTGTGGCTATTGCAAAACCTATACCTCGATTTGCACCGGTGATAAAGGCAATTGGTTTTTGCGACATATGCGAAATCTACTGGCTACTCTCGCGTAAAGTGAATTTCAGCCTGCCTCGTGTCTCATCTCAGCATAGAATTCCGTCATGGCCAACGAAGACGAAGTGTATGACATCACCAGTGCTCAGAAATCATTAAGTTCTGATCAGCCCGGACGTCAGCGACGTTATTTTATTTCGATGATGGTGCGCACAGCTTGTTTTATTTTAACGGTCATTCTCCCAAGTCCATATCGATGGGTTGCCCTGACGGGTGCAGTCTTCTTGCCATATATTGCAGTAGTAGTAGCCAATGCAGGACGAGAAACAATTCTTCCCGGTACCGCAATCTTGAAAAAGAAACCACGCTCTCTCTCATAAAGTTGAGTTAAGGTATTGCCGTGGTTAAAGAGCAGTACGCGTTCCTGAAAACACTCATTGCTCTGGCCTTAATTTTCTTATGTATTTGGGCAGCCCAATGGCAGTATCACCGTGGAGTAGATCGACATGCACGAAACACTTTGATAACCCAGCAATCGCAATTGTCCCCAATCAAATTCCAAGATATAACGGGTGATATAGAAAATTATGAGTGGCGAAAGATCTCGTTGGAAGGTTCATTCGATGATAAAAATCAGATCTTGTTGCGTAATCGTTACTTCGAAGGCACATACGGTTTTGAACAACTTACTCTATTTGTTTTTGAAAACCGGAAAATCTGGGTGGATAGGGGTTGGATCAAAGCGGGATCTGATGCGACGATTCCTCCCCAACTTCAACCCACACAAGAGAGTAAAATTTCTATCAGCGGGCGATTGCGATTGGACTCCTCATTACCGCAAGGCAAGTTTTTCGCTGTTTCAAATGATTCACAACGTAATCTCGTTTCTGAACTTGATGCCCGACAAGGTATACAAACTGAAAAGTTCTACATCGACTTGATTTCAACAACAAATTCTTCTATGAATCCTAATGTTCCTGTGGAATTACCTGAATTAAGTGATGGGCCACATATGGCGTACGCCCTGCAATGGGTATTTTTCGCAGGCTTAGTAATTTACGGCAGACGGCTAATTCGAAAGAGTACTTAAATCCTGCCTTGCATATAGTTCGGAATAAAGTCCGCCAGCAGTCACTAAATCATCATGCTTTCCGCGTTCAACAATTTCGCCATTTTCAAGAACAATAATCTGATCAGCATCTTTGATTGTGCTTAAACGATGAGCAATAACGATACTTGTGCGGCCCTTAAGTGCAGATTTAAGCGCCTGCTGTACAAGCGCTTCATTCTCAGAATCGAGGTGCGCCGTCGCTTCATCGAGTATGACAACCGATGGAGACTTCAAAAGCAATCTCGCAATCGCCAACCTCTGCTTTTCTCCTCCAGATAATCTATGTCCGCGTTCACCGACAAAGGTTTCAAAACCATTAGGCAAAGTGGATACTAAATCCCAAATTTGTGCAGATTTGCAAGCTTGTTCCATCTGTAACTCAGTTGCATCATGTTTTGCATACCTTAGATTCTCCGCAATACTTTCATGAAACAAATGAGCATCCTGCATGACAACGCCAATATTGGCTCTCAAGGATTCAAGAGATAAATCTCGGACATCTGTCGAATCAACCAGAATAGAACCCGAAGTTACGTCATAAAGTCTAGGAACCAGTGCACTTATTGTTGTTTTGCCAGCCCCTGACGGTCCAACGATTGCGGTAAAAGTTCCGGCGGGAACTGTGAATGAAAGCCCTTTAAGTATTTCACCGCTTTGTATATGTTCTTCTCGCGCAGCAGATTCAAGGGACGCGAGAGATATTTGATCAGGACGGGGATAAGAAAATCGTACGTCTCTAAATTCGATTGTGGGTACTTGTTTACCTAACGTAATAGCACCGGTCTTATCACTGACCATTGGCTTTAGATCTAAGACTTCAAAAACTCTTTCGAAAGAAACAAGAGCAGTCATAACATCAATGCGTACATTCGATAATGCAGTTAATGGACCATATAAACGAGCAAGCAGGGCAGTAATTGCTAAGAGTGTTCCGACTGTTACAGCACCTCTGAGTGCCAAATGCCCACCGATTCCGTACGCAAAAGCGGTAGCAACAGCTGCAACACTGGTTAAAGCAATGAAAAATATTCGATTAAGCATTGCCATGGAAATTCCGATATCAGCGACTTTTCGGGCTCTGGTACGGAACGATTCATTTTCATGTTGTGGTTGCCCGTAAAGAGCGACAAGCATCGCTCCAGAAACATTGAAACGTTCGGTCATTGTCGATGACATCGCAGCATTGAGATTGAATGAATCTCGAGTAAGTGCTTGCAACTTTCGACCAACCCATTTAGTTGGGATCAAAAATACTGGTAACAAAACTAGTGAAACTAAAGTGATTTGCCATGAAAGAAATAACATTGTTCCCGTGACTAAAATTAAAGTTACAACATTACTTAATACTCCAGATAGAGATGAGGTAAATGCTTGTTGTGCGCCAATAACATCGGAATTTATACGAGAAATCAACGCACCAGTCTGAGTTCGAGTAAAAAAAGCGATGGATTGCTTTTGAACGTGGGCAAATACTTGAGAACGCAAATCATAAATCAAGCCTTCGCCTATTCGCGCTGAAAACCAACGACCAACAATGCTCATGAATGCATCAGCAATGGCAAGCAGTCCAACGATAAGCGCTAAACGTGTGATGAGTGGGCCGTCTTTCGGAACTACTCCATCATCGATTAACTTGCGAAGAATAAGTGGCGTGGCTACAACGAGGAATGCGTCGATGACAACTGTAAATAAGAATATTCCAAGGTACATACGATACGGTTTAGCAAATTCAAATATTCGTTTAACTGTACCTGGTTTTAATTTTTGTTCTTTAACCGATGGATCTGCAGTCATAGACCGGTGGGTCATCCAAACTGCTTGCATAGACATTGTTAGACCGTAAATCCAAGCGCTCTTAGTTGTTCGCGACCATCATCTGAAATTTTATCTGGTCCCCATGGTGGCATCCATACCCAATTTATTTTTACATCACTTGTCATCCCGGCTAGCGCTTGACGAGTTTGATCTTCAATAACATCTTGAAGTGGGCAAGCCGCAGAAGTCAAAGTCATATTAAGTACTGCAATATTTGATTCATCAACCATTACGTCATAGATCAATCCGAGATCTACAACATTGATTCCTAGTTCGGGGTCGACTACATCTTTCATAGCCTCAGTTACATCATCCACACTTGTTGTCATAACAGACCCTTCTTAGTTTCTCCTAGTTTAGTTCTTTTTTTGAGCTTGTACTGACGCATCTTTAAATGCCATCCAACCCAACAGTGCACACTTGATTCTCGCTGGATACTGGGAAACTCCTGCCAAAGCCACCGCATCTTCAAGTACGTTTTCATCAGGCTGACCTACGCCTTTACTCTGCATCAATGATACGAAGTTATCCAAAATCTCCTGTGCAATCATTAAATCCTTGCCAAGCATTAATCCGCTCATGATTGAAACGCTTGCCTGAGAGATAGAACAACCAACGCCATCCCAAGAAATACCTTTCACCTTCGTACCTTCTAAGGAGAGGTTGAGAGTGATCTCATCGCCACAACTTGGATTAATGTGATGAACCTGAGCATCAAAAGCATCTGCAAGACCTTTGTTTTCGGGATGCTTGTAATGATCCAAAATTACTTCTTGGTACAAATTATCTAATTGCATCATTGGCCGAAATATTTCTTGGCATCGATGATGCCGCGAATGAGTGCATCGAGATCAGATTCATCGTTATATAAATACATCGACGCTCTTGTAGTTGCTGGCACACCCAACGCGCGCGTCAAGGGCCACGCGCAATGATGACCTGTACGAACAGCGATTCCTGCATTATCTAGGAACTGCCCTAGGTCGTGAGGGTGAATACCATCTACGGTAAATGAGACAGTTGCACCGCGTAAAGATATATCTAAAGGTCCAACAATAGATATATCTTCAATTTTTGCTAGCCCATCGAGCAGGTATTGCGTCAATTTTTTTTCATGTTCATGTATCTCGTCCATACCAATGCCTTGCAAATATTTTAACGCTGCTGCCAATCCAACAACTTGAGCCATGTTGGGAACACCGGCTTCGAATCTTTTTGGTGCTTCGGCCCACGTTGCATCTGTCATAGTCACATTTTCAATCATTGACCCACCAAATAAGAATGGAGGAAGCTCATTAAGCAAGTCATATGATCCCCAGAGAACACCGACACCGGTTGGACCAAGGGCTTTGTGTCCTGAAAAAGTCAGGAAATCGGCTCCAAGTTTTCTCACATCGACAGCCAAATGCGGAACAGATTGGCAAGCATCAACAATAACGATTGCTCCTACTGCATGCGCTTTACTGATGATTAAATCCAAATTATTTATAGTTCCTAGAACATTTGACTGTTGTGTAATAGCAACAATTTTGGTCTTATCTGTTATTAAATCTTCAATATTAGATAGATCTATTCGCCCGTCTGGTGTGATTCCAAACCATTTGAGTTCGGCTCCGCTGCGCTTGGCTAATTGCTGCCATGGAATGAGATTGGCATGGTGCTCCATTTCAGAGACAACAATTGTGTGTTCAGGACCTATAAAAAAACGACTTCCAGGTTCTGCATTGCTAAATGAGTACGCCAATAAATTTAGTGACTCCGTTGCGCCTTTTGTAAAAACAATCTCTTCAGCTTTGGCACCTAAAAATTCTGCGACGCTCTGACGGGCTGATTCGAATAACTCAGTCGCTTCTTCAGCTAGTTGATGGGCTCCACGGTGCGCAGCAGCGTTATTAAGCCGATAAAAATCGATTTCCGCATCTATAACTACTTGTGGCTTTTGACTAGTTGCACCGTTGTCTAAGTAAACAAGTCTTTTTCCGTCACGAATTTTTCGCAAGAAAATAGGAAAATCCTTACGAATTTCAGTGACATTTAACGCCATAATTAATACTTAGTTACCGACGTATTCGGCGTACCCCTGAGCTTCCAGCTTGTCAGCTAGTTCCGGTCCACCCTCTTCAACAACGCGTCCATTGGCAAAAACATGCACGAAATCAGGTTTGATGTACTGCAAAATTCGCGTGTAGTGGGTAATTAAAAGTACTCCCAAATTATTAGCATCTTTAGCACGGTTAACACCTTCGGAAACAATTCGAAGAGCATCAACATCGAGGCCTGAATCTGTTTCATCCAAAATCGCAATCTTTGGCTTCAAAAGTTCGAGCTGCATAATTTCATGGCGTTTCTTTTCTCCACCCGAGAAACCTTCATTTACATTTCTTTGAGCAAAACTTGCATCAATCGAAAGAGCTTCCATGGCATCTTTAACTTCTGAAACCCATTTACGCAATTTAGGTGCTTCTCCCCGCAACGCTGTGGCAGCAGTGCGCAAGAAATTTGATACTGAGACGCCAGGTACTTCTACTGGATATTGCATTGCTAAGAACAAGCCAGCTTTTGCACGCTCATCAACACTCATCTCAAGAACATTGGCTCCGTCAAGAGTTACAGATCCCCCGGTAATCGTGTATTTAGGATGTCCAGCAATTGAATACGCAAGAGTGGATTTACCCGAACCATTAGGTCCCATGATGGCGTGTGTTTCACCAGATTTGATCGTCAGATCAACTCCCTTGAGGATCTCGACTGCGCCGTTTTCGGTATCTACTGAAACCTGAAGGTTACGAATCTCTAATGTGCTCATTTTTGTCCTGTTATCTCTCGTAAGTGGTTTGGGCAATATTTAATTGACTTGAACTTCAACAACATCGTTAACAATATTTACTGGGTAGGTTTTAACAGCAATGTTTGCTGGCAGGGTAATCGCTTCGCCAGTGCGTAGATCGAATTCAGCACCGTGCAGCCAGCATTCGATTTTGAAATCAGTGACATCACCCTCGGAAAGTGATGCATCCGAATGCGTACAGGTGTCATTAATTGCAAATACTTCATTTCCAATGCGGGTAATACATACATCTTCCCCATTAACGCTGACTTTAAGGGGCTTGCGATCCTGCATTGCAGAGAACTTAACTTCACTCACCTTATGCACCAACTTTGCTGAGTTCGTTATCAATTCGCTGCATGAGACGATCTTGAATTTCAGTATTGGATATTTCACTGATTATTTCACTAAAGAAACCTCGAACGACTAGTCGTCGAGCGTCTTCGATGGCGATTCCACGCGACATCAAATAAAAGAGCTGTTCATCGTCGAATCTACCTGTTGTGCTTGCGTGACCTGCTCCAACGATTTCACCAGTTTCAATCTCTAAATTTGGTACAGAATCTGCGCGAGCACCATCTGTTAGCAAGAGATTTCGATTCAGTTCGTATGTATCAGTCCCTTCGGCGTTAGCGCGAATGAATACATCACCAATCCATACGGTGTGTGCTTTATCCCCCGATAGTGCGCCTTTGAAATTTACTCGAGATTTAGCATTAGGAACACAGTGATCAACGAAAATGCGGTGCTCAAAGAATTGCCCAGCCGTTGCAAAATAAACACCAATTAACTGAGCGTCCGCGCCAGGGCCAGTGAATTCAACTGTTGGAAGTAAACGAACAACGGAGCCACCAATAGTGACAGTAATGGATTTAAACATGGCGTCTTTATCAACAATTGCGTGGTGCTTACCAACATGAACAGTCTTTGCATCCCATTCTTGCAAGGTAACAAAAGTTAAATGGGCCCCTGATTCAACTTTGAACTCGATTTCCTCCGCTAACAAGGTATCCCCTGTATTTGCAAGAATCACTGTTGCCCGTGCATTCGATCCCACATGGATTAAAACACGGGAGAATTCAGCTGCATTGAGATCAAAAGTTTTTCTCGACAGATGAATTGGAGAGCTAACTTCAGTATTTGCAGCGATTTTCAACACTGCAACATCTGATGATAACTCTCTGACTCTATTCATTACTGCGTCATCAGTTAGGCTCAACGATAGTAAAAGTTCACGAGAAATTCTTTCGAAACTAACTCCAGGGGTAACTTCGGAATCCATCGAAAGCGAACGATGCTCTGCTACGGCTGCAGAACCATCATGTAATCCCTTGAGGCGATTGAGCGGCGTAAAACGCCAATCTTCTTCGCGCCCATGAGGCACCAAAATATTTGTGGTTAAAACACTCATTAACCAACAGCGCCTTCCATTTGAAGTTCAATCAAACGGTTGAGTTCAAGTGCGTATTCCATTGGAAGTTCGCGAGCAATAGGTTCGATAAATCCACGAACAATCATCGCCATTGCTTCATCTTCTGTTAGGCCACGTGACATAAGGTAAAACAACTGATCATCGCTAACTTTAGAGACCGTTGCTTCGTGACCCATAGAAACATCATCTTCTCTAACATCAACATACGGATATGTGTCAGAGCGAGAAATAGTGTCAACCAGAAGTGCATCGCACTTTACGGTGCTCTTTGAGTGGTGTGCACCTTCTTGCATCTGCACAAGACCTCTATATGAAGTGCGACCACCACCACGGGCTACTGATTTAGAAATCACAGTTGATGACGTATACGGCGCAGCGTGAACCATCTTTGCTCCGGAATCTTGATGTTGACCTTCGCCGGCGAATGCGAGTGAAAGAGTTTCACCCTTTGCATGAGGTCCCATTAAAAATATAGCTGGGTATTTCATCGTTACTTTTGAACCGATGTTTCCATCAATCCACTCCATGGTTGCACCTTCTGCACATGTCGCGCGCTTCGTTACCAAGTTGTAAACGTTGTTAGACCAATTTTGGATGGTTGTATAACGAACGCGAGCACCTTTTTTAACAATGATTTCAACGACTGCCGAGTGCAATGAATCTGACTTATAAATCGGAGCTGTACAACCTTCAACGTAATGAATGTAGGAATCTTCATCGGCGATGATCAAAGTACGTTCGAATTGACCCATGTTTTCTGTATTGATGCGGAAATATGCCTGCAAAGGAATCTCAACATGAACACCTTTCGGAACATAGATGAAAGAACCGCCAGACCACACAGATGTGTTCAACGCAGCAAACTTGTTATCTCCAACAGGAATAACAGTTCCAAAATACTCTTTAAATAGTTCAGGATGCTCACGCAAACCTGAATCAGTATCTAGAAAAATAACTCCTTGGGCTGCTAAATCCTCACGGATGGAGTGATAGACAACTTCTGACTCATATTGCGCAGCAACACCTGAAACTAATCGTTGTTTTTCGGCTTCTGGAATACCCAAGCGGTCATATGTGTTTTTAATGTCTTCTGGAAGGTCATCCCATGTTTGCGCTTGTTTTTCCGTAGAACGCACGAAGTATTTGATGGTGTCAAAGAAAATTCCAGATAAATCAGAACCCCATGATGGCATCGGCTTCTTTTCAAATAAAGCTAATCCTTTTAGGCGCAGATCTAGCATCCACTGTGGCTCGGACTTCTTCGAAGAAATATCACGTACGACATCTTCGTTGATACCGCGCTTGGCGTTATCGCTAGTTTCATTTTTATCTGCCCAGCCGTATTCGTAATTACCAATACCGTCTAGTTCTGGATGCGCGATTGTCATGAGCGACCTTTCTTGGTTGTTAACGAACGAGCAGGCTTGGGAATAAAAGTTGTACATACTCCATCGCCATGAGCGATGGTGGCTAAACGTTGAACGTGGGTTCCTAATAATTCAGAGAATGCCCGTGTCTCGGCCTCGCATAGTTGCGGAAACTCTGCTGCAACGTGAGCGATCGGACAGTGATGTTGGCATAGCTCTTCGCCTTTAGTTTTTACAGCAACACTGGCGGCATACCCTTGTCCTGATAAAAAAGTCGCTAGCGCTTCACTCTTATGAGTTCTCTTGGAAAGCGTCGTTTCAGCTTTTTTTATAATGTCATTTGCTCGGGATTCTGCGAATGCTTTGATGCTCTCTTCTCCAATTTGAGAAGACATAAACTTCAACGCAGCAACTGCTAAATCATCATATGAATGTTCAAATTTTTCGCGACCATTATCAGTCATTACAAAAACCTTGGACGGTCTGCCTCGCCCGCGCAAAAGTGCAGAGTGGGGTTCGCGGGCTTCTAATAATCCATCAGAAACAAGTGCGTCTAGATGTCGGCGGATGCCAGCAGGGGTAAAACCTAATTTTTCCGAAAGAGCCGCCGCAGTAGAAGGTCCATTTTCTAGGATGGAACGGGCAACAGCGTCGCGAGTACGGACATCTTCACTCTGCGCTATTGGGATGGCTATTTTCACAACACTATTGTGTCTTAAATCAATGATACTTACCACTCGAGACGCAGGAAGAATTGCCTTCCCGTTGGCCCATCACAATCTAGGCTAGGGCTATGAAGGAATTTGCCAATAGATGGCTCGTGGCGATACTTCGAGTTCTATTGATTTTCCAAGTGGGGATCGTCCTCACCGGTGGAGTTGTTCGGCTCACAGGATCAGGTCTTGGATGTCCAACGTGGCCCGAATGTACTGCGGGTTCATATACGCCGATCCACGGACAAATAGAAGGTTTCAGATCCTGGATTGAATTTGGTAATCGATTACTAACTTTTGCACTTGTTTTGGCGTGCGCATTATCAATACTTTCAGTTCTAATCAGCAAACGAAAAGAATTGCGAATACTAGTTCTTGGACAATTTGCTGGAATATTTGGGCAAGCTGTTTTAGGTGGCATTACCGTGCTAACCGATTTACATCCGCTTCCTGTAGCGGGCCATTTCATCTTATCGATACTGCTTATCGCTGGCGCGCAATCATTATTAACTAAGGCTAAAAGTTCGTATGTGCATAAAAAACTAAACAAGGATGTTCTACATGTCGTTTCCAGAACCCATGTCGTTCTAACCTTTGTGGTTATTGTGTTTGGAACCTTAGTAACGGGCTCAGGTCCCCATGCTGGAGATGTAGCAGCCCCTCGCTTTGGTTTCGATGTTCGCAGCATCGCCTGGTTGCATGCAGATCTAGTTATCGCATTATTAGGTCTTTCCCTTGCATATTTTATTTCTGCTAGAACACCAGTGGCTACCAAACGTTTATTGAAATTCTTCTTTATTGCCGCTTTGCTTCAAGGCACTATTGGTTATATTCAGTACTTCCTTGGTTTACCTGAGCTTATTGTTGCGGCTCACATGCTCGGCTCCACATTGGTGTGGATTTCTGCTTGGAAAGTATGGCTCTCCGTTTCTAGACAAACTAAGAAAGTGAACTAATTTCATGAGTGTAATTTCTAATTGGGGCATAGAAGACGACCTAGTTATTTCACATGCACGAGCACTTGCAATGGATGCCGTACAAAAAGTTGGTAATGGCCATCCAGGTACTGCGATGTCCTTAGCGCCAGTTGCTTATCTTTTATTCCAAAAGCATTTAGTTCATGATCCCTATGATCCGCAATGGATTGGTCGAGATCGCTTCATACTTTCTTGTGGCCACTCCTCCATGACTCTGTACACGCAATTATTTCTCAGTGGGTACGGATTAGAAATGCAAGATATTCAAAAATTTCGTACATGGGGTTCATTAACTCCTGGCCATCCTGAGTATGGACATACTGCCGGAGTCGAAATGACAACTGGACCATTAGGTCAAGGTGTCTCAACTGCTGTCGGAATGGCCATGGCCGCACGATATGAACGCGGACTCTTTGATCCTGCGACAACTGATGGTTCTTCACTCTTTGATCATCGCATCTGGGTTATTTGTTCAGATGGAGATTTACAAGAAGGAGTAAGTAGCGAAGCCGCTTCACTTGCAGGAACACAAGAACTCGGAAATTTGAATGTTATTTATGACGATAACCGAATATCTATAGAAGGTGACACACACGTTGCATTCACCGAAGATGTGTCAGCGCGCTATCGCGCCTACGGCTGGGAAGTAATGGAAGTAACCGCGCAACCTAATGGTGACGTTGATTTGACCGCTCTTGATAAAGCTATGACCATCGCATCAAAGGATTTAAAAAAACCAACTTTGATTCGTTTGAAAACAGTTATTGCGTGGCCAGCGCCAAAAGCTCGAGGAACTGCGGAATCTCATGGTTCTGCCCTCGGTGCTGATGAAATTAGTGCAACAAAGAAAGAACTCGGATTAAACCCTGATGAACACTTTGCCTTTCCACAACACTTGCTCGAACATGCTCGATTAGTAAAGACGCGCGGTGCACAAGTGCATGCACAATGGAATGAAAAGTTTAAGAGCTGGGAAAAGAGCAACCCTGAGCCTGCGCAATTACTGGCAAGACTTATTGAAAAAGAACTTCCGAAGGATTGGGATTCTTTGGTTCCTACTTTTGAAACTGGCAAAGAAGTTGCAACACGAAAAGCTTCTGGCGATGTAATAAACGCCCTGGCGAGAAAACTTCCTGAAATGTGGGGCGGTTCTGCAGATTTAGCGGGAAGCAATAACACCAACATTGAAGGTGGCAAGTCGTTTCTTCCATCAAGTAGCGCAATGAAAGATGCTGACCCTTATGGTCGCATTATTCACTTTGGTATCCGAGAACATGCAATGGGATCCATTCTTAATGGAATTGCTCTGAGCGGATTGACAAAAGCCTTTGGAGGCACCTTCGCTGTTTTCAGCGATTACATGCGTCCTGCCGTTCGTTTAGCAGCACTTATGAAGTTACCATCCATCTTTGTTTGGACGCACGATTCAATTGGTTTAGGCGAAGATGGTCCAACTCATCAACCTATCGAACACTTTGCCGCCCTTCGTGCTATTCCAGATTTTGATCTCATCAGACCCGCTGACGCTAACGAAGTTGCTGCTGCATGGCGCGTAATTATTGAACGCAAAAAAGCTTGCGGAATACTTTTGTCACGTCAAAACCTTCCGGTCTTTGATCGTTCGCTTTTCGGTTCGCTAGAAGGCGTAGCACGAGGTGCTTATATTCTTAAAGAAGCTAGCTCTGCACCGAAACTGATTTTAATGGCAACTGGTTCTGAAGTTGCCCTTGCGGTGCAAAGCGCAGAAACATTAGAGAGTTCTGGAATTGCTACACGCGTTGTAAGCGTTCCTTGTTTTGAATGGTTTAACGAACAAACTCAAGCCTATAAAGATGAGGTGTTGCCACCGTCAGTAAAAGCCCGCATAAGTATTGAAGCCGGAATTGCACAAGGATGGCGAGAGTACGTCGGAGATAATGGAGCTTCTATTTCACTGGAGCACTACGGCGCATCTGCTGGCGCAAGTGTTCTGTTTAAAGAATTTGGTTTTACTCTAGAAAATGTCGTGGCGACTGCAAAGAAGATTCTCGCATGATTGCAAAGGATATCGCCGATGCAGGAACATCGATATGGCTAGATGATCTCTCCCGTGCAAAGCTCGTTGGATTGGATTCTCAAAGCTTGCCTGCGCGAATTAAGAATTCTGGAGTAGTTGGAGTAACTACTAATCCCAGCATCTTTAATTCAGCGATCACAGGATCTGCCGACTATGCAGAAGATATTGCTGCGATGAAATCACTCTCTCCCGAAGAAATAGTAAAGAAATTAACAACTGATGATGTTCGCCAAGCATGTGATCTATTTGAACAAATCTATAACGATTCCAAAGGTATAGATGGTCGAGTGAGTATCGAGGTAGATCCTCGCCTGGCTCATGACACTCAAGCCACAATTGATGAAGGCAAATCACTCTGGAGTTTAGTTAACCGCCCAAATTTGCTTATAAAAGTTCCCGCCACTTTGGCGGGATTGCCCGCAATCACAGAACTCATCGCCAGCGGAATAAGCGTTAATGTCACTTTGATTTTTTCCTGCCAGCGTTACGAAGAAGTAATTGATGCATTTATCACGGGAATAGAAGGTGCACAAAAACGTGGCAGTGACTTGAAAACAATTCACAGTGTTGCCTCATTTTTTATCAGCAGAATTGACACAGCAGTAGACCAAGAGTTGAAGAGGATTAATTCACCGCAAAGCAATGAATTACTTGGCCGTGCAGCAATTTCCAATGCCGTGCTCGCTTACGAACTATTTCTTACAAAATCAGCGAGTCCACGTTGGGCAAAGTTAAGCCAGGCTGGTGCCAATATGCAACGCCCATTATGGGCGTCGACCGGAGTTAAAGATCCCGCATACGAGGACACTCGCTATGTAATCGAATTGATCGCACCTGACACAGTAAACACGATGCCGCAATCGACGTTGGATGCAGTCATTGATCATGGCAAATTTCGTGGAAACACCATTACACCTGCAATTGAAGATGCTCATGCGATACTTGCCAATCTCGCTAACACCGGCATTTCCTTGGCAGCGATAACTCATCAACTTGAAGTTGATGGAGTTGCATCCTTTGCAAAGGCTTGGCAATCTTTACTCGATGATGTCGAAAAGGTTCGAACTACATGATTGAGGTTAAATACAAAGATGAACACCTCATTCAAAGAGATTCACCTTTATATCTCAAACTACTTGATGCTCATAAGCGCCTGATCAAAAAAGATCCGACGATTTGGGGTGTAGATGCCACTGCCGAAGCTAGTGTCCGCATGGATTGGGTTGATTTACCCCATCAATCACGAACATTACTAGCCGCGTTAGACGCACTATCGGCAAAGAATCGTCATCTAACAAACATTATTTTATGCGGCATGGGTGGATCTTCTCTAGGTCCTGAAGTTATCGCTAAAACTTTTGGCAAAAAGATATCTATTTTGGATTCAACCGATCCTGAATTTATGGCACATTTTTTGCCGCAAGATTTAACGCACACATTAGTTGTGGTGAGTTCGAAATCTGGCTCAAGCATTGAAACAGTTAGTCAAAAAGCTTTGTTTGAAAAGTTTTTCCGCGAAGCCGGATTGGACACAACCGAGCACATTATTATTGTGACCGATCCAGGATCCCCTTTGGACATTTCATCTCGTGCATCAGGTTTTACCGTAATCAACGCCAATCCACATGTTGGTGGACGCTTTAGTGTTTTAGGTGATTTTGGTCTTGTTCCTTCAGCGCTCATTGGCATAGATGTTTCGGTAATTTTAGATAGCGCGATAGAAGCAAAGGATTCGCTTCTGATCAATCCGCATCCCGCTCTCGTTGCCGCCTATGCAATCATTTCCGGAACTGACCAATATTTTTCCATTAGTGATAATCATTCATCGATGCCGGGATTATCAGATTGGATTGAACAACTAATCGCAGAATCAACGGGCAAAGGCGGTATGGGTCGATTACCTATAGTCGTGAATGATTTGGAAGATCTAATCCCAGATGAAGCGCTTTCTATTTCTTTTGGGGGTCACTCAGATTTGGTAGTTATGGGTGATCTGGGAGAACAGTTTTTCTTTTGGGAATGGGTAACCGCCCTGCTAGGAGCTGGATTATCGGTTAATCCTTTTAGTCAGCCAAATGTTGACGAATCAAAATTAGCAAGTACTTCACTTTTAACTCAATGGGGCAAGTTAATGCCGCAAATTCCTGTCGCAGGAATTGATCAATCAATAGCATTTTATAAGGAGGCAAATGACGCCACGGAACTACTTTCCACATTTATTAAACAGATTTGCGAAGATGGATACCTGGCCATAACTGCTTATTTAGATCGCCACGTAGATCAGGATCTCATTGGATTAAGGAATATCCTTGCTTCCAAAAGTAAGAAGGCTGTTACCTTTGGATGGGGACCGCGTTTCTTACACTCAACCGGACAACTTCATAAGGGTGGTCAACCCAATGGTTCATTTCTTCAGATAACTGCTGATGCTAAAACAGATTTTGTAATTCCTGAAAAGGATTTCACATTTAAATCACTCTGCTTAGCCCAGGCTATTGGCGATCAAAATGCACTTATCAACAGAGGGTTTCCAACTCTTCGCCTGCATTTACTGGATAGAAAATTAGGAATTGCACAGCTTTTAGAAATTGCTAAAAAGCTTTAGTCATCTCCACGCAATTTACGAAGGGCTTCATCCAGTATTTTTGCACCTTCGGCATCACTTCGGCGCTCTTTAACATAAGCCAAATGAGTTTTGTACGGTTCATTTTTGATTGGACTCGGTGGATTGGCTTTGTCTCTACCTGCTGGATAACCACACTTCGGACAATCCCATTCAGCTGGAATAACAACGCTCTCTTCTTCAGCAAATGATGGGCGAACTTCGTGCCCATTTGCACACCAATAAGAAACATGAGAACGAGCAATCGCTTCTCCACGTTCTGCTTCACCCATTGGGCCTGCACCAACGCGACTTCCACGAATTGCACTTGCCATGTATTGCTCCTATCGATTAATTACGAAAAAAAAATTATTTACTTCAAAACCAAACTCAAGGCAACGACACCGGCAAACCACAAACCGCCAACTACAATTGTGATGCGATCAAGATTGCGCTCTACAACGGAGGAGCCACCATAGTTAGAAGAGATTCCGCCACCGAATAAGTCAGATAATCCTGCGCCTTTGCCTTTATGCAACAGTACGAGAAGGATCATGAGAACGCTGGTTATAACCAGAATAATTGAGAGTGCTAACTTCATTTAACCGTACCCCTTGCTATGCGCTGTAGCCCGTGATTATGGGCAGGGAGTAAGGATACCTGCTAAAGCTCATCGATACCTACTTATGAAGCAGCGTAGAACTTCGCAATTTTGGCTAGTTCTTCGGGATCCAGACTTGCTCCGCCGATCAAAGCACCATCCACATTCTCTTTTTTCATTATTTCAACAATGTTTGATGATTTTACTGAACCGCCATAAAGGATTCGCAAATTTGCTGCGATTTCAGCAGAGCCGATAGATTCAATCTCTTCACGGATAGCTGCACACACTTCTTCGGCATCTTCAGGGGTTGCAGTTTTTCCTGTCCCGATAGCCCAGATGGGTTCGTAGGCGATAACAATTTTCTTTAAATCTGGTTTGTGGAATCCTTCTAAACCAGCACGGATTTGTCGCACAACGTGGCTTACATGCGTGCCTGCTTCCCGGATTGCAAGCTCTTCTCCAACACAAAAAATTGGCGTCAACTCATTCGTTAGCGCTGCTCTTATTTTTCGATTTACAAGCGCATCATCTTCGTGATGAAGTGCACGGCGTTCGCTGTGGCCTATAACCACAAACGTGCACCCTAGTTTTGCCAACATTGAAGCTGAAATATCTCCAGTGAAAGCACCGCTTGCATCAGGAGATAAGTCTTGAGCCCCGTACATCAGGCGCAATCGATCACCGTCTACAAGAGTTTGAATTGATCGAATATCTGTAAATGGTGGGATTATCGCAACATCAACCGCGTCATAATCTTTATCTTCAAGGCTGTATACAAGCTTTTGTGCAACCGCAATAGCTTCTAGATGATTTAAGTTCATCTTCCAATTGCCCGCCATTAATGGTTTACGCATTTAGTACAGCCCGCTTTCTATCATCAGTGAATTACAGTCCTAGTGCCTGTAAGCCAGGAAGAACCTTACCTTCAAGATACTCAAGGGATGCCCCGCCTCCAGTTGAGATGTAACTGAAGTCGGAATCCTTAAAGCCTAGTGCTCGGACCGCAGCAGCTGAATCTCCCCCACCGATAACTGATACGCCTTCTATTTCGCTGAGTGCTTGTGCAACAACCTTTGTACCGTTAGCAAAATTGGCGAATTCGAAAACTCCCATAGGTCCATTCCAAAAAACTGTTTTACATTTCTTAATTTCATCAGCAAAAACACCCGCTGATTCTGGTCCAATATCGAGTCCCATGTGATCTGCCGGTATTTCATCTGCAGAAACGAGAGTTGGAACCGCATCGGCGCTAAATTTTTGAGCCACGACGATATCTGTAGGCAATACGAGTCTGACACCTTTGCTCTGTGCAGTTGCAATTATTTCTTTAACGGTAGGAATAAGGTCAGTTTCAACCAGTGATAAACCAATTTCTTTTCCAGTTGCAGCTAGGAATGTGAAGACCATTCCCCCGCCAATTGCCATTACATCTACTTTAGAAAGAAGATTTGAAATAACGCCAATTTTGTCTGAAACCTTTGCCCCACCAAGAACGACACCATAAGGGCGAACCGGTGATTGTGTTAGTTTTTTAAGTACATCTACTTCGGCTTGAATAAGAAATCCGGAAGCATTAGGCAAGAGAGCAGGTAGATCGTAAACAGATGCGTGTTTGCGGTGTACTGCGCCAAATCCATCGCCCACGTAAACATCTGCATATCTTGCTAATTCTTTGGCGAATAGCTTACGTTCGGCATCGTCTTTACTAGTTTCTGCTGAATTAAATCGTAAGTTTTCCAATAAAAGAATCTTTGCGTCACCTTGTTTTGCGAAATCAACTGGTTCATTAAGCAACTCTTGCAATCTCGTCGCTACCGGAGCTAAAGAGAGTTCAGGCTTTACTTCACCTTTTGGCCTTCCTAGGTGAGCGCCAATAACCACTGAAGCACCGCGCTCTAGGAGGTTTTTAATGGTTGGAAGCGAAGCACGGATTCTTCCATCATCTGTAATAACACCGTCCTTAAGCGGAACGTTTAAATCACAACGGAGAAAAACACGTTTACTTGCAACATCTAATGAAGCAAGTGAACTCATTACAGGGTTTTACCAACGTACGTGATCAAATCAACCAGGCGATTGGAATAACCCCATTCGTTGTCATACCAACCAACAACTTTTGCAGTCGTGCCGATCACCTTTGTGAGTCCAGCATCAACAATGCATGACGATGGATCAGTGACTATGTCAGATGAAACAATTGGATCTTCTGTATATGTCATGAAGCCTTTAAGTGCGCCTTCGGCGCCCTTCTTTAGCGCAGCATTGATGTCCGCAGCGCTTACTTCCTTGGACAGCTCAACTGTGAGATCTACTACCGAACCCGTTGGGACAGGAACTCTGAGTGCGTATCCATCAAGCTTTCCTTTGAGTTCTGGAAGAACAAGACTGATTGCCTTTGCAGCTCCAGTTGATGTTGGGATGATATTAGTTGCCGCACCGCGTGCACGACGTAGGTCTTTGTGCGGGAAATCCAAAATAACTTGATCATTTGTATATGCATGAACTGTTGTCATTAACCCACGGATGATTCCAAAGTTATCGTTGAGCACTTTAGCCATTGGAGCCAAGCAGTTTGTTGTACATGATGCATTAGAAATAATGTTATGCGTAGCTGGATCATATTTTTCGTGGTTAACACCCATCACGATAGTGATGTCTTCATCTGTTGCGGGTGCGGAAATAATTACCTTTTTAGCCCCTGCAGTGATGTGCTTTTGAGCATCTGCAGCTTTAGTAAAAATCCCTGTTGATTCAACGACAACATCAACGCCGATTGACTTCCATGGCAAATTTGCGGGATCGCGTTCTGCAAATACCTTGATAACTTTTCCACCAACAGTAAGGGAGTCTTCGGTATGTGAAACTTCTAAACCTAAGCGACCTAAAATCGAGTCATACTTAAGTAAATGGGCAAGAGTTGCGTTGTCTGTCAGGTCGTTGATACCGACAATATTTACATTTGGATTAGTAAGGCATGCGCGAAAGAAGTTTCGGCCAATGCGCCCAAATCCATTGATTCCAACATTAATCATCTGTGTTCCTCGCTTGAGTAGGGGTTCTGCATGTACTTAGTTTAGTAAATCTGGAGATAGTCCCGCTTCGGTATCTGGGATTCCTAATTCTGCGGCTCTTTTATCTGCCATTGCTAGCAAACGCCTAATTCTTCCAGCAATCGCATCCTTAGTCATTGGCGGTACAGCAAGGGAACCCAATTCTTCCAAACTTGCTTGACCATGACCAATGCGTAACTCTCCCGCCTCTTTCAAATGATCTGGAATAGTTGGACCAAGAATTTCCATTGCACGTGAAACTCGCGCAGATGCTGCAACTGCCGCACGCGCTGAACGACGCAAATTCGCATCATCAAAATTTGCTAAACGATTAGCTGTTGCCCTAACTTCGCGGCGCATTCGTCGCTCTTCCCAGGCAAGAACGCTTTCGTGCGCACCTAAGCGAGTAAGTAGCACACCGATTGCATCGCCATCTCGAATAACAACGCGATCTACTCCGCGAACCTCACGAGCTTTAGCAACAATTCCAAGACGGCGGGCAGCGCCGACTAAAGCAAGTGCGGCTTCAGGCCCAGGGCATGTAATTTCAAGTGAAGAGGAACGACCTGGTTCGGTTAAAGATCCATGAGCAATGAATGCTCCACGCCAAGCTGCTTCTGAATCGCAAATTGCTGCAGAAACTACTTGCGGAGGCAGTCCACGGACTGGACGAGAGTTTGCATCCACTAAACCAGTTTGGCGCGCCAGTGCATCACCTTCGTTAATCACACGTACAACGTAGCGAGAACCTTTACGCAAACCGCTAGATGAAAGCACTGCTAAGTCGCTTTCGTGGCCATAAATATCAGAGATATCTTTTCGTAATCGACGCGCACTTTGGGCGGTATCTAATTCAACTTCGATCACAATCTTTCCAGCGGCAATATGCAACCCACCGGCGAAACGCAGAAGGGATGAAACTTCGGCTTTGCGACAACATGGCTTGGTGATAGCCAAGCGGCTGAGTTCATCTTTAACTGCTGATGTCATTGCCATGTGCCTATCCAACCAAAGATTGGCCCATGATGTGGCTCAATAGAGAAAATAATTTTTCTACATCATGATGAAAACTACCCGGTGATTGACGTAAATCTGCAACGTGCAATGTGCCGCCAAAACTCTCAACAAGGACTTGAAGCCTCTGGCTATCGCCTAATTCGTATCCATCTACTAAAACATGGTCAATTTTCATCATTGGTGCGTATTCATGGAGCATTTGTAGATGTTCAAAAGGTGTATATCCTGCAAATTCATCAGCGATTGCATCTGGATGTGAATCAAGATTGAGAATAACTATTTTTTTAGCTGACGTCTTAGCCAACGCTTGCAATTGCTCTGGTACTAAAAAGTGTGGCAGAACACTAGAGAACCATGAACCGGGACCAACGGTAATCCATTGCGCTTGCCCTATTGCTTTCAAGGCATCCGGTAAAGCCTTCGGACTCTCAGGAACTAAATGCAGAGACATCAATTTTCCTTTAGCCGTCGCAACTTCTACTTGGCCACGAACATGATGTGTCTTTCCAGAATCGTCAAAGGTTGCTTCAATATCTAGTGGAACGCTAGCCATCGGTAAAACTCTGCCAACAACTTTTAGTAAATCGGCAACGCGATCTAAACCTTGAACGGGGTCAACATCTCTGTCCCAAAGCGCCGCCAACAAAAGATTTCCAACAGCATGGCCATTAAGTGGACCATTGCTGGTGAATCTGTACTGCAAAATATCAGCCCAACTTCTTCCCCAATGATCATCTGCACATAGCGCTGCAAGTGCCATTCTTAAATCTCCAGGTGGAAAAATTGGAAATTCATCTCGTAAACGTCCGCTTGAACCACCATTGTCAGCGACTGTAACTATTGCCGTGATTTCAGTAGTAATTTTTCTGACTGCAGATAACGTCGCAGCTAAACCATGTCCCCCACCTAAACAGATAACGCGAGGGTTTTTTTCAGAACTCATTCCCGTCCAACATCTCGATGAGAAGCGTGCGCACTCACAGAAAATCCATCTCGTTCGCCATCTAACTGGGCCGCTATCTCACGTGCAACCGAAACACTGCGATGTCTTCCACCAGTGCATCCGATTGCAACCGTGAGATATTTCTTTCCTTCTCGTAAATAACCGGGCAGCATTTGGTTGATAACCGACACATATGATTGAACAAATTGCGAAACACCAGCGTTAGATAACACATTGCTTTTTACCTTGTCATCCAAACCAGTCAGTGGACGTAATTCGGGAATCCAATGTGGATTCGGTATGAATCGGCAATCAAGCACCAAATCTGCGTCGACCGGAATTCCATATTTGTATCCAAAAGAGAGAACGTTCACTCGGACTGATTGAGTTAATCCCTGAGCAAAGATTTCAGTAGTTCGCTTTTCTAATTGGTGCACATTCAAATTTGAAGTATCGATAACCACATCGGCCTGAGACAAGAGTTCTTGAAGTTTCGCTCGCTCTGCAGCGATGCCATCAACGATGCGACCATTCCCTTGCAATGGATGGGGTCGACGAGTTGATTCAAATCTTTGAACGAGGGCTTGATCCGAGGCATCTAAGAAAGCAACTCGAAAATTTGCTCCTGATTTCCTTAATTCAGATAAAGAAGATGCCAACTCATCAAAGAATTTTCCACCGCGTACATCTACTACAACAGCTAAAGCGTTAATTTCTGATTCAAAACTTTGACCAATGAGATCTGATAAGAGCTTTGGTGGCAGATTATCTACAACATACCAACCGAGGTCTTCTAACGCATGGGCAACCGTTGAACGCCCCGCGCCAGACATTCCGGTGAGAATCAAAACCTCTTTGCTCATGTGTATATCTTTGCCTACCTGTCAAGCATCTTCAATGGAGCCGGTAGACATATCAATATGTGAGGAAGTTGCTGTGGCAAGAAAATCGAAAACTATCTGCGCAATTTTCTCGCCAATGCCTGGTGTCATAGCAATATCAGAAACACTTGCTTTCTTCATGGCGGCGACTGATCCGAATCGCTCAAGTAGTGCATTCCTTCGACTCGGTCCTAATTGCTCAATCTCATCAAGAATAGATTCGAGCATAACTTTTGAACGCCTGGATCTATGAAATGCGATTGCAAAACGATGAGCTTCATCTCGAATGCGTTGCAATAAGTACAGTCCCTCACTTGTTCGCGGCAAAATTATTGGATCTGATTGTTCTGGCACCCACACTTCTTCTAATCTCTTAGCTAATCCACATAAAGCGATGTCTGAAATACCCAATTCATTCATTGCTCGCTGTGCTGCGCTCACTTGTGGTGCACCGCCATCAACAACAATTAACTGGGGAGGGTAGGCGAACTTACTTGGTTTGCCACCAGCTTCAATGATTTCTGCGCTATCAATAACTCGATCATTGAGTAATCTTTTTAAACGTCTAGTGATCACTTGGTGCATAGCGCGCGTATCGTCGAATCCTTCTTTGGTATCAATAATAAAACGGCGGTATTCACTCTTCTTAGCAACACCATCTTCAAAAACAACCATAGAAGCGACTACCGATGTTCCTGAAATATTTGAGATATCAAAACATTCGATTCGAAGCGGAGTCTTTTCTAAGCCAAGCTCCTCCTCTATTTCCAAGAGAGCCTTACCTGACACTGCCGCATCAGTAGCTCTCTTACTCATAAATTGAACAAGCGCGTAGTGTGCATTGCGCTTAACGGTTTCCAAAAGATCGACCTTTTCTCCGCGTTGCGGAACTTTCAGAGTTACTTTTGTGTGGGCTAATGATGTGAGCCATTTCTCCAAGGCGTCCAAATCAACCGGTTCGGAGTTAAGGTAAATGGTCTCTGGTATCTCAGTAGATTCGCTACCGTAAATTGAAAAAAGCAGAGATGCCCATTGATCATCTCCTTCTAGGGCATGTTCTTGATTTACAATCCATGAACGTGAACCCTTGATGGATCCTCGCCGCAACATGAAAATAGATCCGGCAGCATGAAGCCCCTCTTCATGAATCGAAATGAAATCTCCATCTAATTCATCAGATAAATTGCCTTGAGTTGAACGTTGAGCTTTTTCAAATGATTCAATCTGATCTCGAATCCGTGCTGCTCTTTCAAATTCTTCGCGCGAAGATGCTAACTCCATTTCCGATT
Organism: Candidatus Nanopelagicaceae bacterium; assembly: GCA_947461995.1. Lineage (GTDB taxonomy): Bacteria > Actinomycetota > Actinomycetes > Nanopelagicales > Nanopelagicaceae > Planktophila. Next base: position 37,355 of record CANHNH010000004.1, read on the forward strand.
GAAGCGCGGGTAGCAGGTCTTGCATTCCGGCTTCCATGAAAGCATCCAGTTTATAAACAATTTGTTTATGTTCTTCTGGTGATACCCATCCAACACACGGCGCCGCACACTTGCCAATATCTCCAAGCAAACACTGTCTTTTAGATTTTTGAGCACGAGCAAAATTTCCAGCGCTACAGGATCTCACCGGAAATACCTTGAGCAAAATATCAAAGGTGTTTCTTAGCGCCCAAGCATTCGTATAAGGCCCAAAATACTTGAGCCCAGGACGTTTTTCTTTACGGGTGACAAATATGCGGGGGAACTCATCTTGCATTGAGATTGCTAAATAAGGATATGACTTATCATCCTTAAATTGAACGTTATACGTTGGGTGATACTGCTTGATCCATGAGAATTCCAAAGCTAAGGCTTCCAGCTCAGTATTTACAACAGTCCAATCAACACGAATCGCTTCATGCACCATCCGGTTGGTCTTGTGAGCCAGATTGGAGCCAAAGTATGAACTTAAACGATTCTTTAAATTCTTAGCTTTACCGACATAAATTACTTTTTCGCTCTTGTTATAAAAGCGATAAACGCCAGCTTCTTCTGGAATATCACTGGGGCGATAACTGGCTGGGTCGGCCATGATTACTTCTTCTTCGCCGGAGTTTTTCGATTTGTTTTCAGGATATCAACCAAGAATTGTCCCGTATAACTGGCACTTACTTTTGAAATCTCTTCAGGCGTGCCTTCTGCGACAACTGTTCCACCTCGGAAACCACCTTCTGGACCCATGTCTATGACCCAATCGGAAGATTTGATTACATCTAAATTGTGTTCAATAACAACCACTGTATTGCCGGATTCAACCAGACGGTTAAGTACTCCCAAAAGCTTGTTTACATCTTCAAAGTGCAGACCTGTTGTAGGTTCATCTAGAACATAAATGGTTCGGCCCGTAGATCTACGTTGAAGTTCTGTTGCTAGTTTTACACGCTGCGCTTCGCCACCTGAAAGCGTTGGTGCTGATTGCCCAAGTCGTACATAACCTAAACCAACATCGCAGAGTGTCTTAAGAAAGCGAGCAATAGTCGGTACAGATTCGAAGAACGTGTGGGCTTCTTCAATCGGCATATCAAGTACATCTGCGATAGTTTTACCTTTGTAATGTACTTCTAGAGTTTCGCGGTTGTATCGAGCCCCATGACAAACCTCGCATGGGACATAGACATCGGGCAAGAAGTTCATTTCAATAGTGATGGTTCCATCACCAGAACAATTCTCGCATCGACCGCCTTTTACGTTAAATGAAAAACGACCTTGTTGATAACCGCGGACCTTTGCCTCAGTTGTTTCCGCAAAGAGAGCGCGAACTTTGTCAAAGACACCTGTGTAGGTTGCTGGATTAGAACGCGGTGTACGACCAATCGGAGATTGATCCACATGTACAACTTTGTCCAATAACTCAACGCCTGAAACACTTCGGTGGCGCCCGGGGACTATTCGGGCACCATTTAGTTTATTTGCTAAAACGCTGTACAAAATATCATTTACTAGTGTGGATTTACCGGATCCGCTCACGCCAGTTACGGAAACGAATACTCCCAGTGGAATTTCTACGTCTATGTCCTTGAGATTGTTTTCTTTAGCGCCTTTAACAACTAATTTGCGCTTTGGATCTAACGGACGTCTCTTGCTTGGAATTGCTATTGATTTGCGACCACTTAAATATGCACCAGTAATTGATTCTTTTGAATCTATTAGAGATTGGTAATCCCCCGATACAACAACTTTGCCTCCATGTTCGCCTGCTCCTGGACCGATGTCAACGATCCAGTCCGCTGTGCGAATAGTTTCTTCATCGTGCTCTACAACAATAAGTGTGTTTCCCAGGTCACGTAGCCGTGTGAGTGTGTCAATAAGTCTGCGATTATCACGTTGATGCAATCCAATACTTGGCTCATCTAAAACGTAGAGAACTCCAACGAGTCCGGAACCAATTTGTGTCGCCAATCTAATTCGCTGTGCTTCGCCACCAGAGAGCGTGGCAGCTGGACGTGCTAAAGAGAGATAGTCCAAACCAACATCGAGTAAGAACCCAAGTCGAGCATTTACTTCTTTCATCACTCGTTCGGCAATCTGTGCTTCTCGAGCGTTTAAGGAAATCTTTCTTAGGAATTCAGCGCAATCTGCAATTGAGAGTTCACAAATTTGTGCAATCGACAAATCACCGACCGTTACAGCCAAAACTTCTGGCTTAAGTCGGGCACCTTTGCAGACTGAACATGGAATTTGTCGCATATACGCTTCATATTTCTCACGACTGTAATCACTGTCTGTCTCACCATGGCGTCTGTGAATAAATGGGACAACACCTTCGAAGCCACTGGTGTGATTGCGCACTCTTCCATAGCGATTCTTATACTTAACATGAATTTCATATTCATACCCATTGATAATGGCATTACGGGCTTTTTCGGGTAAACGCTTCCAAGGAGTATTTAGAGAAAACTTCACATCTTCAGAAAGCGCTTCGAGCAAGCGAAGAAAATACTCTGAGGATTGACCGCCTGCCCATGGTGCAATCGCCCCTTCATATATTGAAATTGAATCATCAGGAATGATGAGCTCTTCATCGACTTCCAGTTTTGTTCCAATTCCTGTGCATTCAGGACAAGCGCCAAATGGTGAGTTGAATGAAAATGATCGAGGTTCGAGCTCTTCAAATGAAAGATTGCAATCGTGACAAGCCAGGTGTTCGCTAAAGGTACGTTCCTTGTCAGCACCTTTTGCGTCTACGAAATCTAGTAACACTATTCCAGAAGCTAATCGGAGCGCGGTTTCAATCGAATCCGTCAGGCGTGACTTGGACTCTGGCTTTGCACTTAAGCGATCGACAACAACTTCAATAGTGTGCTTCTCTTGCTTCTTTAACTTTGGTGCTTCGCTTAAAGCAACTATTTCTCCGTCGATACGCGCTCTTGCGTAACCGGAGGCAATAAGTTCGGCAAATAAATCTACGAATTCACCTTTACGAGCACGAACAACTGGAGCCAAAATTTGGAATTTAGTTGTTGGTGGCATTGTGAGAATTTGATCAACAATTTGCTGCGGTGTCTGCCTGGAAACAGCCTTGGAACAATTAGGACAGTGCGGGCGACCAGCGCGTGCAAAAAGCAGACGCAAGTAATCATAAACTTCAGTAATTGTTCCAACCGTTGAACGCGGATTTCTATTTGTTGATTTTTGATCAATCGAAACTGCAGGTGATAAACCTTCAATGAAATCAACATCGGGTTTATCCATCTGCCCCAGGAACTGACGCGCGTACGCAGAGAGTGATTCAACGTAGCGACGTTGGCCTTCAGCAAAAATTGTGTCGAAAGCCAAGCTTGATTTTCCGGAACCAGATAATCCAGTAAAAACAATGAGTGCTTCACGAGGCAACTCGATTGAAACATCTTTTAGATTGTGTTCGCGGGCGCCACGAACAATCAACTTATCAATGCTCATTAGTGCCCCGCCTCTTGCATTGCTCGTAATTCCTTTTTGAGATCGCGAATTTCATCACGCAATCGAGCAGCGAGCTCGAAGGATAATTCAGAAGCCGCACTTCTCATCTGATCAGTGAGCGACTCTATCAATGCGACTAACTCTTGGCGCGGCAACGAACCTGCGTTCTTAGTGCGTAAGCCAATTGGTGGCGCACCCGCTCCTTTGCCCTTACGACCCGCTGCAAGTAATTCATCTGTGTCTTCACTCTCACGATTTATGAGATCAGTTATATCGGCAATTTTCTTTCGCAGTGGTTGAGGGTCCACCCCGCGTTCTAAGTTATATGCAACTTGTTTAGCTCTGCGACGATTGGTTTCATCTATAGCTTTAGCCATTGATTTGGTGATGTTGTCGGCATACATATGAACTTCGCCAGAAACATTTCGTGCAGCACGACCAATAGTTTGAATCAACGATGTTGCTGATCGTAAGAATCCTTCTTTATCTGCGTCTAATATTGCGACAAGTGAAACTTCTGGTAAATCTAATCCTTCACGAAGCAAATTGATGCCAACTAATACATCAAAGTGACCCATTCGTAATTCTCTTAGTAGCTCGACGCGACGCAATGTATCTACTTCAGAGTGCAGATACTCAACTCTTATTCCTTTTTCCTGCAAGTATTCCGTTAAATCTTCTGACATCTTCTTAGTCAATGTGGTCACCAAAACGCGTTCATTTCGTTCGGCGCGTATCTTGATTTCACTGAGCAAATCATCAATCTGTCCCTTAATAGGCTTGATGATAATTTGAGGGTCAACTAAGCCAGTTGGGCGAATGACTTGTTCGACAACATCATTTTCAACTTTTCCTAATTCATAAGGACCAGGTGTGGCTGATAAATACACTTTTTGTCCAACGCGATCTAAAAACTCTGGCCACTTGAGAGGACGGTTATCTAATGCACTTGGAAGTCGGAAACCATGTTCAACCAAAGTTCGCTTGCGAGAGGCGTCGCCTTCAAACATCGCGCCAATCTGTGGAACCGTTACGTGGCTTTCATCTATTACCACAAGGAAATCTTCAGGAAAATAATCGAGCAAACAATTGGGAGCTGACCCAGGTTCGCGACCATCTAAGTGACGCGAGTAATTTTCGATGCCTGAACAAAAACCTAATTGCTCCATCATTTCTAAATCAAATGTAGTTCGCATTCGTAATCTTTGGGCCTCTAATAGTTTGCCTTGCTTTTCGAATAGATTGAGTTGAATTTGAAGTTCATCGGTTATGTCCCCCATCGCCCGCTTCATTGTTTCTGGACCAGCGGCGTAATGAGTTGCGGGAAAAACATACATCTCTTGTTCTTCGCGAACGATTTCTCCAGTTAAAGGGTTAAGAGTTGTGATTCTTTCGATTTCATCGCCAAACATTTCAATACGAAGAGCTAACTCTTCATACATAGGAATGATTTCTATTGTGTCTCCTCGAACACGGAAGGTTCCACGTTCAAATGCCATGTCATTACGTTTGTACTGAACATCGACGAATCGTCGCAACAAAACATTTCGTTCGATTTCATCCCCCACACGCAATTTGATCATACGATCGACATATTCCTGTGGCGTTCCGAGTCCATATATGCATGAAACGGTTGCGACAACTACAACATCTCTACGGGTTAAGAGCGAATTAGTGGCCGAGTGCCGCAGGCGTTCGACTTCATCGTTAACGCTTGAATCCTTCTCAATAAATGTATCTGTCTGTGGAACATACGCTTCAGGTTGGTAATAGTCATAATAAGAAACAAAATACTCAACTGCATTGTTTGGTAAAAGCTCTCTGAACTCGTTAGCGAGCTGGGCAGCAAGAGTTTTATTCGGTGCCAAAACTAATGTCGGGCGTTGCAGTTTCTCAATCATCCACGCTGTAGTTGCTGACTTTCCAGTTCCGGTGGCACCCAATAAAACAACATCTTGAACACCAGCATTAATTCGCTTAACTATTTCCTCTATGGCCGCAGGCTGATCGCCGGCCGGCACGTAATCACTAATTACTTGAAAAGGCTCAACTCGCCTTTGAAGATCAGTGATTGGGCGCATAAGCCGAACTCTATCTTTGTGGCTCTAAATTTGCGCGCGAGGCAATATTGTAGATTCCCAGACGTTTTCTACCTGGCGTAGAAGTTCATCTTCACTGCCGTCGTTAGTGAGTATGCAATCGGCAATCTTTCGACGCTCTTCCTCTGATGCCTGAGATGCAATTCTTTTTTCGATGTCAGAATGAAACATTCCACGTGAGCGTAAGCGTTCTTTCCGTAGCTCGGCCGCGGATTCAACTGTAACAATGAAATCAAATCTATCGGCAGCATTAGTTTCAACTAGCAGTGGTATTTCATAGACCAATATTTGACCTGGGTTGAGACTGGCAACTGCTTCTTCGAATTCCGTACGAATGCGTGGGTGAATGATTTCTTCAAGATCCTTCTTTGCTTGTGGATTTTCAAAGACAATCTGACCGAGTGCTACGCGATCGATGTCCCCGTTTTTTAAAACTCCATCACCGAATCGAAGAAGAACTTCATCAAAGCCATCTGAACCACGTTCAATCACTGAACGAGCTAACTGGTCGGCATCAATTACGAGCGCACCTAACTGCGAAAAGAATTGCGCAGCCAAAGATTTGCCCGAACCGATACCACCAGTGAGTCCTACAACGAAGGCCACTAGAAATTACTCTGCTGCTACCTCGACAGGTGTTGCAGCAGCATCAGCAGCTTTAGCTTCAGCCTTTTGCTTCTTGTGCGCTAAGAAGCGCTCC
>CANHNH010000005.1 GCA_947461995.1 Candidatus Nanopelagicaceae bacterium
AATACGACGACGCTCTAGGTCAATATCAATAATCTTTACAAATAGTTCGTCATCTACTTGAACAACTTGCTCAGGAATTTCTACGTGGCGCTCTGCTAATTCAGAGATGTGAACAAGACCTTCGATACCTTCGTGAACACGAATAAATGCACCGAATGGAACAAGCTTGGTCACAACACCTGGCACAACCTGATTGATTGTGTGTGTGCGAGCAAATGCCTGCCATGGATCTTCTTGTGTCGCCTTAAGCGATAGGGAAACACGCTCGCGCTCGAAATCAACTTCGAGAACTTCAACTGTTACTTCATCGCCAACTTCAACAACTTCACCTGGATGATCGATGTGCTTCCATGAAAGTTCTGAAACGTGAACTAGACCATCTACGCCACCAAGGTCAACGAATGCACCGAAGTTTACGATTGATGAAACAACACCGGAGCGCACTTGACCCTTTTGCAATTGATTGAGGAAAGTTGTGCGTGACTCTGATTGAGTTTGTTCTAGGAATGCACGACGTGAAAGAACAACGTTGTTGCGGTTCTTATCTAATTCGATGATGCGAGCTTCAACCTGCTTGCCTATGTATGGAGTCAGATCGCGTACTCGGCGCATTTCAACGAGGGATGCTGGAAGGAAGCCGCGAAGACCGATGTCAACGATGAGGCCACCCTTAACAACTTCGATAACTGTTCCGATAACAACTTCGTCGCGCTCTTTCTTTCCTTCGATATCTCCCCATGCGCGTTCGTATTGTGCGCGCTTCTTGGAAAGGATTAAGCGACCTTCTTTATCTTCTTTTTGCAAAACTAACGCTTCAATTTTGTCGCCAACTTTTACAATCTCATTTGGATCTGCATCGTGACGGATCGACAATTCGCGGGAAGGGATTACGCCTTCTGTCTTGTAACCAATGTCAACAAGAACTTCTTCGCGATCTACTTGAACCACTGTGCCTTCGACGAGATCTCCGTCGTTAAAATTTCTAATTGTTCCTTCAATGGCGGCTAAGAAATCTGCCGCAGATCCAATGTCATTAACTGCAATTACTGGTGAAGTAGTCAAAATGCTCCGTAGGGATAGATGAGTAGTAGGGTCAGGGAGCGCTAAGGGTACGGTTTTACGCGTTGTAAGGTCAATTCCGTGCCCTAATCAGGCTCACCCCCTAGTACCGGTGGATAGAATCGCAGGAAATGCATAGATATAAAGAGTTACTGAGATTTCCGAACGCATGGGTATTGATTTTGGCTGCCCTACCAGCCCGTATTTCATACGGCATGATCGGGCTGGCAATATTTTTTAAGACAGAACAAGAAACTAACTCAGTTGCAATAGCAGGTTTGGCTATTGGAATTAACTCAATAGCTGGATCGCTCACCGCAGGTATTCGCGGTTCCATAATGGATAAATGGGGTCAACGATGGCCCCTTCGAATCTTTGTTCCAACTTATGCAGCAATGTTGCTAGCACTAAATATGGCTCATGAACGCAGTATTCTTCTTACTGCAGCATTTGTGCTTGGTGTTACCGCGCCACCAATTAATTTATCGGTACGTCCTTTGTGGAAAGAAGTTGTACCGCCAGATTTTCTAAGAGTTGCTTACGCCGTTGATTCTGCAATCATGAATTTTGCTGGAGTAATTGGACCAGTACTAGCTACATCACTGGCCTTATCTTCTCATCCAGCTTCGGCACTCAGCACAGCATCGGCAATGATGTTTATCGGCGGTACAGCACTTGGACTAACTTCCATTTCTCGAAATTGGATACCTGAGAAAAAGGTTAAAGGTGCAGATGCACTATGGCGTTCTAAGCCATTGCAATTACTGATGATTGAAGGATGCTTTATCGGTTTTGGGTGGGGGTTATTTGATGTTGCTGTCCCAGCCTTTGCAACCTTAGAGGGTGTACCCCAAAGAACGGCCTGGATTTTTGGTGCAATGGGCGTAGCTAATGTTGTTGGCGGATTGTTAGCAGGATTGGTTTCCAAAAATCGTTCTGCACTAGCGACGATGCGCAAAACATATTTGGCGTGGTTCATCGTTTCGATTCCAATTGCGTTTACATATCCAGGATGGTCTATGGCTCTATTCGGAGCTGCACTTGGATTAGTTGGTGGAGCTATACAAGTTTTCTACTGGGAAGTCATGGAAGCAATTCGTCCAAAGGGATCACAAACTGCAGCGTTAGGTTGGCTTTGGAGTGTTGAGGGAACTTTCATGGCACTTGGTTCAGCACTTGGAGGTTACTTATCAGAAGTATTTTCACCTAGTCTGGTACTTGCAACAACTTCTGTGTGCATCGGAATTGGTTTTGTAGTTCTAACCCTTGGACGAGGTCGGCTTAAGGCAGCTGATCGAATTCCAGAAGCAGATGAAGATCTAGAAGCGATGAAGGATAATTTACCTACTACTAATTAATGCGCGGCTTCGTTCCAGCTAGATCCAATTCCAATACTGACATCTAGAGGAGCCTTCAATTCAAATGCGCTGCCCATCGCCTTTCTCACCACATCAGAGAGAGCATCAACTTCTCCAGGTGCTACTTCGAATATAAGTTCGTCATGAACTTGCAATAATAATTCTGACTTTAATTTGTTTTCTTTTATAAGAGCATCAACGTTGAGCATAGCTTTCTTAATTATGTCTGCTGCAGATCCCTGAATTGGCGCATTTAAAGCCATGCGTTCAGCAACCTCTCGACGGGCACGATTATCACTTGTTAGATCTGGCAAATAGCGACGGCGTCCCATAATAGTTTGCGTGTATCCAACTTTTCGTGCTTGATCTACAACATCACTCAAATAATCTCGGATACCACCAAAACGAATAAAGTATTTATTCATTAAATCTTGGGCGGCACTTGCGGACAAATCTAACTGAACCGCTAAACCATAGGCACTTAATCCATAAGCCAATCCGTACGACATCGCCTTCATCTGTCGTCTCATCTCGGGATCAACTTCGGTGGCTTTCACTCCAAATACCAATCCTGCGACACTGGCATGGAGATCTTCACCAGATTCAAATGCCTTTAATAACGCAGCGTCGTTTGATAAATGAGCCATGATTCGCATTTCGATTTGACTGTAATCAGCGGTTAGCAAAGATTCATACCCCTTGCCCGCAATAAAACAATCTCTGATTCTGCGACCTTCTTCAGTGCGAACAGGAATGTTTTGTAAGTTTGGTCCAACGGATGAAAGCCGACCAGTAGCAGCAACTGTTTGGGCAAAATGTGTATGGATTCGATTTTCTTTTGTGGTTTCGCTCAGCAATCCTTCAACTGTCGCCCCAAGTTTTTTTGTTTCTCGCACGCGCAGCATTGCTTCAAGAACGGGATGTTTGGATTTTTCAAATAACCAATTCAGAGCATCGGCATCGGTGGTGTATCCAGTTTTGATTTTCTTAGTTTTAGGTAATTTGAGTTCGTCGAAAAGAACAACCTGCAGCTGTTTCGGCGATGCCAAATTGAACTCATGGCCTACGGCGTCATGAGCAATCTTCGTTTGAGCAGAACTTTCTTTATCAAAAAAGATTGCCAGGGTTTCGAGCTTCTTTCGATCTACTGCAATACCGCGGTTTTCCATCACCGCTAATAACTCTGAAATAGGCATTTCAAGTTCGATAAACAACTTATCTAATTCACGCTCGTGAAGTTCCTTTATAAGAGAATCACGCAGTGTAAAGAGCAGACGAGCCTGACTATGCAATTTTGCTTCTTCTGAAGAGTCATCAATAGCAGTTCCATCTCCCCAGCGCTCGATGATGTCTGCAAAATCAAGACTTCGTGTACCTGGATTAACAAGGTAGGCCGCAAGACTGGTGTCGAAAGAGATATTCGACAGTGGGTAATTGCGTGAGACTGATTTTGCGTCATGAGCTATTTTCTTAATTGATGAATCACTAGCCCACTGCCCCATCGCAGATGAATGCACAATGAAGGAATCTTTGTTGCTTAACGCTACGCAATATCGATGTAATTTTTCCCCTTCGATATCAAAAGCAATTGCTATTTCACCTGCGTGCTCTGAAATTCTTTTCGATGCTTCCTCTGGCGTTAACAGGGCAGCGTCAAAGGGTGTTTCAAAGAGGGAGTCCGTAACAGCAGGTGCATTTGATTTACTTGGAGCTTTCTTTAGCAATGGGGTAAGTCGATCTTTAAGAGTTCTAAACTCAAGTTTTTCGAAGAGTGGCGTTATAAGTGTCTCATCCGGACCATTCCACAGAAGTCCTTCCACGTCGAATTGCACTGGAGCGTCATGAACAAGCTGGGTAAGTTCGCGATTTCGAATTACGTTATCGATGTTATCTCGCAGAGATTGTCCAACTTTGCCACTCAAAGTATCTACGTTGGCAAGTAACTCTTTAAGCGAACCAAAATCAACAATCCATTTAGCGGCAGTTTTTTCACCGACACCCGGAACTGATGGCAAGTTATCGCTGGGATCACCGCGCAGTGCTGCGAAATCTGGATACTGCTCGGCCGTCATTCCATATTTATCAATGATGGCTTGTGGTGTCATACGTGCCATCTCGCTGACACCTCGTTTGGGATACAAAATAGTTGTAGAAGCGTTGACCAATTGAAAACTATCTCTATCCCCCGTGCAGATTAAAACTTCGCACTTATCCTTCTCGGCCTTTTTTGTTATTGTGGCAATAATGTCATCTGCTTCATATCCTTCTATTTCATACTGCTGGATTCCAAAAGCTGAAACTAATTCGTGCAGATAGCTCATCTGCGAGCGAAATTCATCAGGAGTCTTAGATCGATTGGCTTTGTACTCCGGAAAAATGTCGGTTCTAAATGTTTTCCGGGAAACATCAAAGGCCACGGCAATATGCGTTGGCTTTTCTTCCTTAATTAGGGATATCAACATCGTGGCAAAGCCATAAATTGCATTCGTATGTTGACCCGCAGCCGTTGTGAAATTCTCTGCTGGCAGGGCGAAGAACGCTCGATACGCCATGGAATGACCATCAATCAGCAATAGGCGTTTGGTCATGTCCGCATCCTACGAGGCAAGTTAGACTTCAGCCCATGGAACAAGCAGACTTTCTAGCAATAATTCGCGAACGCGGTAGCGGCGCATTAGATAAAAAAATGGGAATTGAAATTATCGAAGCATCCCCACAACGTCTAGTTGGCACAATGCCAGTTGAAGGAAATACTCAACCGATCGGCTTGTTACATGGTGGAGCCAATGTAGTTCTGGCTGAGAGCCTCGGTTCAATAGGTACACAGTTACATGCAGGACCTACACGTCGAATAGTTGGTGTTGATATCAATGCAACGCACCATAAATCTGCTACCAAGGGAATAGTTACTGCTGTTGCAACCGCGGTTTCTTTAGGCAAAACAATGTGCTGCTATGACATCGTCATTACAAATGATGAAGGCCAACGTACATGCACAGCTCGAATAACCTGCTTAATCCTTGCTGAAAGATAATCAAATAAGAAATTAGTGAGCGCCTGTTCCTAGGTAGGCTGCACGAACAGCTGGATCATTAAGCAACTCTTTGCCTGTTCCTTCAGTGGTTATATTGCCTGTTGCTAAAACATAAGCCCGATCTGCTATTGCCAATGCTTTGGCTGCATTCTGCTCAACCAGAAGAATTGTTACCCCTTGCTTTTTGATTTCTCCAATTATTTCAAAGATTTGCGCAATAAATTTCGGCGCAAGTCCCATTGAAGGTTCATCGAGAAGCAACAATCGAGGACGACTCATTAATGCGCGACCAATTGCAAGCATCTGCTGCTCTCCACCAGAGAGAGTTCCACCCATTTGCGAGATACGTTCTTTCAGCCGCGGGAACAAACCGAAGATTTTTTCTAAATCTTCGTGCGTCTCTTCCTTAGATGGCTTTCTTCCAAACTTACCCATCTCTAGGTTTTCTAGAACTGTCATTCCAGGAAATATTCCACGGCCTTCAGGGGCCTGACAGATGCCTTCGTTTACTCTCTGGAAAGGTTTGATGCTCTCCAGTGGCTTTCCATCGTATGTAATTTCCCCACTCGCTGGTGAAAGAATTCCAGATACTGTCTTTAAGAATGTGGTTTTACCAGCACCGTTTGCACCGATGAGAGTGACAACTTCGCCAGCTTTAACCTCAAGAGAAATGCCTTTAATTGCTTTGATTTTTCCATAGGAAACATTTAAATCTTTTACTTTAAGAAGCATCTTCAGCAACTCCCAAATATGCATCGATTACACGTTGATTATTCTGGATTTCAACCGGAGTACCTTCTGCGATTTTTTGACCAAAATCTAGAACTGAAACTCGATCTGAAATGTCCATAACAAGACTCATATCGTGCTCGATTAAAAGCACAGCAAAACCGCGATCGCGAATCTTGCGAATTAGTTCACCTAACTCAACTTTTTCCTGAGGATTAAAACCTGCCGCAGGTTCATCCAATAACAGAACTTTTGGATTAAGTGCTAAAGCACGGGCAATTTCTAAACGACGCTGATCTCCGTAAGGAAGATTTTTGGCCATTTGAAGTGCTCTGTGATCTAAACCGATGAACTTAAGAAGCTCGTGAGCTTTTTCCATGCTCGCTTTTTCATCACGGCGGCTACGCGGTACTCCAAATAAAGATCCGACAAGTCCTGACTTATTCAGTGCATCTGCAGCCGTTGCCACGTTTTCTACCGCAGTCATGTCACCGAATAAACGGATGTTCTGGAAAGTTCTAGCAAGTCCTGCACGAGCAATCTTATATGGACGAAGTCCAAGCATTGATTTTCCGTCAACGAGAATTTCGCCTTCAGCAGGCGTGTAATATCCCGTCACAATATTAAAGACGGTTGTCTTGCCAGCTCCATTTGGTCCAATGAGCGCAGCAATCTCACCTTGATTCACGTGAAGATTTACATTATCCAACGCTGTAACGCCACCAAATTTAACAACAAGATTCTTAACTTCAAGTAGTTTCGTCGACATTAGCTTTTATCTCCTACTACTTCTCGTTTCTTTCGCGGCAATAAACCATTAGGGCGAATATTCATCATGACAACCATGAGTAATCCGAAGAAAATTATTCGGTAATCACTTAGGAAACGGAGTTTTTCCGGGATGTAGCCAAGAAGCACGGCGCCTAGTATTACACCCCAGATATTTCCCATTCCTCCAAGGACTACGCAAGCAAGGATCATAATTGAAAGATTTAAAGTAAATAGTTCCGGTTGAATTGATCGGATGTTGGAAGCAAAGATTGCACCAGCGAGTCCACCCACAGCGCCACCAATAATAAATGCCCAAAGTTTGTACTTAAGCGTTGAAACACCCATAAATTCTGCGACATCTTCATCTTCTCGTATTGCTTCCCATGCGCGTCCTGGTTTGCGGTGAGAAAGCCGTAGTACTCCCCAGATAACAAATAACATTGCTGTCAAAGTTAACCAGTAGTACGGCCGAGGATCCATGACTGTGAATTCAATTCCGAATACCGATGATGGTCCAGGAATATCGGTCAAACCTGCTGCGCCACCAATTGCCTCCGTGTTAACGGCAATAATTCGAACGATTTCTCCGAACCCCAAAGTGATTATCGCAAGGTAATCGCCACGTAGTCGCAAAGCAGGAAGACCCAGTATTACACCGGCAAACATTGCAAATCCCATTGCAAATGGAATTATTTCCCAAAAATTCAAACCAGTATGCGCACTTAAAATTGCGTGTGTGTAAGCGCCTATTGCGAAGAAAGCAACATAACCCAAATCCAAAATGCCACTTTTACCTACAACAACGTTTAACCCAACAGCCATCAAACTAAACATCACCAGTGGATAGAAAAGTACAGAATTAAAGGATGTTTCAGGCGTATCAATAATTGGATTTTTCAAAAAAGGAATTGCATAAGCAGCTAAAACCGCAAGTATTCTGAAAACAGTGCGTGAGAATGGGCTTGCTCCATCCCACCAATCCCCAAATTTATCACGAAGGTTTAATTTGGCCATTATTAAACTCTCGCTTTCTGTAATGCTTCGCCGAAGAGACCTGTTGGCTTCACTAATAAGACAAAGACTAAGATTACAAACGTAACTACATCTTTCCAGTTATATCCTAAAACCGCAGATGTATATTGTTGAAAAAGACCGAGTGCAAATGATCCATAAAGGGCACCTTTTACATTTCCAATGCCCCCAAGAACGGCTGCGGTAAAAGCTGAAATTCCAATGAGAAAACCAACATTTGCTTTAGTCGTCTCGTAGAAAACCATATAGAAAGCGGACCCGAATCCAGCCAGTACGCCACCGAGCAAAAACGTGTAAGAGATGATTCGATTTACGTTAACACCCATCAAAATTGATGCACGCTCATCTTGAGATACAGCACGAATTCCAAGACCCAACTTCGTGTGGTGAATAACGCGGTTCAGAATGTAAAAAATAACCGCAGCCCCGACAATGACCAGCAATTTGTCCTGCGTAATGTAAGCGTTCTGAAACTCAAATAATGTGTCTTTACTAATAAGGCGAGGGAAGTCGAGATTCTTGGCTCCTGAAATTTTCTGAAATACTTCAACGAGAAAAAATGAAGCTCCAATTGCTGAAATTAAAGAACTCAAACGGCTCGCCCCGAGAACACGTAAGCGGCGATATGCAACGATTTCTAAAATAACTGCCGCAACTCCACTTACAACAGCAGCTGCGAATCCAAATAGTAAGAATAATCCAGCAAATTTCCAAAGTGGTAGAGGATCTTCGTACCCTGTAAATCCAAAACGTTGTACAACCCAATAACAGGTCATTGTGCCAATCATGAAAATTTCAGAGTGCGCAAAGTTGATCAATCTAAGTACGCCATATACCAGCGTGTAACCCAGTGAGACTAGGGCAATAATCGCACCCACCACGAGTCCGTCAATTGTTAAGGCCCAAAAATCTGAAACCAGAATTGAAAAATCCACTTTAATTCCCTCTATTTGTAGAAGTGCGTAGTGGGATTAACTCCCACTACGCACTTGCGAACTACATCCTCTTATTTAGAGAAGTGATCCAACCCAAACCATCTTGCCATTCTTAATTGTATATTCATTCATATACAACTTGAATGGATCTCCTGTTGAGGAGAATGAGATTGTTTGTCCAACAGCCTTAACTGTTGCATCGGCAAGCCATGTATTTAATGACTCACGAGTTGTCTTTCCAGCCTTGATACCTTGAAGGAAGACATAAGCTGCGTTGTAAGCCTCAAGAGTATAAAGACCGACTTCGCGCTTGAACTTCTTTTTGTACTCTTTTTCTAGAGCTGGAGCAACCTTCGCCATTGGCTGGCCAGGAGCTGTTAGGTATGCACCTTCAGCATTCTTCTTAGCCAACTTAATGAATTCGCCATCTAGTACGCCGTCGCCTGCAATGAACTTAACGTTCTTGGTTGCAGGATTATCGCGAAGTGCCTTGATGAAGATTGCAGCTTCTGGGTAGTAACCACCGTAGAACACTGCTGTTGCCTTTTTAGCCTTAACCTTTGCGACTACAGAAGTGAAGTTAGTTGTTCCTTCTGTAACCTTGTCAGATCCAACCACGATTTTTGGCGCATTTGACGCAACAATCTTTGCTAAACCATTGCCGTAAGGAGTCGCATCGTCAACGATAAACAGTCTCTTAGAAACGCGAAGAGCAATCTTTGCGAGTTCTGGACCCTGTACGAAGTCATTTGCAACTACACGGTGGAAGTATGCAGACTTGTTTGAAAGAGCTGGGTTTGTAGCTGATGGTGAAATTACAGGAACTTTTCCACCTTCGTAGATAGGCATTGCGTTAATTGTTTCACCTGAGTACATACCGCCTACAACGCCGATTGCGCACTCGTCATCCACAACCTTCTTAGCAAGAGCTGGTGATTGAGTACCAGATGCCTGTGTATCAATTACCTTGTAATCAACTTTCACTGCAGGATTTGTTGCGTTGTACTTATCAATTGCAAGGATTACTCCGTTGGCTTCATTAATACCAGTTTCCTGGTAAGCACCTGTTTGTGCACCTTGGAAATAAATTACTGGGTTTCCACCGCATGCAGCGAATGCACTTGGAGTAACAGCAACTGTTAATCCAACAGCAAGAGCTGAAGCAGAAACGATAGAGATGATCTTTTTCATGTATTGCCTTTCCTGTTCTTTTGTCCCGGGACAGGGAGACGAGAAGGGTAATGGCAAAGGGTTCGTTGAGACAAGGTGAAATTGAGCGTAAGTGGCCTGTGAGCGAAGCTTTTGTACCTACTGGCCGTCGGGAACGGCGCTGGGCGAGATTACCGCTTCGGCGACGGCCTTCATACTCATTCGACGATCCATCGCAGCTCGTTGTATCCACGAAAATGATTCAGGTTCGCTCAAGTTCATGGCCTGCATCAAAATTCCTTTTGCACGGTCAACTAATTTTCGTGTCTCTAATCGTTCGTGTAAATCAGCAACTTCAGTAGCTAAAGATTTCATTTGCGCGTGGCGACTTATTGCAATTTCAATAGATGGAATTAAATCATTAATAGTAAACGGTTTAACAACGTAGGCCATAACACCAGCATCGCGCGCACGATCTACTAATTCTTTTTGACTAAATGCTGTAAGCATCAGAACTGGCGCTATAGAGATAATTTCTTCTGCCGCAGATATTCCATCGAGCACTGGCATCTTTACATCAAGTATTGCCAAATCTGGTTTGTGTTCTTTCGCCAACTCAATAGCTTCTGCTCCATTTGTTGCTTGTGCAATTACTTCATATCCAGATTCGGTGAGCATTTCGACTAAGTCCATGCGGATCAACGCCTCATCTTCGGCGACCAAAATTCGTATTGAACTCATGTGCCTCGAGTCGGATTCGAACCGACACTATGCAGTGTTTGAGACTGCCCTCTCTACCGTTGGAGTACCGAGGCTTACTTAAAGTCTAACGGTAATTCTTAAATCGGAGAAAATGTAGGCGTAATTAGCGATAAGCAGGGGCAACGCCACCAACTGCGTCACCAACTATATGTACACGCATCGCATTTGTTGATCCGGGAATTCCAGGAGGTGAACCCGCAACAATCATTACGTTCTCACCTTTCTTAGCTCGTCCACTTTCGATTAATACAATATCTACTTGCTTAACCATGTCATCAGTGTGCTTAACCATCTCTGTAATTACTGGTTCGACTCCCCATGTCAGAGCTAAGCGATTGTAGGTTCCGATTTCTGGAGTCATAGCCAATATTGGAATTGGCGAACGTAGACGTGACATGCGACGAGCTGAGTCACCGCTTTGAGTAAAGGCAACTAAGTATTTGGCATTCACAATTGCACCAACTTCGGTGGCAGCTTTAGTAATTGCGCCACCTTTTGTTCGTGGTGCATTAATTATTGGACGGATGCGATCAAGTCCACCTTCTTCAGTTTTTTGAATAATACGAGCCATTGTTTCAACAGCCTCAATTGCAAATTCGCCCACACTGGTTTCACCAGAGAGCATCAATGCATCGGCGCCGTCTAAGACTGCATTCGCGCAATCAGTAGCCTCTGCGCGAGTTGGACGTGAGTTAGTGATCATGGAATCCAACATCTGAGTTGCAACAATGACTGGTTTAGCCGCGTTTCGCGCCAGTTCGATGCAGTGCTTTTGCACAAGGGGGACATCTTCAATTGGAAGTTCGACACCAAGATCTCCGCGAGCAACCATGATGCCATCAAAGGCTTCAACGATTTCTTCTAAATTTATCACGGCTTGAGGTTTTTCAATCTTTGCGATGACAGGAATACGTATTCCTACTTCATCCATGATGCGATGAACATCTTTGATGTCATCGGCGCTTCGCACAAAAGAAAGAGCGATGAAATCTGCGCCTGCTTTTAGACCCCAACGTAAATCTTCAATATCTTTTTCAGATAACGCAGGAACCGAGACTGCGACACCGGGCAAATTGATGCCTTTGTTATTGCTGACAGCCCCTGGTTCGATAACTTTGGTTACCACATCAGTTTTAGTCACAGAAGTAACTTCTACAGTAACTTTCCCATCATCAATGAGAATGCGATCACCCTTTTTACAATCTCCGGGCAATCCTTTAAACGTAGTACTAACTCGATCTTTTGTGCCTTCAATTTCATCAGTTGTGATTGTAAAAATATCGCCACGAGAGAGTTCGTGTGGTCCATTTGCAAACCGAGCAAGTCGAATCTTTGGTCCCTGTAAATCTACGAGCACTGCAACAGGAACTCCGGCGGCTTTGGCTGCGCTTCGTACTGCATCGAGTCTGCCTTGATGTTCCATGTGCGATCCGTGGGAGAGATTTAATCGAGCCATGTTCATGCCAGCGGCAATAAGTTCTTCAACTTTTCCAGGCGCTTCTACCGCTGGACCCATAGTGCAAACAATCTTTGCGCGACGCATAAAGCAATCCTATCTATAAAACGAGTGGCCGGTCTGTAGTAATTATTGGTGCGTGTAATTGTGATTTCTCTTCTGTGAGGTAGGTGTCTACTGCAGCTGCGGCGCTTCGACCCTCAGCAATAGCCCAAACAATCAACGATTGTCCGCGACCTGCGTCCCC
Source organism: Candidatus Nanopelagicaceae bacterium (assembly GCA_947461995.1). Taxonomy (GTDB): domain Bacteria; phylum Actinomycetota; class Actinomycetes; order Nanopelagicales; family Nanopelagicaceae; genus Planktophila. Next base: position 12,533 of record CANHNH010000005.1, read on the forward strand.
GGCAACGAAAACACCTTCAGAAGTTGTTTGAAAATTTGTGTCTCGTTTAATGTTCCCACGTTCATCTAATTCAACTTCTAATTGTGTAATTAATGCATTTTTTTCTGGACCAGTAAAACCCATTGCTAGAAATACAAATTGCGCAGGGATCTCTTTTTCTGATCCTGGAATAGGTGAAAATTTTCCATCAATAAATTGTGTTTCAACAATCTTTATCCCCCGAAGCTTTCCATCGGAGTCTCCTAAAAATTCTTCGGTGCTTACTGAAAAAATTCGATTATCTAATTCTTCGTGTGCACTAGAAACTCTAAAAATCATTGGATACGTGGGCCATGGCGCATTGGATGGACGCTCTTGCGTTGGACGCGGCAAGATCTCTAGTTGAGTGACAGATTTTGCTCCTTGACGAATTGCCGTGCCTAAACAATCTGCTCCAGTATCTCCGCCACCTAAAATAATTACATCTTTTCCTTCGACATTGATTGGGCGTTCAGTAATTTCACCAAGTGCTTCTTTATTTCCCCACGGTAAATACTCCATCGCCTGATAAACACCTTCAAAAGATCGCCCTGGTATTTCAAGATCACGCCACTGAGTTGCACCAACAGCTAAAACAACAGCGTCATAACGTGAACGAAGTTGTGGTCCCGTCAGATCTACGCCGACGTTAACACCTGGGCGAAAACGAGTTCCTTCTTTTTCCATCTGAACAAGTCTGCGATCAACAATATGTTTTTCCATTTTGAATTCTGGGATTCCATAACGCAGTAATCCCCCAATTCTTTCTGCGCGCTCATACACTGCAACAGTGTGTCCGGCTCGAGTAAGTTGTTGTGCAACTGCAAGTCCGGCTGGTCCTGAACCAATAACTGCGACAGTTTTTCCAGATAATCGATCTGGCGGCAATGGCTTTACGTTGCCCGCCCCAAAAGCTTCTTCAATGGTCCGCAGTTCTACTTGCTTAATTGTTACTGCATCAGCGTTTATTCCGACAACGCATGCTGTTTCGCATGGCGCAGGACATAAACGCCCTGTGAATTCTGGGAAGTTATTCGTTGCATGCAGACGATCAATGGCGTTGTTCTTATCGGCGCGCCACATCAATTCATTCCATTCAGGAATGAGATTGCCTAATGGACACCCCTGATGACAAAAAGGAATTCCGCAATCCATGCAGCGGCCTGCTTGTTTTTGTAGATGTTCAAAACTTTGTGGTTCGTACACTTCGTTCCAGTCTTTGATACGAACATCAACTGGTCGACGCTTAGGTAATTCACGCGGAGTTGATAAAAAACCTTTTGGATCACCCATGAGCTGCCACCTCCATCACGTATTGATCAATAGGTAAACCTTCGCGATTGGCTTTCTCAATTGCACTAAGTGCTCGTGCGTAATCTCGTGGCATCACCAGCGAAATGCGATTAAGAGCCTTATCCCAATCTGCCAATAACTCATGTGCAACAACCGAACCTGTATCCACCTCAAAGACAGAGAGCAAGTTACGTAAAATATCTCTTTGATCTTGAGGCACAGCGATGATGTCAACCATTTCTTGATTAACCTGTGACTCATTGAGATCGAGAACAAAAGCTCTTCCACCAGACATTCCGGCAGCGAAATTTCGACCGGTGCGACCCAGTACAACGACGGTGCCACCCGTCATGTATTCACATCCGTGGTCACCAACACCTTCAACGATTGCAGTAGCACCTGAATTGCGGACGCAGAATCTTTCACCGACCATTCCTCGTATGAAAATCTCACCGGAAGTAGCACCATAACCAATAACATTTCCAGCAATCACATTTTCATGAGAAGGAAATTGTGCTTTCTCATCGGGGCGAACTATTACGCGACCACCAGAGATTCCTTTAGCCACATAATCATTAGCATCTCCGTACAAGCGAATCGTTAAGCCAGGTGGAATAAAAGCTCCAAGTGATTGACCAGATGAACCATGCAATGTCACATCAATTATGTTTGGTTCTAACCCTTGCGCGCCAAATGTACGAGTGATCTGCGAACCAAGCATTGTTCCTACTGTTCGATTAACGTTTCGAACCGGCAAATCTATGCGTACTGGCTGCTTTGACTCTAACGCTGCAGCAGATAATTCGATTAATTTGTTATCAAGGGCATTAATCAATCCGTGATCTTGAGTTGTAGTGCGATGCAAAGCACTTTCTACATCTGGGCGCATTAGAAGTGGAGCAAGGTCTAAGCCGTGTGCCTTCCAGAAATTAACCGCACTTTTAGTATCTAGATATTCGACATGGCCAATGACTTCTTGCAGTGTTTTAAAACCAAGCTGAGCTAAAAGTTCTCGAACCTCTTCGGCAATATATTCAAAGAAGGTTTCTACAAACTCTGGTTTGCCAGTAAATCTTTTACGCAACTCTGGATTTTGTGTCGCAACTCCAACAGGACACGTGTCTAGATGACACACCCGCATCATTACACAACCAGAAACTACGAGTGGTGCAGTTGCAAAACCAAACTCCTCAGCACCTAGAAGGGCTGCGATCATTACATCTCGTCCGGTTTTTAACTGTCCATCTGCTTGAACAACTATGCGATCACGTAATCCGTTGAGTAATAATGTTTGCTGGGTTTCGGCTAACCCGAGTTCCCACGGCGCACCTGCGTGCTTTAATGATGTAAGTGGTGAAGCACCGGTTCCGCCATCATGACCAGAAATCAAAACAACATCAGCATGTGCTTTACTCACACCAGCTGCGACAGTTCCGACGCCAACTTCGGCAACTAATTTCACGTGAATTCGTGCGTCTTGGTTTGCGTTCTTTAAATCATGAATGAGTTGAGCAAGGTCTTCAATTGAATAAATATCGTGATGCGGTGGTGGGGAAATTAAACCAACGCCAGGAGTTGAGTACCTGACCTTGGCAATCCATGGATAAACCTTGTTACCGGGTAATTGTCCGCCCTCTCCAGGTTTTGCTCCCTGCGCAATTTTGATTTGAATGTCATCTGCATTAACCAAGTAACTACTTGTAACTCCAAATCGACCACTGGCTACCTGTTTGATAGCAGAGCGTTTTGAATCTCCATTAACCATAGGTAAATAACGTTCTGGATCTTCACCGCCTTCACCAGTATTTGATTTTGCACCAATTCGATTCATGGCAATGGCTAGCGTTTCGTGTGCTTCCTGCGAAATAGAACCATAGGACATAGCCCCTGTTGAAAAACGCTTGAGTATTTCCGAAATTGGTTCTACCTCATCGATTGAAATTGGTGTTCGCTCTTTGAAGGCGAATAGTCCGCGAAGAGTCATTAGCGCCTTGCTCTGCTCATCAATTTTATGTGTGTACCTTTTAAATACGTCATATCGTTTTGCACGAGTGGAATGTTGTAATGTGAAAACTGTTTCGGGATCGAATAAATGGGGTTCGCCTTCACGGCGCCATTGATATTCACCACCGATAGGAAGTTTGCGTGAACCCGGTACTTCTCCCCCTGGTGGGTATGCGATGTGATGACGAGCAATTGTTTCTTTTGCAATCATGTCTAAACCAATACCACCTAGACGAGAAGTTGTGCCAGTGAAGTATCGATCTACTAACTCTTGTGAAAGTCCAATAGCTTCGAATACTTGTGCGCCTGTGTAAGAGGCAATTGTTGAAATTCCCATCTTGGACATAACTTTAAGAACGCCTTTACCTAAACTCTTAATCAAATTAGCAACGGCTTTTTCTGGAGTAATCCCTGTGATATCTCCTTGTAGAACTAAGTCCTCAGCACTTTCCATTGCAAGATATGGATTTACTGCTGCTGCTCCGTATCCGATGAGCAACGCAACATGATGGACTTCTCGGACATCGCCAGCCTCAACGATGAGGCCAACTGTTGTTCGAGTTTTTTCACGTATTAAATGATGGTGAACTGCAGCGGTTAATAACAACGATGGAATTGGCGCATCTTCTGCGTCTCCATCTCTGTCAGATAGAACAATGATTCGCGCGCCTTCTGCAATTGCCTTTGATACTTCGGCAGCTATTTCATCGAGCCGGTTACGAAGTGATTGCCCTCCACCAGCGACTTGAAATAAACCACGAACTACGTATGCCGATAATCCTGGATAGTCACCGTCGGCATTAACGTGAATGATTTTTGCAAGTTCATCGTTATCAATTACAGGAAATGCTAGAGATATTTGTCTGCACGATGCAGGTCCCGGATCTAACAAATTGTGCTCTGGGCCAACAGATCCACCCAAACTTGTGACTAACTCTTCACGAATTGCATCCAATGGTGGATTTGTTACCTGTGCAAATAATTGTGAAAAATAGTCAAATAACAATCGGGGTTTTTCAGAGAGCGCCGCAATTGGAGAATCAGTTCCCATGGATCCAAGTGGTTCTGCACCATTTTTAGCCATCGGCGTGAGGAGAATACGAAGTTCTTCTTCTGTGTAACCAAAAGCTCTTTGTCTACGTACAACTGATGAGTGAGGATAAATAATGTGCTCACGCGGTGGCAATTCGTTGAGTTTCATGATTCCTGCATGAAGCCACTCACCGTATGGGGCGCTTCGTGCCAAAGTATCTTTGATCTCTTCGTCTTCAATAATGCGACCTTGTTCGATATCTACAAGGAACATCTTTCCTGGTTGTAAACGTCCCTTACGAACAATTTGCTCCGGTGCAATGTCTAGTACGCCTACTTCACTTGCAAGTACAACCAAACCATCTTTTGTAATCCAAAAACGAGATGGACGCAATCCGTTGCGATCAAGAACTGCTCCTATTTGATGACCGTCGGTAAATGTCACACATGCAGGACCATCCCACGGTTCCATGAGAGATGCGTGGAAAGCATAAAAATCTCTGCGCTCTCGAGACATGGAAGTGTGGTTTTCCCACGCTTCAGGGATCATCATCAAAACCGAGTGAGCGAGTGAGCGACCACCTAAGTACAGAAGTTCAAGCACTTCATCAAAAGATGCTGAGTCACTGCCTTTAGGGTCAACGATTGGATAAATTCTCTTCAAATCTCCGGGAATGAGATCGCTCTGCAAAAGAGTTTCACGCGCACGCATCCAATTGCGATTTCCTTTGACTGTATTTATCTCGCCGTTGTGCGCAATAAATCGATAAGGGTGCGCTAATGGCCAGGACGGAAACGTATTGGTCGAAAAACGTGAGTGAACTAGTGCTAGTGGAGAAATTACTCTTTCATCGCTGAGATCAGGGAAAAACTCTTCAAGTTGACCCGTTGTGAGCATCCCTTTATACACAATTGTTTTTGAGGATAAAGATGAAAAATAAATTGGCAAAGAGTGCTCAATGCGTTTTCTTAAGCAAAAAGAGAGGCGCTCTAGATTTATTCCTGTTTCGTTTTGCAGGCCAGCGATAAAGATTTGTTCAAAGCGGGGCATTACTGAGAGTGCAGTTTTTCCCAAAGATGAAGAATTAATTGGCAGCTCGCGCCAACCTAAAACAGTTAAACCTTCTTCGGCTGCAATCTGGGCAATTTTTTCCTTAACCTGGGCATCTGGTTGAATAAATCCAATACCTGTTGCATATGCACCTTGTGCGGGAAGTTCAAATGAAACAACCGCTCGATAAAAAGCATCCGGAACACAGATGAGAATTCCTGCACCGTCGCCACTATCTGGTTCGCTGCCAGATGCTCCACGATGTTCCAGATTTCGAAGTGCAATGAGACCTTTTGCAACAATAGAGTGGCTTGCTTCTTTATTTAAAGTCGCAACCATTGCAACACCACATGCATCGTGCTCATTGGCAGGGTCGTATAGCCCTTGTGCAATTGGATAGTTGGATTGCAAGCTCATTGTTTTCAAGGCTCCAGTTGTCGTTATTTTTTCGGGACAACCTTGGCCCTAGTGCGTACTACTTGGAAAAGAATAGCAAGAAAAGTTCTAATTCCGATAGTTCAGAGTAGTGATCAAATTCCGCTTATGTGCGCTAATTGACCGATGCCCGCAGTAATTGCCATGCCAACACAACCACCGAGCATGACTCGAATTGTTGGTTTGAGTACTGAAGATCCTGCGGTGCGGGCGCTCACAATTCCAGTAAATAGAAGTCCCACCATTGTGAAAGCAACAATGCTCCACGCCTTGGCTCCAAGTGTTGGCGCGAATGCACCTAAAAATGGAATTATTCCACCCAACGTAAAACTCGCAGCTGATGCAATCGCTGCTTGCATTGGACGCGCCTTTGTATGTGGATGCTGTCCCAATTCATCACGCAGATGGGCAGCCAGCGCATCTTTTTCGTGCATTGATGTTGCAACTTGCTCTGCCAATTCTGGAGTTAGGCCACGATCAATATAAATTTGCTTGAGCTCTTGCAATTCACCTTCTGGATCAATTGCTAAGTGTTGAATTTCTAATAATCTGTCTGACTCTTCCACATCGTTTTGTGAACGAACAGAAACATATTCTCCAACTGCCATAGACATGGCACCAGCTGATATTCCTGCTAATCCTGCTGTGATTAAAAAACTATCCGCCTTAGCTGCAGCAACGCCAATCATCAAAGATGCAGTTGAGACCAAGCCATCATTTGCTCCGAGAACTGCTGCGCGCAACCAACCTGCTCGGTGAGTCCTGTGGGCTAAATTTCGGGCGTAAACATCTTCTAAGGCCATAATTAAATCTTAGCCGACCTGCGACTCAATCGTAGGTAATTAGCTACTGCAAGAGTTGCAACGATTGCGCTAACCCATACATTCACTCGCAAACCACCGAAAGTATTTGCTTGATCGATTCGAATTGTCTCGATTACTAAGCGGCCAATGCTATACAAAGCTACATATGCGCTAAAAACCTGACCAGCAGCGAGTTTCTTTCCCCAGAGAATTAGCGCAATGGCCACAACACTGCACCAGATTAATTCATACAAAAAGGTTGGGTGAAAAGTTTCAAATGCCCCATAATTTTGTGGACGTAGATTTCTTGGAATATCCAGCGCCCAAGGCAGTTGCGTAGGGCGACCAAATAATTCACCGTTGAACCAATTTCCTAATCGGCCCATTGCCTGCGCCAATAAAATCCCGGGCGCAAGTGCATCCATAAAGTGGCCGAATGACGGAAGCTCTTTCTTTTTTTGTTGCTCTTTGTAAGCAAAGTAAGCTGCAATCGAACCAACTGAGATTGCACCCCAAATCCCAAGTCCGCCTTGCCAAATTTTTATAGCATCAACTGGATTCCCATTTTCACCAAAGTAGTTATTTGGAGAAGAAATAACGTGATAAAGGCGACCCCCAATAATTCCTGAGGGCACCGCCCAGATTGCAACGTCAGCAACAACATTTTGTCCATGAGATGCACGTTGTTTGAATCGCTTATCGCCTAGCCATATGGCAATGACTATGCCTGAGATTATGCATATCGCATACAGATGAATTGTGAACGGACCGAATTCCAATACCGAAATGCTCGGAGTCGGAATCGATCTATTCAAAGTTTTACTTTCCTTCTACGGCTTTAGCGAAGGCGGCAGGATCGAAGTAATCGCCAAGATCTGTATTTGACGTAGCACGGCGAATCTCTTTTCCATTTACCAAAACTGTAGGGGTAGAGTTAATATTTTTTTCGCTGCCTGAAGCGGCAACGTTATTAACCCATTCTTTGTAATCGAGATTGGCTACACAACTCTTGTACTTATCGGAAGTAATTCCAAGACTTTGGCCCAATGAAACCAAGTAATCCACCGTAACTGCTCCCGAATTTTCTGCTGGTTGATTCCCGTAAAAAGCTTTGTGGAATCCTAGAAACTTATTCTCATCGGCTGCACATGCAGCAGCGTTGGCACTTAAAGCTGATTCTGGTCCAAGGAATGAAAGTGTATGGAACACGACTTTGGCTTTCTTTTCTTCAATAATTTTTTCTAAGTAAGCACTATTTGTCTGCTCAAATCGTGCGCATACAGGGCACTGAAAATCTTCCCAGATATCAACAACTGGTACGCCTGTGAGATCGCCATTAAAAACAATTCCATAACCGTCGGCCTTAGAAACGCTAGATGGCAGAGAGGCTGAAGTATTCTCTTTATTGCTCAGCACTGAAAAAATAGCTCCAACAGCTACGACTAACACGACCATTCCGATTACAAGATTTCGTGTGGTGTTATCTGAACCTTTAGGTGCCTTGGATGACATGAAATTATTCTCCCTGTACTAGTTCGTGTGATTTGTTCTTTTCAACTGCAAACTTGGTTACAGGATAGCGAAGAAGATAAAAACCTAAAACCGCTAAGCCTGTATCACGCAAAATTTCTTCTAGATATCTAGTTTTACTCGGATCAATAGTGCCGCCCCCGCCGAAGCAGCCACAATCGATCGATAACCCTCTTGCCCATGCTTGAGAAATCGCGATTATGAAAACCACCATGAGAGCTGCACCAAAAATTGCTGCATACCGGACCGCTACACCGATTATCAGAAGTAGACCCGCTCCAATTTCTAACCACGGCAAAATTATTCCTAAAATATTTGCTAACCAAATCGGCAATACATCATATGCACGAACTGCCATCATTGATTTATCTGGAGTAAATGCTTTGAGATAGCCAGCTACTAAAAGCACGCCGCCCAAAATTAATCGAGCAAGCAACCCAACCCACGGTTGTGCTTTTTTCATGCTCTGCCCTCTCGAACTCCTAGTGCTAATTGCTCAACAAGAGTTCGTACCGCCTTTATTCCCGATTCCAGAGAACCGGCGCTATTCAAAGCATTAATAAATGCTGAACCAACGATTACTCCATCTGCGTATGCAGCAACTTCTTTGGCGTGTTCGCGAGTAGATACACCCAGTCCAACTGCTACCGGAACTTTTGTTACCTTCTTGATGCGTTGTACTAAATCTTTTGCGCCAGATGAAATCCCTGAGCGGGCGCCAGTAACACCCATAAGTGAAGCCGCATAAACAAATCCTGAACACTGAGCAGTTACTTTTTCTAGTCGCTTATCTGTTGTACTCGGAGCTACGACGAAGATTGAATTTATGCCACTTGATTGCGATGCAGATTTCCATGGTTGAGCCTCATCTACCGGAAGATCTGGAGTAATAACTCCCGAACCTGAATTTGAAGCAATTGAATCTGCGAATTTTTGTGCGCCATATTTTTCGATTGGATTCCAATACGTCATTACAACACTTGGGATTCCACGACTAGTGGCATAGGCCAACGCTTCGAATACTTCTTTTGCACCAGTACCAGCCATCAAAGATGTATTGGCAGCTTCAGCAATTGTTGGTCCATCCATAACAGGATCGCTGTATGGGAAACCGATTTCAATTGCATCTACACCTGCGTCAGCAAATGCATCGATAACTGCTTTGCAACCTTCTTGTGTTGGATAACCAGCCGGAATATAGGCAATGAGTGCAGCTCTATTTTCTGACCGAGTCTTTTCAAATAACTGATCGAGCTGAGTGCTCATTACAGAGGAATTCCAAAATATTCCGCTGCGGTCTGTACATCTTTATCTCCGCGGCCAGAAAGATTTATGAGCAGTGTTGCATCTTTACCTAACTCGCGACCTATTTGCAGCGCGCCAGCTAAAGCATGTGCTGTTTCGATTGCGGGGATAATGCCTTCGGTCTTACACAACAAAGAGAATGCATACATCGCTTCGGCATCTGTAATTGCACGGTATTCCGTTCGTCCGATTTCACTTAAGTATGCGTGCTCAGGGCCAACACCTGGATAATCTAATCCTGCAGATATCGAATGTGATTCAACGGTTTGTCCATTTTCATCTTGCAACAAATATGAACGTGCGCCATGTAAGACTCCTGGTGTTCCACCAGTGATTGTTGCTGCATGGCGTCCAGTTTCTACTCCATCACCACCAGCTTCAAGACCAATTAAGCGAACGTTTGCATCTTTGATGAAATCATAGAAAATACCAATTGCATTTGAACCTCCGCCAACGCAAGCGAGCACAGCATCAGGGAGTTTGCCTGTGAGCTCTAAAACTTGAGCGCGTGCTTCTTCGCCAATAATCTTTTGAAAATCACGAACCATTGTTGGGAAAGGATGCGGACCTGCAACGGTTCCGAAGATGTAATTTGTTGTTTCAACAGTTGTAACCCAGTCACGCATTGCTTCATTAATTGCATCCTTGAGAGTTCTTGACCCAGTTGTGACTGCGACAACTTCTGCCCCTAGTAATTTCATTCGGGCAACATTGAGCGATTGGCGCTTTGTATCTTCTTCGCCCATATACACAACACACTCAAGACCCATCAGTGCTGCTGCGGTTGCCGATGCAACTCCATGCTGACCAGCACCAGTTTCTGCAATGATACGTTTCTTGCCTGAGCGCTTAGCGAGAAGTGCTTGTCCTAGAACATTATTAATCTTGTGACTTCCGGTGTGATTGAGATCTTCTCGTTTGAAAATGATTCGTGCCCCACCGGCGTGCTCTGCAAATCTTTTTGCTTCTGTAAGGATGCTTGGTCGGCCCGAATATGTTTTGTGTAAATGGGCTAGTTCTGCAAGAAACTCTGGATCTTTCTGTGCAGCATTGTGCGCAATTTCTAATTCATCAAGAGCACCGATTAGTGCCTCTGGCACATAACGACCACCAAACTGACCAAAATGGCCAGCGCGTGTATCAGTTGATGACGTACTCATATTCAAATTCTACTGTTCCCCGAGCAATCCCCGCACGGCCAATATTGGATCTCCGGCTCGCACCAATGCTTCTCCGACCAGAATCGCGTTTGCACCAGATTCCATGGCGAACCTCACATCGGCTGGAGTAGAGATGCCAGATTCTGCAATTCGGATTAGGTGTGAAGGCAGGAGCGGCAACAACTCTTTAAATGCGACAGGATCAACATCTAAAGTCTTCAAATTTCTGGAGTTAATTCCAACCATCTCACATGGGTTATCTAATGCAATTTCAAGTTCAGAATGCGTATGTACTTCAACAATTGCATGCATGCCGAGTTCTTGAGTCAATGCTAAATAATCTGCGAGTTGATTCTTAGATAGCGCAGCAACGATGAGCAAAACTAGATCTGCTCCATGTGCACGTGCTTCATAGAACTGATACTGATCAACCATAAAATCTTTTCTTAATATTGGAAGGTCCACAGCCCTGCGCACTGCATCTAGATCTTCTAGTGATCCACCAAATCTACGTCGCTCTGTAAGAACACTGATAGCAGTTGCGCCACCCTCTTGGTATTGCGAAGCCAATTGCGCAGGATTTGAAATAGAGGCTAGTGAGCCTTTGCTTGGTGAAGACCTCTTTACCTCTGCGATAAGTGAGAGGGAGTTTTTGGAAAAAGCTGAAATATCTGCGCGTACAGGATCTGCCTTTTCAACTGCTTCCAGTATTTGCGCACGGGAGAGTTTTCGAGCTTCTAAATCTTCTTTGACGCCTTCAATGATTGAATCTAGGACACTCACGGTGTGTTTCCATCACTACTTGGATCTTCACCAATATCTTGACGGTTCCAAGAGCTTAACTTCGTTGGTTTTCTTTCATACTTATTCGAGAGTTTAAATCGTGAAGCTAGCGCGAAGGCAATAGCTATTACAAATACGATAGAAATAATTGTGATCAAAGAATTAGTCATGTTCTACTCGCTAATGAATTTGCTGCGTGAACCGCACCTAACACGGCTGCTGCTTTATTGCGGCATTCTTGATTTTCAGACTCTGGATCCGAATCGGCAACAATTCCTGCGCCAGCTTGGACATAGGCTTTTCCGTCATACAAAACAGCAGTGCGAATAGCGATACACGTATCGATGTTTCCAGTGAAATCGATATAACCAATTGCTCCCCCGTATATTCCGCGGCGGGTGTTTTCATGTTCTTCAATAATCTGCATTGCTCGAGGTTTTGGTGCGCCAGATAATGTTCCGGCCGGAAAAACAGCAAAGAGTGCATCGACGCAATTGAATTTATCTGCCAAGGTTCCCGTAACGGTTGAAACGATATGCATCACGTGTGAGTATCTTTCAATGTGCATAAAATCAATTACTTCAACACTTCCGGGCTTGCAAATTCTTCCAAGATCGTTGCGACCTAAATCGACGAGCATTAAATGCTCTGCTCGTTCTTTCGGATCTGTGAGTAATTCTTCAGCCAGTTGTGCATCTATCTCAGGGGAATCTGAACGTTTTCTAGTTCCAGCTATGGGATGAACCATTACCTCTTTTTGATTAACTTTTACGAGAGCTTCAGGACTAGAACCAACGACACTTATTCCGCCATCGAATTGAAATAAATACATATATGGGCTGGGATTATGGAGCCTTAGCATTCGATACACATCTATAGGTTCTGCGTGAACATCAACACTAAATCGCTGAGACAGTACTACTTGAAAAGCTTCGCCCGCCAAAATATCTTCCTTTATTTCTACAACTGATCGACGGTATTGATCTTCAGTTGTATTCGATTCAAATTCTGGAAGCTTGCGATCTTCTAATGTACTTACATAGCCATCTAGAGGATTGTTTAACTCTTCCTGCATGCGATCAAGACGTTTAACGCATTCTTCGTATGCCTCATCAATTCGGTTATTGCTGCCATCCCAATTAATAGCATTTGCAATAAGAGTGACCGTTCCATCGCTGTGATCCACTACAGCCAAATCACTGGTGAGCATAAAAGCTAACTCTGGAAGTGGTAAATCTTTTGCAGATGAATTTCCAATCTTTTCTAAACGACGCACAGTGTCATAACCCATGTAACCAACGAGCCCACCTGTAAGTGGAGGCAATCCATCTATAACAGGTGATTTTAAATGAGTCGCACTGATGCGCAGCGCTTGCAACGGATCAATTCCCTGAGGTGCACCTGCGGGATACGTACCAATCCAGAGTGCTTTGCCATCTTTTTCACTCAGTGTTGACTCTGTTCGGACACCAATAAATGAATATCTAGACCATGCACCGCCATGCTCTGCCGATTCAAGTAAGAAAGTATTTGGAGCACTCTTTGCTAGTTTGCGATAAATACCAAGGGGTGTTTCTCCATCTGCAAGTAACTTACGCGTTACCGGAATTACATTGTAATTACGCGCATACGAACGAAACTCTTCTAAATTCATGCCAGCTGTATCGGCTTGTGAAAACAAGTTTGTTCTCCTGTATGACAAGCTGCTCCAATCTGTTCTACAGAAATGAGCAACGCATCGCCATCACAATCAAGTGAGAGTGAAATAACTTTTTGAGTATGCCCTGATGTCGCGCCTTTGATCCATAATTCATTTCGTGAGCGGGACCAATAAGTACCAGTTGCAGTTGCAATCATGTGAGCGAGAGCTTCTTGATTGACGTAGGCGAGCATTAAAACATCTTTAGTCTTCACATCTTGGGCAATAGCTGGAATCAAAAGATTCGGATCTTTGAGCAGAGCGCTTACTTCATCGGATAACTGATACTCGCTCATGGCGTAATTCTGCCCTATGAGTTATTAGGCGTGCGAATGGAATAACCAGCAGCGCTCAGATATGACTTCACATCACCTATTCGATGAATCCCGAAGTGAAAAACACTGGCAGCAAGAAGAGCATCAGCTCCAGCATCAAGGGCTGCCGCAAAATCTGAGAGCGCTCCTGCCCCACCACTTGCAATCAAAGGAACTTTTGACACAGCCCTCACCGCAGAGATCATTCCTATGTCATAACCGGCGCGAGTTCCATCGGCATCCATTGAATTAAGTAAAATTTCTCCGACACCTAGAGCACATGCTTTTTCTACCCACGTAATTGCATCTACCCCGGCACTTTCACGGCCGCCATGCGTTGTTACTTCAAATCCGGATTCGGTACGAGCACGTCTTGCATCAACTGATAGCACCAACACCTGCGAACCGAATCGATCGACAATTTCCGAAATGAGTTCTGGCCTCTGTAAGGCAGCAGTATTAATTGAAACTTTGTCTGCGCCAGCACGTAGCAATTTATTTACATCATCTACACTTCTGATTCCGCCACCAACTGTTAGAGGGATAAACACTTGCTCGGCCGTACGACGTACAACATCTAATGTTGTTTCGTGTCCAGCCGAACTTGCTGAAATATCTAAAAATGTTAGTTCGTCAACGCCTTCACTGTCATAGAGCGATGCCATTTCAACAGGATCTCCGGCATCAACTAAATCAGTGAAGTTAACACCTTTAACAACTCGACCATCAGTGACATCAAGGCAAGCGATAATTCGCACAGATAGCGTCATCGCTGTGTCACTTCCAACGCTTGTTCTAAAGTAAATGCTCCCGCATAAAGTGCCTTGCCAACGATGGCTCCCTCAACTCCGATGCTTCGAAGTGCTGCAAGATTTTCAATATCAACTAAATTTGAAATTCCACCACTTGCGACAACGGGCACTTTGGTTACTGCGCATACACTCTTGAGCAATTCTAGATTTGGTCCAGCCAATGTTCCATCCTTGGTCACATCAGTAACCACATAACGAGCACACCCATCGTTATCGAGACGTTGTATTGTTTCGAAGAGATCGCCACCATCTCGTGTCCAACCACGCGCAGATAATATGTGTCCACGTACATCCAAACCGACGGCAATGCGATCACCGAATTCTGCAATTACTCGAGATGTCCACTCCGGATTTTCAAGGGCTGCAGTACCCAAATTAACGCGAGTACATCCAGTTGCAAGTGCCTTTCGCAATGATTCGTCATCTCTAATGCCACCAGATAATTCAACTTTAATATCGAGAACACCAATTACTTCTGCCAGTAATTGCGCATTACTGCCGATGCCAAATGCTGCATCGAGATCTACAAGGTGAATCCATTCGGCCCCTGAATTTTGGAAATCAAGCGCTGCATCAAGTGGCAACCCATAATTGGTCTCTTTGCTTAATTCGCCCTGCACCAAACGAACTGCTTTGCCATCTTTAACATCTACGGCTGGCAATATTTCCAAATGACTCATAGCCCTGCACTCCAATTAGCAATAAGTGTTAAGCCAGCTCGTCCAGATTTTTCTGGATGAAATTGCGTTGCGCAAAGCGCGCCATCTTCTACAGCAGCCAGAAACTTTTCGCCGTGGGTTGACCATGCCTGTGAAGAACCAACAGATTGCTTTGCTGCATAAGAGTGAACGAAATAGAAAGATTCTTTTTCTATTCCTTTAAATAGTCTGGATGGCCCAGTAATTTCTACCGTGTTCCAACCCATGTGAGGCAAAATTGGTGCGTCCAGTTGGCTCACAACCCCGTCCCACATTCCTATTCCCTTGTGATTGCCATATTCCAAACCATCGCTAAAAAGAATCTGCATGCCAATACAGATTCCAAGTGTTGCTTTGCCAGATTTGATTCTTTGACGAATTACATCGGCGGCATTGATTTCATTGATTCCATTCATGCATGCAGCGAATGCCCCTACTCCGGGAACAACTAAACCATCAGCATTAAGTGCAACATCTAAATCTGATGTGATTTGAACATCATGACCGGTTGTAGCAAATGCACGTTGGGCGGATCGTAGATTGCCGGATCCGTAATCCAAGATTGCTATCAAAGAACGCCCTTGGTAGATGGAACTCCGGTGACACGGGCGTCCAAAGAAACAGCATCTCGAAGTGCACGAGCAACCGCTTTAAATTGTGCTTCAAATACGTGATGCGCATTGCGACCTTCTAAAACTCTGATGTGAAGTGCAATGCGAGCCTCAGCAACAATTGATTCCCAGATGTGCTTGCCTAAAGTCGTGTCAAAAGTTCCGATTAACTCAACTATTTCTGGTTGGCGATGCACTAAATATGGACGACCTGAAAGATCAACAGCAGCTTGTACGAGAACTTCATCTAATGGAACCATCGCATCGCCAAAGCGGCGAATACCCACTTTGTCGCCCAGTGCTTCGCGCAGTGCCTGACCAAATGCCAAGGATGTATCTTCAACTGTGTGGTGCGAATCAACTTCGATATCTCCAGTTGTTTTAACTGTTAAATCAAATCCTGAGTGCTTACCAAGTTGTGAAAGCATGTGATCAAAGAATGCAACACCTGTGTCAACGGAAATGTTTCCATGACCATCAAGATTTAGTTCTACAAGAACGCTTGACTCTTTCGTTGTACGTTCTACGCGTGCACTTCTCATTTTTTCCCCTGCTTCACTTGTCGAGTACGTCTTTTAAAGCTGCCACGAACTTCTTGTTTTCGGCTTCGTTGCCAATTGTTACCCGCAAATAACCTTCTAGGCCTACATCGCGGATTAAGACCCCTTTATCGAGCAAATCTTTCCACACATCTGCACTGGCTCGCTTGAATCCTGCAAAGAGTAGGAAATTTGAGCAACTTGGCACTACTTCAAGGCCCAATTGAGTCAGTTTGCTTGCTACATCTTCGCGCGCTGCGATCAAACCCTGGACCGTTGCTAATAACTCTTCACTAAATTCGAGTGCCGCACTAGCTGCCACTTGAGTCAATGCGCTGAGGTGATACGGAAGTCGAACCAAGCGCATTGCATCAATGACAGATGGGTGTGCGACTAAATATCCAACTCGCGCACCAGCAAATGCAAATGCTTTACTCATGGTTCTGATGACAACAATGTTTGGATGTTTCTCAATCAAAGTAACTGCAGATTTTTCTGATGAGAACTCTGCATAAGCCTCATCAACAACTAGAAGTCCCCCAACTGATTGCGCACTTCGTGCAAGGTTTTCAATTTCAGAGATGAGTACCGTGCTACCGGTTGGATTATTTGGCGTTGTAATAAATGTCAAAGCTGGTCGTAGAGATTCGATCTGAGCAGCAGCTGCTTCGCAATCTAAAGTGAAATCCTTGCGACGTGTGCCATCCACCCAAGGGGTAGCTGTTACTTTGGCAATCAATGGGTGCATCGAATAGGAAGGCGTAAATCCGAGGGCAGATTTTCGACCAAATGCCAGAAAAATAGATTGAATAATTTCATTGCTGCCATTTGCAGCCCATACATTTGAAATATCCATCGAGGTGCCAGATTGAGAATTTATGTAATTCGACAGCGATGTTCGTAATGCTGATGCTTCGCGATCAGGATAACGATTGAGTTCTGCGCCTATCTGACTTACGCGATCGGCAATGGCTTTAATTAACGCAGGCGATGGTGAAAAAGGATTCTCATTTGTATTAAGAGATGCTTCAGCACTCACTTGTGGCGCACCGTACGGCGACATTGGTGCAAGCTCGGCGCGCAGTGGCAACCAATCTGGCCACGTACTCATGACGAACTCTCGTTCTCTAAACGAACACTCATGGCTTCACCATGTGCAGGCAAATCCTCGGAGTTAGCCAGTGTGATGACCGTTGGAAGAATTTCTTTGAACGCTTCTTTGTTGTACTCAATGAAATGTAAACCTCGCAAAAATGTCTGCACAGACAAACCACTTGAATGACATGCACAACCGCCTGTAGGTAGCACGTGATTTGAACCTGCTGAATAATCACCGAGTGAAACAGGTGAATAGCGACCGATAAAAACAGCGCCCGCATTTCTAATTTGCTGCGCATCTTTGCTGCTATTTTTTGTTTGAATTTCAAGGTGTTCAGCTGCATACGCGTTGGCTACTTCTAGCGCATGCTCAACTGAATCGACCAACACGCAGGCAGATTGAATACCCGTGAGCGCTTCTGTAATTCGCTCTGAGTGTTTTGTGCGTGCAACGCGAAGTACTAATTCTTGTAGAACATCATCAATTAATTTTTGACTATCTGTTATGAGAACGGCAGCCGCGATTACGTCGTGCTCTGCTTGGCTAATTAGATCTGCTGCGACATCGGCGGCAATGGCGCTGCTATCTGCAACAATTGCAATCTCTGTTGGACCAGCTTCTGAATCAATTCCGATAATTCCACGCAACGCACGTTTGGCAGCGGCAACGTAGATATTTCCGGGACCAGTAACAAGGTCACATTTTTCGCAGAGATTTTCCATTCCATATGCAAAGAGTGCAATCGCTTGCGCTCCCCCAACTGCATACACCTCTGTCACGCCGAGTAGTTCGCAAGTTGCAAGAATTGTTGGGTGTGGCAATCCCCCAAATTCGCTTTGCGGAGGAGATGCAACCGCAATGCTCGAAACCTTGGCAATTTGCGCAGGAATCACATTCATCATCACGCTACTTGGATAAACAGCACGGCCGCCAGGTACATATAAACCAACGCGATCTACTGGGACCCATTTTTCTGTGACGCTTCCGCCATCAACAACTTTTGTGATTGTTTCACTGCGCACTTGATCGTTGTGCACTTTTCTGATGCGCTGCGCCGATAATTCAAGTGCGCTGCGAATTGCGGGATCTAATTCTTTCAAAGCTTTGGTTAGTTCTGTGCGCGGTACTTTAATTGATTGTGGCGCAACTCCGTCGAATTCTTTTGCTAAGGCAATCAAGTCGCTTTCATTGCCATTTTTTACTCGCAGCAAAATTGGTTCAACTAATTTCATCGCTTCTGCAACATCAAGTGCTGCCCGAGGAATTATGTCTTGGTATCCAGATTTGGATAAGCGCTGACCACGAAGGTCTACTAAACGCATCATCGGTGGGCCTCATACTCACTAAGAATTGGATACTGCAATGCCCAATTCTACTAGCCCTGCAGGCAGTTAGGCCCAAGAATTGATTTCAAGTCAGCGCTAAGTGAAGGTGAAGAAGTAATGAGAGTGTCCAACTTCATCACAGTAAGCATTCCGTTCTCATCTAAATGTAAATGAACTTCGCGTTTACCTGGATGCGAACGAAGTATCTCCTTCATCCGATCAACAACTGGAGGCGTGCACTGATTTATTGGAAGAGTGATTACAAGTGGTCCAGTTGGGGCTGCACTGACATCGGCGCTCTTCATTTCTAGGGCAGTAAATCTCACCTGGTCTTCGCGTCTGTCTACTCTGCCGCGAATCAAAACAATTCGATCTTCGGTCAGTGTTAGCGCATATTGATTGTAAGTATTAGAGAAGAAGAGAGCTTCAATAGATCCTTCTAGATCTTCGATTGTTACAACAGCCCACGACGCACCTTGACGTGTAACTTTTCGTGTAACAGATGTTATCAATCCACCTATTGTCACGATCTGATCTTGATGTCCGCCGTCGTCGAGTAATTCACTAATGGACATATCTGTGCCAGAGCGCAAGACGTGTTCAACGCCGAGCAGTGGATGATCTGAAACGTATAGACCTAACATCTCGCGTTCATAGGAAAGCAACATGGCTTTCTCCCATTCACCAGATGGAATATCTAATGCAACATCAGAAACGGAAGTTGCCGACTCTGCCCCAAATAAATCAAATTGGCCAATGGCTTCTGCGCGTTTAGTTTCAATCACAGAATCAATTGCCTCAAGATAAACAGCCATTAAACCTTTACGAGTATTACCGAGAGAATCAAATGCTCCGGCCTTGATAAGGGATTCAATAGTTTTCTTGTTACACACTTGAGCATCTACTTTTGCTAAAAAATCACCAAATGATTGATAGCGCCCCTTGGCATCACGAGCACTCTTAACGGAAGCAACAACACCCTCGCCAACATTTCTAATTGCAGCTAGACCGAATCGAATATCGGTGCCACGTGGCGTGTATTCAGAATCTGATTCATTGACATCAGGAGGCAATACTTGAATGCCCATTCGACGACACTCACTTAAATACAGTGCTGATTTATCTTTATCATCACGAACAGATGTAAGGAGTGCTGCCATATATTCAGTTGGGTAATTGGCTTTGAGGTAAGCGGTCCAATATGAAACAACTCCGTAGCCCGCACTGTGCGCACGGTTAAATGCGTAATCAGAGAATGGAATCAAAACATCCCATAATCTCTTGATGGCCGCGTTGCCAAATCCATTTGTTTTCATTCCCGCTTCAAATGGAACGTACTCTTTATCGAGGATCTCTTTGTTCTTCTTACCCATTGCCTTACGCAGGAGATCTGCGCGACCAAGTGAGAAACCAGCAACCTTTTGAGCAATTGCCATAACTTGTTCTTGGTAAACGATTAATCCATAGGTATCGCCCAAAATTTCATTAAGCACTTCTGATAATTCGGCGTGAATAGGTTCGACAGGTTTACGCTTATTTTTTCTATCTGCATAGTTATTGTGGGCATTTTCTCCCATAGGACCCGGGCGATACAGAGCAATAACCGCTGAAATATCTTGGAAAGAATCTGGTGACATGCTTCGCAATAGCGCGCGCATCGGACCACCATCTAATTGAAATACTCCCAACGTATCTCCGCGCGATAAAAGCTCAAATGTTTTCTTATCATCGAGGGTGAGATCTTCTAGAACAACATCAACGCCTTTATTGGCTTTGATATTTAATAGAGCATCATCGAGCACAGATAAATTTCGAAGTCCTAGGAAATCCATCTTGAGCAATCCAGTGGCTTCGCATGCGCCCATATCGAATTGAGTAATGATGGATCCATCAGCTTCACGGCGATGAATAGGGATAACATCTAATAAAGGTTCGCGAGAAAGAATGACGCCAGCTGCGTGGACTCCCCACTGGCGCTTCAAACCCTCTAATCCCATTGCAGTATCCACAACAGTCTTCGAATCTGGATCACTCTCGTAGAGATTTCTAAACTCTCCTGCTTCACCAAAGCGATCATTATTTGGATCAAATACGCCTGCTAGTGAAATATCTTTGCCCATTACAGATGGCGGCAACGCTTTTGTTAGTTTTTCTCCAATGGCATAAGGATAACCAAGTACGCGAGTTGAATCTTTAATCGCTTGTTTCGATTTAATTGTTCCGTAGGTGATGATTTGTGCAACGCGATCTTCGCCGTACTTAGTGGTTGCATAACGAATCATTTCGCTGCGTCTGCGTTCATCGAAGTCCAAGTCGATATCTGGCATAGAAATACGTTCTGGATTCAGGAATCGCTCAAAAAGCAAACCATGCTCAAGTGGATCAAGTCCGGTGATGCCAAGTGCATACGCAACAAGTGAACCAGCTGCTGAACCTCGACCAGGACCTACACGGATTCCAACTTTCTTTGCGTGCGCAACGAGGTCGGCAACGACTAAGAAGTAACCAGGAAAGCCCATCTTGATCATGACATCTAATTCATAAGCCAAGCGTGCTCGGTGCGCATCAGTTGCTCGAGCACCCATGCGATCTATTAATCCGCGTTCTGATTCTTTGGTTAGCCAAGAATCCTCTGTTTCACCGACAGGAACTTCAAATTGTGGAAGTAGATTCTCACCTTCACGCAGAGTAACGTTGCAACGTTCGGCAATTAAAAGGGTGTTATCGCAGCTTTCGGGGATTTCCTTAAACAATTCTCGCATCTGCGCAGGAGTCTTTAGATAAAACTCATCGTTATCGAATTTAAAGCGCTTAGGGTCGGCCAATGTGGAACCTGATTGCACACATAAAAGCGCTTCATGAGATCGTGCATCCTCATTAAATGTGTAGTGCAGATCATTTGTTGCAAGCAATGGCAATCCGAGTTCTTTACCTAATTTAAGTAAGTCTGCTTTTACTCGCGATTCGATATCAATGCCGTGATCCATAACTTCTAGAAAGAAATTTTCGGCACCGAAAATATCTCGATAATCAGATGCTGCTGCTACTGCTTCTTTAAATGCGCCCATGCGAATACGCGTTTGAATTTCTCCACCCGGACATCCAGTTGTTGCGATTAAACCTTTTGAATATCTCGTGAGTAACTCTCGGTCCATTCTTGGTTTGTAGTAATAGCCTTCAAGGGATGCAAGGGAAGAGAGTCTAAATAGATTTGAAAGGCCTTCATTATTTTCAGCCAGAATCGTCATGTGCGTATATGCACCGCCACCAGAGACATCATCTTGCCCACCATCGGCCCACTTGACGCGTTTCTTTTCAAAACGAGATTCAGGTGCGACATAGGCTTCGATACCGATGATTGGTTTTACGCCAACTTTTTTAGCTTGTTTATAAAAATCAAATGCACCAAATACATTGCCGTGATCTGTCATTGCAATTGCAGGCATCTCTTGGCGAGCAACTTCTGCTACGAGATCGCCTACGCGTGCGGCACCATCGAGCATCGAATACTCGGTATGAACATGAAGGTGGGCAAAAGATGACATTGGTGGTGAGGTTAGTCGCTACGGAAGAACTGCGCTGGAAAGCAACGCCAGAGCATTTGTGAGATCAGGTGGATATGGCGCAGTAAAGGCTAAGCGCTCACCGCTACGAGGATGTGTTAATTCGAGGTTCATTGCATGTAACCATGGACGAGACATTTCTAGTGATGCAGCCAATACTGGATCAGCGCCGTAGGTAAGGTCACCGACTAGTGGGTGACGCAGAGCAGAGAAGTGGACTCGAATCTGATGCGTTCGTCCAGTTTCTAATTCAACTTTAACGAGTGAAACTCCACGATAAAATTCGATTACTTCATAGTGCGTAATACTCTCTTTGCCATTGGCAACAACTGCAAAACGATGATCTTCTTTTGGATGGCGATCAATAGGTGCATCAATTGTTCCGGTACTTGGATCCATGTGACCTTGAATTAATGCGTGATAAATCTTTGTGACAGTTCGCGATCTAAAAGCTTCTTTAAGAAATGTGTAGGCTTGATCAGTTTTTGCAACGACCATTAATCCGCTGGTGCCAACATCTAATCGATGCACAATTCCAGCTCGCTCTGCTGGGCCACTTGTGGAAATTGTGTAACCAGCAGCACTGAGGGCTCCGACAACAGTTGGACCTTCCCAACCAGGACTTGGATGAGCCGCACAACCTACTGGCTTATCGATGACAACAATTGATTCGTCATTGTAAATAATTGAGAGACCTGGAATCGGTGTTAAAGGAATTGGTTCGGAGTTTTTCTCCTCCGGCATAAGCACTTCAATGATTTGTCCCGCTGCAACTTTGTCTGATTTAGTCATTGCTTTTCCAGATGTCGTGATGTCGCCATCTTCGAGTAAGCGCACTACCGATGCACGAGAGAGTCCGAGCACTCTTGTCAGTGCGCTATCGATGCGTTCACCTGCCACGCCTTCTGGGACGGACAAAGTGCGTAAAACTCGACTCATGATCAACTTTCGTCTTTAGGTAAAACTCCGGGTGTAATTGGTGCAATGTTTCGAATAGTCAGGATAAATGCAGTTGCTGCTGCAATCACAATAGCGCTATCTGCCACGTTAAATACTGGCCAACGCGGCAGTTGAATCCAATCAATAACGTGTCCTTGTAAAAAGCTAGGTGCCCGAAAAATTCGATCGGTGAGGTTTCCCAGAATTCCACCGAGAACGAGGCCGCATACAACCGCCCAACCCTTGGATGTGATTACCGGAGCAAAGCGCACGATAAGAATCAAAACCAACAGAGCAAATATCGTAAAGATGATTGTCTTTCCAGCACCAATGCTAAATGCGGCACCAGAGTTTCGGATAAATGTGAGTTGTAGAAAGGAACCAAGAATTTCAATGTTGGCTCGAGAGGATAAAACTTTCTCAGCCCATACTTTTGTACCTAGATCAAATAACCACACAACCCAGGCGATGAGATAGAGCGTGCGCCACGGGCGCATTGTTAGCGCCGTTCCTCTTTCTGCTTGCAGTGCATGCAGAGTGTTGCGCGTGGGAAAACTTGTAAACGTGCTTTGCCGATTGCTGCGCCGCACTCTTCGCAATTGCCGTATGTCTTTGTGTCAATCCGCTCGAGTGCGCGTTCTGTCTGTAAAACCATGTCGCGTGCATTGATTACTAATGACATTTCATGTTCGCGTTCAAATGTTTTAGTACCAGCATCTGCTTGATCATCGCCTGCGCCATCTCCGGCATCAGCGATCAGCGCATCCATCTCACGTTCAACTGTTGAAAGATCTGCTTGAAGACGCACTAGCTCTTTAGCTAATTCGCTGCGCATAGCCTTAAGTTCTGCAGCACTCCATGCCGACTCGCTCTCAGAAACAACGATGGGAGTGGGTGCTTGTTTGATCGGCTTAAGTGGTGCAACTTTCTTTCCACTCTTTACAGGACGAGCAGGCGGCGGCATTACTAGTCGACGTTCTTCAATAACTGGAGTAGTAGCTGGTGCAACGATTGTTTTTACACTGACAGTCTGAGATTTTTCATCGACAGTCAACGTTGTCTTTGATGGAAAGGGGCGTCCAGGATTTTTAGCAGCGGCTTTTACAGGTGCCTTCTTTGCAGCTACCTTCTTCGCTGGCGCTTTCTTTGCTGGAGCCTTTTTAGCAGGCTTCTTCGCTGGCGCTTTCTTTACTGATTTTACGGCAGCCTTTTTAACCGCTTTCTTAATAGCTTTTTTCAAAGGTTTCTTAGGCACGCCGCGCACCTTATGCCGATTACGGCGCGAGTACCAACTTCGCCACGAATAAAGTTGCACGTGAGCATGGAATAGACTTGCGACCTTATGGTATTTCGCCCGATTTCAGCCCAGATCGATCTTCCAGCAATGGAGCACTCAATCCTTGATTTCTGGCGCACTAATGCAATTTTCGAAAAATCTATTTCAGGCCGAGACGGTGCACCTACCTGGGCATTTTATGAAGGTCCTCCAACTGCAAACGGAATGCCAGGTACTCACCACATCGAAGCACGAGCATTTAAGGATGTCTTTCCGCGCTTTCACACAATGAAGGGCAAGCAAGTTGTTCGTAAAGCGGGATGGGATTGTCACGGACTTCCAGTTGAAATTGCAGTAGAAAAAGAGTTGGGCTTTAGCGGCAAAGGTGACATCGAAAAATTTGGAATCTCGCAATTCAATGACAAGTGCCGCGAATCAGTTACACGTCACGTTGATGCATTTGCAGCGATGACAAATCGTATGGGCTTCTGGGTTGATTTCGATCAAGCGTATTGGACGATGGCACCGGCATATGTTGAAAGTGTTTGGTGGAGTCTTTCCGAAATTCACAAAAAGGGTTTACTTGTACAAGATCACCGCGTAGCGCCATATTGCCCGCGCTGTGGAACGGGTTTATCTGATCACGAATTAGCACAAGGATATGAAACTGTTACCGATCCTTCAGTCTATGTTCGCTTTCCAATTACATCCGGAGCGCTTCAAGAATTAGGGGCGGCTCTACTTGTCTGGACAACTACTCCGTGGACGCTTGTTTCAAATACAGCTATCGCGGTTAATCCAACTGTGACATACGTTGTTGCCAAAGTTACACATGAAGAAAAATCTGAAGTTTTAATTGTCGCAGAGCCTTTACTTGAAAAACTGCAGGGAGAAGTTCAGATTCTCTCGAAAATACTCGGTAAAGATCTTGAGCGAACAACGTATTCAAGGCCATTTGATTTCGTAGAAATTCCAGATGCTCACTACGTAGTCCTTGCCGATTACGTAACTACAGAGGATGGAACGGGATTGGTTCACCAATCCCCCGCATTTGGCGCAGATGATTTACAAGTATGTCGTGCCTATGGGTTGCCAGTTGTAAATCCTGTTGCTCCAGATGGTCACTTCCTTGCAGATGTAACTCTTGTGGGTGGAATGTTTTTCAAAGATGCAGATAAGCCACTGGTCAAAGAATTAAAGACGCGTGGCCTTTTGTATCGCCATCAACCTTATGAACACTCATATCCACATTGCTGGAGATGTCACACAGCACTTATTTATTACGCACAACCATCGTGGTACATCCGAACTACTTCGATTAAAGATGAACTACTGCGCGAAAACGCCGCAACTAATTGGTATCCAGAGACGATTAAAACTGGACGATATGGCGATTGGCTCAACAACAATATTGATTGGGCGCTTTCGCGTAATCGTTATTGGGGTACTCCACTTCCTATCTGGCGATGCGAAAACAAGCACGAAGTCTGCATCGAATCACTGGCAGATCTTGGATCACGTGCCGGTCAAGAGTTATCAACACTTGACCCACATCGTCCATTTGTTGATGACATAACCTTTGCATGCACCGAATGCTCAGAAACTATGGTGCGCGTTCCTGAAGTTATTGACTGCTGGTATGACTCTGGTGCGATGCCTTTTGCGCAATGGGGATATCCGCATCAAGAGGGTAGTAAAGAGAAATTCGAAGCTGCTTATCCCGCTGATTTTATTTGCGAAGCTATCGATCAAACCCGAGGTTGGTTCTACACATTGATGACCATCGGAACTTTGGTTTTTGATAAGTCTTCCTATGAAAATGTTCTATGTCTTGGTCATATCTTGGATAAAGATGGCCGCAAGATGAGCAAACATCTAGGAAACGTAATTGAACCTATGGCGCTTATGGATCAACATGGGGCGGACGCAGTTCGCTGGTACATGTTGGCAGCGGGATCACCATGGTCTGCTCGCCGTGTTGGTCACGATGCAATTAGCGATGTTGTTCGTAAAACGCTGCTTACCTACTGGAACACAATCTCTTTTCACTCTCTCTATGCGCAAGCGTCGAACTTTGAACTATCGCAATCTCCTGCGCGCAATACACGTCCGGTAATGGATCGATGGATTATTTCTGAGCTTTCGTTATTAACTAATGAAGTAGATCGCTGTCTTAGTGATTTTGATTCACAAGGTGCGGGAAAAGCACTCGCTCAATTCATTGATGATCTTTCTAATTGGTATGTCCGCCGCTCACGTCGACGTTTCTGGGATGGCGATGTGGCTGCCCTTGCAACCCTTCATGAATGTCTTACAACGTTGACACAACTGCTCGCACCGATGGTTCCATTTATCTCAGAACATGTCTGGCAAGAACTCGTGCGCCCAGTTGATTCAACTGTAGCCACTTCTGTTCATCTCACAGATTTTCCCATAGCAAATGCATCAGATATCGATACACAACTCTCTGCACAAGTTGCGCTGACTCGACGAATTGTTGAACTCGGCAGAGCTGCTCGCGCCGAATCTGGAATCAAAATTCGCCAACCGTTACAGCGTGCACTCATTGCCGCAAGTGGTTGGGCGGCGTTGCCAAGTGATATGCGCGAACAAATTGCTGATGAATTAAACGTTGCAGACTTGGCCGATATCGCCGATGCAGATGGAGATCTTGTAGACATCTCAATAAAAGCTAACTTTCGCACTCTTGGTGCAAAATTTGGTCCAGAAGTTCAAGCCATCGCTAAAGCAATTGCAGCAACAGATGCCACAACACTTGTTAAAACTTTGCGCACGAAGGGCAGCGCAGACGTTGATACTTGGAGCATAGATTTAGATGACTTAGTTATCACCGAAGTTCCGCGCACAGGTTGGATGGTTGCCAGTCACGAGGGCGAAAGCGTCGCCTTGGACCTTGCCTTAACTCCAGAGTTGATTGCAGCCGGAAATGTTCGTGAAGTTATTCGCTTCATTCAAGAGGCACGTAAAACAAATGGCTTTGATATTTCAGATCGCATTCGTGTTACTTGGAACGCACCTGATGTCGTTTCCGGCGCCGTTGTTGCTGCCCTAGATCACATCAGTGCAGAAGTTTTGGCGACAGATTTTACACGCGATAATTCTTTGCCTCTGGTCGAAGGCGAACTTGGATTTAATGCAACGCTTGTAAAGAGTTAAATTAAAAGAACGAGTGGCATCAACATCTGTATTGCAAAGAACAATACGATGAATGATAAATCAAGTGAAACTCCGCCTAGACGTAGCGGTGGAACAAATCTACGAACGAAATTCATTGGGCGATCAGTTATTGTGTAGATGGCCTCGACGAAGAATAAAACAATTCCACTCGGACGCCATGATGGCTTGAACATTCGAGCGTAATCCAAAATTAAACGAGCCAATAAAGCAAAGAGAAATAGTTGCAGTATTAAGTGAAGTATCGCACCGATACGTAACATGAAAAAAGAATCAGCTCTGGTTAAAGAAACTTGCTTCAGCAGCGGCGGTTTTGTCTTCGCTACTTACTTTTACATTTGCTGGTGAGAGCAAGAAAACTTTTGAAGTTACACGTTCGATCGTTCCGTGATGACCAAATACAAGTCCACTTGCAAAATCTACAAGGCGCTTGCGTTCTGATTCATCCATGTCAGTTAAGTTAATGATTACTGGATTACCAAGGCGATAGTGCTCACCGATGGTACGAGCTTCGTTATAAAAACGTGGATGCAAAGTAATAATGCGATCAAGTGTTGGAAGTTCTAATTGTGGAGTGGATTCGTTGTGAGCAACAGGTGCGATGTGACGCGCTTCGCGAGTGCGAATACGAACATCTGGAACGCGAGTAGATGAACTATCTACTGTGCTTTGAATTTCTGGGTCATCAACTAAACCAAGGTAGTTTGCGACACGGCGCATTGCATTCGACATGGTTAAAAGGTTACTGGGGTGCAGGCCGGGAACCGAGGATTGAACTACCTACCCTGATATGTGTCGCACCATGGGTAATCGCTTGCGAAAAGTCATTGCTCATGCCGGCAGATAGGTACTTTGCAGTGGGGTATGAAACCTTAAAAATTGAATGAATTGTGGCTAGTTTTTCAAATGCTTCATCACTGCTTTGATCAAGTGGGGCAACTGCCATAAGTCCCATTAAATCGAGGTTCGTAGATTGCAGCACCGAATCTGCCAGTGCAGACAAATCAGAGGGCAGTGCTCCTCCCCTGCCCTGAGCACCATCAAGGGACACCTGCAGGAATACTCCGATGCGATGTGGCGCAACTTTATCCAGAGCGATTATGTGCCGTTGCTCATCGAGTGAATGAATTACGTGTGCCCACGAAGCAATCGATTTCAATTTGTTGCTCTGGATCTGTCCCTGAAAATGCCATGTGCCAGGAACGGCAGCTGCCTTCGGCGCCGCATCACCATCTCTATTTTCTCCATAATGATGAACATCCAGACTAGCCAGAATGTGTACGTCACTAGCAGGAAAGGTTTTTGTCACAGCAATTAAAGTAACTTCATCTACCGTGCGATTGCATGATTTTGTAGCCACGTGAATCTCTTCTTGGACTCTGGCCAAATTGCCGGCAATTTCTTCATAACGCGAAGTCATAATCTAATTAAACCCGCTTGACGCCCTGTGCGATGGGATCTGCGGTAGGAAAAAAGATGTGAATCTTCAAGCGTGCATCGAGAATCAACTATGCAGTCGATGGATAAATTCTTGAGATCACCAACTAAGGCCCGAGCAAGATCTAACGCTGGCGTACCCAATGAAGTGACGCTCTTTGCCTCTGGATAACTAGCAA
The DNA here is from genome assembly GCA_947461995.1 of Candidatus Nanopelagicaceae bacterium. GTDB lineage: Bacteria > Actinomycetota > Actinomycetes > Nanopelagicales > Nanopelagicaceae > Planktophila. The sequence goes on from CANHNH010000005.1 coordinate 41,633, forward strand.
TGACTTCATTAAATGTATTTTGGTCAACTTCATAGCAGGTACCGCAAATTGAAGGACCAAGAGTTGCTGTAATTGAAAGCGCTCCTAGTTCGCGCATCTTCAGAACAGTTTTGGTAGCAACTCCATTTACCAGGCCACGCCTGCCCACATGGACAGCGGCGATAACTTTTTCGCTGGAAAGCAGAAGTGGGATGCAATCTGCAGTCAAAACTGCCAAAGTAATTCCAGGAACTGTGGTTACGAGTGAATCACATGTAAGGACTTGATCGGAATACTCCGAAATAATCCCAATGTCATCTCCATGAACCTGATTCATGTAGACAGTCTTTCCATGTTCCTTATCAATTAAAGCTCTGTTGAGCAGAACTGTTGCAGAATCATCATCAACATGGAGCGCTAAATTCAGGGAAGAAAAATCGCCTTGGCTATTTCCGCCAAGGCGATCTGTGAAGAATGTAAAGCTCACTCTTATTTCATGAAATCTGGAACATCAATTTCATCTTCAGCAACGAGTTCTTCAAAGGTAACGCGAGGACGAGGTGTGAAATCAGATTCAAGATCTAGAGCTACTGCCAATGGATCATTACTTGGTACCGGGTTAGCGTTACCAGCCAAGGTTGCTGCATTGATTACTGGGACAGAAACCTTTTTAGGTTCTCCACCATCAAAACCAGCAGCAATTACTGTGATGCGAACTTCATCGCCCAATGCATCATCAATCGTTGTTCCAAAGATAATTTTTGCGTTTGGATGTGCCGCTGCTTGTACGAGTTCGCACGCTTCATTGATTTCAAACAGACCAAGATCAGAACCACCAGCAACAGAAAGAAGCACTCCCATCGCACCATCAATGGATGCTTCAAGAAGTGGGCTTGAGATTGCAAGTTCGGCAGCGCGTATTGCACGGTTTTCACCACGAGCAGAACCGATTCCCATGAGCGCAGAACCTGCACCAGTCATAACAGTTTTTACATCTGCAAAGTCAAGGTTAATCAAACCAGGTTGAGTAATTATTTCTGTAATTCCTTGTACACCGGAGAGCAACACTTGATCCGCACTCTTAAATGCATCAACTGCAGTAATGGAGCGATCAGAGATTGCAAGTAATCGATCATTTGGAATAACAATGAGTGTGTCTACTTCAGAACGAAGTGCTTCGATACCCTCTTCTGCTTGTGCAGTACGAATCTTTCCTTCAAAACTAAATGGTTTTGTAACAACACCAATTGTTAGCGCGCCAATTTCGCGCGCAATCTTTGCGACAACTGGCGCACCGCCTGTACCTGTTCCGCCACCTTCTCCTGCGGTAACGAAAACCATATCTGCTCCGCGCAAAATTTCTTCAATTTCATCTATGTGATCAAGTGCTGCTTCGCGACCTTTTTCTGGCGCAGCACCTGCACCGAGTCCACGAGTTGATTTACGACCGATATCTAATTTCACATCAGCATCACTCATTAACAAATGTTGTGCATCAGTATTAATTGCAATGAACTCGACGCCTTTGAGTCCGACATCAA